>NZ_CP017946.1:4190000-4537500 GCF_003952665.1 Bosea sp. Tri-49
AAGGCACAGCAGGCCCCGGCATCGCGCCTCTCCTGCCTGCAGGGCGAGCGGCAATGGCGCGACCGGATGGGGAACTGACCCTCAGGCCTTGCCGCGGATCGCCGCGCTGGCGTGAAAAAGGATGAGTGTCGCCACGCCGATCACCGACATGACGGCTGGCAGAGGCAACGCGCTGCCTTTCAGCAGATGGCCAACGAACAGGCCGACGCAGGCCGCGAGCAGCATCTGGCACAAGCCGGTCAGGGACGAGGCCGCGCCTGCCCGCTCGGGGAACGGCATCATCGCCGCAGCCTGGGCCTGCGGCATGGTCAGGCCGATGCCGCAGGCATAGAGCGCCATCGGACCGATGACGCCGAACGGCCCGCCGAAACCGACCGCAACGCAAACCAGCATGGCGAGCCCGCCCGCGGCGAGGCAGGCGACGCCGAGCGCGATCACGCCATCGAGTCCGCGCCGTCCGACCAGGCGCTGCGCGATGATCGTCCCGAGGATGAAGCCGAGTACGGCACAACCGAAGGAGAGCCCATAGGCCGGCGCCGACAGGCCGTAAACGCCCATCAGCACGAAGGAGGACCCCGAGATGAAGGCGAAGAGCCCGGCATAGGCGAGCGCGGTCAGGGCGACGTAGACCCGGTAAGCCGGGTTCTGCAGCAGCAACCGATAGCCGCGGACGATCGCGAACGGGGAAAGACGCTCGGGTGAACGCTGACGCAGTGTCTCCGGCATGATCGTCACGATGATGGCGAGCATGGCGAGCGCAAAGACGAGCGAGGCCAGGAAGGTCGAGCGCCAGCCGAAGGCGTTTTGCAGCACGCCGCCGATCACCGGCGCGATCGCCGGGACGAGACCCATGATCATGCCCATACGGGCGAGCTCGCGGCCGGCACGCGGCCCCTCATAGAGATCGCGCACCATGGCGCGGCCGAGCACGATCGGGCCCGATGCGCCAAGTGCCTGGGCGAAGCGGGCGCCGATCAGCGCCTCGATCGATGGCGCGAAAGCGCAGGCGAGCGTGGTCGCGATGAACAGGCCGAGACCGATCATCAGCACCGGCCTGCGGCCGAGCCGGTCCGAGAGCGGCCCCCAGATGATCTGGCCCGCGGCATAGCCGAACAGGAAAGCCGAGAGCGTCGCCTGCGCGCCGGCAAAATCCGTTCCCATCACCCGCGCAATCTCGGGCAGCGAGGGCAGGTAGAAGTCGGTCGAGAGCGGGCCGAGCGCCGTCAGCATGGCGAGCACGGCGGTCATCGCCAGCGTATCGGGGCGGAGGGGCATGGTTCGGCGGCTCTCGGTCGGTGGCCGCCGGTTTATGTCGCCCCTGCCAGCCTGTCGAGGCGGCGGCACGGACTGTCAGCGGAAGAAGATCAGCGTCTCAAGCAGGAAGAGCGGGATCAGGATCGCGCCGGACCAGAGCATGTAGCCGAAGAAGCTGGGCATCGCGACCTTCCGGTCCTTGGCGATGGCATAGACCATGAAGTTCGGGGCGTTGCCGATATAGGAGTTGGCGCCCATGAAGACAGCTCCAGCCGAGATCGCGGTCAACGTCAGCGCTCCGGTCGTCATCAGCGCCTTGGGATCGCCGCCAGCGAGCTCGAAGAAGACGAGATAGGTCGGGGCGTTGTCGAGGAAGGAGGAGAGCGCACCGGTCAGCCAGAAATAGGCGACATTGTTGGCGCTGCCATCGGCGTTGCTGACGAGCGCGACGAGCGGCGCGAAAGCGCCGTTGCGTCCGGCCTGGAGCATGGCCAACACCGGGATGATGCAGGCGAAGATGCCAGCGAAGAGCTTGGCGACCTCCTTGATCGGTCCCCAGCTGAACTCGTTGCCGGCGCGCACCGGCTTCGGCGTCAAGGCGAGCGACAGGCCTGCCAGCACGAGCAGGACAAGATCGCGCGCCAGATTCTGCCATTCGACGGCGACGCCATGGATGGTGAAGGCGACGCCCGGCTTCCAGTTCGCCGACATCAGGATGGCGAGGATGACGCCAACGAGCAGGAGGAGATTGACCTTACCGAACAGCTTGATGGCGCGGTCCGGCGTCGGATCGCGCAGCGGCGGATAGGTCTCCTCCTTGCGGAAGAACCAGCTGTCGAGCGCGAAGAATACAGCAAGCAGGACCGCAACCGCGAACAGCGTCTCCGGCAGGAGATGCGTGGTCGTCCAGAAGAAGGAGACGCCGCGCAGGAAGCCGAGGAAGAGCGGCGGGTCGCCGAGCGGCGTCAGCGATCCCCCGATATTCGAGACCAGGAAGATGAAGAAGACGACGACATGAACGTTATGGCGCCGGTTGTCGTTCGCGCGCAGAACCGGGCGGATCATGATGATCGAGGCGCCGGTGGTGCCGACGAAGCTCGCCATCAGCGTGCCGATCGCGAGCAGCACGGTGTTCGTCAGCGGCGTCCCGTGCAGGTTGCCGGTGATCAGGATGCCACCGGCGATAGTGAACAGCGCAAAGAGCAGGATGATGAAGGGGATGTAGTCGAGCAGCCCGGTGTGCAGCAGCGCGCCGAGCGCGGGATCGAGGCTGCGGAACAGCACGAGCGGCACCACCACCAGCACGGCCCAGAAGGCTGCGAACTTGCCGTAGTTCAGCTCCCAGAAATGCGGGAACAGCACCGGGCCGAGCGCGATCGAGAGCAGCATGCCGGCGAAGGGCAGGGCCCAGGCGACTCCCATGCTCGCGCCGCCGATGTCGCCAGCGGCGAAGGCGACTTGCGGAGCCAGGGCGAATAGGAACGTAGCGCCGGCGAGCTTCGTCAGCATGAAAATCGGCCCCTTCCCCACCCGCTTGCCGCGGGACGTCGTCGCCACCCATCGCCGCGACGGTTATATCAAGGCTATGCGGCTCGCAACGACACAGGCTCGCTCGCACTGCAGCCGCTGTTCTCCAACGAAGGAGACCCGGATGAGCGGGCGAGAGATGAATCGTTATGCCTGCATTCATTCTCGTGGAATAATCTTCTCTTGCGGCGTCCCGCCCGCACCTGATTCGGGACCACCATGTGCCGTTTCCTCGCCTATGCAGGCGCCCCCGTCTTCCTCGAGGACTTCATCGCCTCGCCCTGCCATTCGCTGATCCACCAGTCGCTGCACGCCGAGGAGGCCAAGACCGGCACCAATGGCGACGGCTTCGGCGTCGGCTGGTATGGCGAGCGGGAGGAGCCCGGCCAGTATCGCGAGATCAGGCCGGCCTGGTCTGACGAGAACCTGCTCTCGATCGCGCGCCTCGTGCGCTCGCATCTGTTCTTCGCGCATGTGCGCGCCGCGACCGGCACGGCGACGACGCGGGCGAACTGCCACCCCTTCGTCCATGGCCGGCATCTCTTCATGCACAACGGCCAGATCGGCGGCTACGCGCTGATCAGGCGCAGGTTGGAGAGCCTGATTCCGGACGGCCTCTATGACGCCCGCGTCGGCACAACCGATTCCGAGGCGCTGTTCCTGCTGGCACTGGCGCGCATCGCCGAAGGCGCCTCTCCCGGCGAGGCCCTCGCCGGAGCGCTCGGTGACGCGCTGGCGCTGATGCAGGAGGCCGGGGTGCGCGAGCCCCTGCGCTGCGCCGCCGCCCTCGCCGATGGCGAGACAATCCATGCGGTGCGCTGGTCCTCCGACTCAAAGCCGCCGACGCTTTATCTCTGCGATCGTGGCGATGCGGTGATCATCGCCTCCGAGCCGGTCGATGCCGCCCGCGACTGCTGGCAGGCGCTGCCCTGCAACACGCTGGTTTCGGCAAAAGCGGGTGCGGTCAGCATGACGCCGTTCGAGGTTGGATTGAAGCAGGCCGCCTGAGCTGGCTTGCGCAGTCATGCCGCCTGCGCCACATCGCAAGCTGATGCGCGCCTTCGACACAGCTCTTCCGATCGACGCGGTTCTCGACGCTCTCGCCAGCTCGCTGCGCAAGCGACCGAATGCCGTGCTCGTCGCGCCGCCCGGCGCCGGCAAGACAACGCGCGTGCCCCTCGCTCTGCTGGGCGAGCCCTGGACCAGCGGCGGCAAACTGATCGTGCTGGAGCCGCGGCGCCTCGCAGCGCGCGGCGCGGCCAATCGCATGGCGCAGACGCTCGGCGAGCGTGTCGGCGAGACGGTAGGCCTGCGCGTGCGGCTCGGCTCGAAGATCGGCCCGAAGACGCGGATCGAGGTCGTCACCGAAGGCGTCTTCGCCCGGATGATCCTCGACGATCCCACGCTCGACGGCATCGCCGCCGTGCTGTTCGACGAATTCCACGAGCGCTCACTCGATGCCGACTTCGGGCTGGCCCTGGCGCTCGATGCGCAGGCAGGCCTGCGCGAGGATCTGCGCATCCTCGTGATGTCGGCGACGCTGGACGGCGCGCGTGTCGCCAGACTCCTTGGCGACGCCCCGGTGATCGAGAGCGAGGGCCGTGCCTATCCGGTCGAGACGCGCTATCTCGGCCGCGACCCGCTGAAGCGGATCGAGGACCAGGTCACGGAAGCCGTCCTGCAGGCGCTGAACGAGCAGGCCGGCTCCCTGCTCGTCTTCCTGCCAGGCCAGGGTGAGATCCGGCGCATCGAGGAGCGCCTGCGCGAGAAGGTCCGCGATTCCTCAGTTGAGATCGCACCACTCTATGGCGCGCTCGACCAGTCGGAACAGGACCGCGCCGTGCTGCCCGCGCCGAAAGGCAGACGTAAGGTCGTGCTCGCCACGTCGATCGCTGAGACCTCGCTGACGATCGAGGGCGTGCGCGTCGTCATCGATTCCGGTCTCGCCCGCGTGCCGCTCTACGAGCCCGATATCGGCGTGACCCGCCTCGTCACCCAGCGGGCCAGCCGGGCGGCGTCCGACCAGCGCCGCGGCCGCGCCGGCCGCACCGAGCCCGGCATCTGCTACCGCCTTTGGGAAGAGGCGGGCAACGGCGCGCTCGAAGCCTTTGCCCGGCCGGAGATCCTCTCGGCCGATCTCGCCCCGCTCCTGCTCGACTGCGCCGCCTGGGGCGTATCCGATCCGGCCTCGCTCACCTTCCTCGATCCGCCGCCGGCCCCGGCGCTGAAGGAGGCGCGGGCGCTGCTCAATGATCTCGATGCGCTCGATCCGGACGGCCGCATCACCGATGGCGGCAAGGCCTTGCAGGCGCTGCCGCTACCACCACGGCTCGCGCATATGTGTGTCGGCGCAGCACATTCTCGCCAGGCTGGGCCTGCGGCCTTGCTGGCGGCACTGCTGGTCGAGCGCGGGCTCGGCGGTGATACGATCGACCTCGCTGAGCGACTGGAGCGTTTCGGACGCGAGCGCGGCGGCCGTGCCGGCGACATGCGCCGCCTCGCGGAGGGCTGGGCCCGGCAGGCGGCAAGCAGGACGCCGGCAGGCGCGGAGCAAGCGCTCTCGCCCGGTTTCCTTTTGGCCCTCGCCTTCCCTGATCGCGTCGCCAAGGCGCGCCAGCCCGGCTCCGGGCAATATCTGCTGGCCAATGGCCGCGGCGCGGCTCTCGAACCCGGCCAGAGGCTGGCGCGCGAGCCCTATCTCGTCGTCGGCGAGATGACCGGAAGCGCCCAGCAGGCCCGCATCCTCAGCGCCGCCGCGATCAGCGAAAACGAGATCGCCGCGCTCGCCGCCTCCGGCCTGATCCGGATCGGCCTGTCAGAGCGCAACGAGACCGTGTTCGACCGGCAGGCACGGGCGCTGCGAGCCCGGGCGGCGCGCAAATACGGGGCGCTGGTGCTGGCCGAACGGCCACTGCCGGTCGAGGCCTCTCCGGAGAATGCCGAGGTGCTGGCGAAGGGGATCGCCGCGCTCGGCATCGATGCGCTGACCTGGAGCAAGGCGCAGGCGCAATTGCGCGAGCGCATCGCCTTCCTGCGTGCGGCCGAAGGCGAGGATGCCGGCTGGCCAGACCTGTCCGATAGTGGGCTCGCCGAGACCGCCGCGGACTGGCTCGCGCCGCACATTGTCGGGCGAAACTCGCTCTCGGCGATCACGCCGAGCGATCTCGACGCAGCTCTCTCGACCCTGCTGCCCTGGGAGCTGAAGCGCCGGCTCGAGGTGGAGGCGCCGACGCATTTTGCAGCGCCGACCGGCTCGCAGCTCGCGGTCGACTATGGCGCCGAGGCCGGGCCGACGATCTCCGTCCGGGTGCAGGAGCTCTACGGGCTGGCGCAGCACCCTTCGCTCGCAGGCGGGCGCGTGCCGCTGGTGCTGGAGCTGCTCTCCCCGGCGCACCGGCCGATCCAGGTGACGCGCGACCTGCCGGGCTTCTGGCGCGGCTCCTGGGCGGCAGTGAAGGCCGAGATGAAAGGGCGCTATCCGCGCCATCCCTGGCCGGACGATCCCTCCGCGGCAGCGCCGACGACCCGCGCCAAGCCGCGCGGGACCTGATGGATCAGCCGCCGAACAGACGCTCGAAGAAATTCTTCTCCTGCGGCGCCGGCGGCGTCCAGGCGCGGTCGCCGGTGGCGGCCTGCTGGGTCCGCGGCGACGGCGCGACGCCGGCGACCGGCTCGCCACTGTCGAAGATCGACTTGGGCGCAGACTGCCAGAGCCCTCCCGGCAGCTGCACCGGCTGCTGGCCGGCATGGGCCGCTTTCATGTACTTGCCCCAGATCTCGGCCGGCAGGCCGGCGCCGGTGACGCGCTTCATCGTCGAGTTGTCGTCATTACCGACCCAGACAGCAGTGACGAGGCGCCCGGTGAAGCCGACGAACCAGGCGTCGCGATAATCCTGCGTCGTCCCCGACTTGCCGCCGACCTCCCAGCCGGGAAGGTTGACCTTGCTGCCGGTGCCGCCGGTCATCACCGCATGGAACATGGAGTTCATCATCGAGAGCGTCTGCGGCTGGATCACCGGGCCGAAGTTGTTGGCCTTGCGGGCGTAGACAACCTTGCCGCTCGTCGACCTGACCTCGCGGATCACATAGGGCAGCACCGACTGGCCGCCGTTAGAAAAGGTGGCATAGGCGGCGGTCATCTCGAGCGGCGTCACCTCCGAGGTGCCGAGCGACAGCGACGGATTGGGCTGCAATGACGAGTTGATGCCGAGGCGCTGGGCCGTGCGAACGACCTCGCGCGGCGTCACCTCCTGGATCAGGCGCGCCACGACCGTGTTCAGCGAATGGGCGAAGGCGGTCTGCAACGTGACCGGGCCGCGGAAGGTGCGGGAGAAGTTCTCCGGCTCCCAGCCCTTGATCGAGACCGGGGAATCGTCGCGGATCGTATCCGGCGTCAGGCCCTTCTCGATCGCGGTGAGATAGACGAAGGGCTTGAAGGACGAGCCCGGCTGGCGATGGGCGGCCGTGGCGCGGTTGAACTGGCTCTTGGTGTAGTCGCGCCCGCCGATCAGCGCGCGGATCGCCCCGTCCGGCGCCAGCGAGACCACCGCGCCCTGCGAGGCGTTGAGCTTGGCCCCCTGCGCCGAGAGCGCGTCGACCAGGATCGTCTCAGCCGAGCTCTGTAGCTTGGTGTCGACCGTGGTCAGCACGGTGACGTCGCCCTCGATCGCGCCGATGAAATCGTCGAGCACGTCCATGACGTAGTCGGCGGCATAGTTGACCGAGCCGGCCCCGACGCGCTCAGGCACCTCGGCCGGGGCGACGAGCGCCGTCTTGGCCGCGGCCTGCGAGATCAGCCCCTGATCGGCCATGGCGGCGATGACGAGCTGGGCGCGCTTCTCGGCCGCCTCGGGGTTGCGGTTGGGCGCAAGGCGCGAGGGTGCCTGAACGAGGCCGGCGAGCATGGCTGCCTCGGCAATCGAGACCGAGCGTGCCGACTTGTTGAAATAGCGCTGCGCCGCCGCCTCGACGCCATAGGCGCCTGAGCCGAAATAGACGCGGTTGAGATAGAGCTCGAGGATCTGGTCCTTGGTGTAGGTCCGCTCCAGCCAGAGTGAGAGGATCGCTTCCTGGATCTTTCGCGCTGCCGTGCGCTCCTGGGTCAGGAACAGGTTCTTGGCAAGCTGCTGGGTCAGGGTCGAGCCGCCCTGCACGCCGCCGCGCTTCGTCAGATTGTTGACGACGGCGCGGCTGAGGCCGATCGGGTCGATGCCGAAATGCTCATAGAAGCGCTTGTCCTCGATCGCGACGAAGGCCTTGGGCAGATAGGGTGGCACCTCGCCGATCGTGATCGTGCGCCCACCGGTCTCGCCGCGATTGGCGAGCAGCGTGCCGTCTGCTGCGAGGATGGCGATGTTGGGCGGCCGCTTCGGTACGGTGAGCTGGTCGATCGGCGGCAATTGCGCAGCGTGATAGGCGACCACGCCGCCAAGCCCGAGCACGACCCAGAGACCAAGCACGAAACCCCAATAGACAATGCGACCGAAGAAGGAGCCGCGCTTGCGGCGCTGCTTGCGGCCGCCACGCGGCGGGGTCTTCTGGCGGCTCGGTTGCTGGCGCGGTGCCACCGGATTCCTTCCTCCGCGATAGGGGCGATCCTCGGCCGACAGGCGCAGATCGCCGTCGTCGCGCTCGTAGTCGTCGCGCGCACGCTCGAAAGACGGCTCACGCCGCTCTCCGCCTCGTTTTGACCGGTCGTTCATACCGCCCCGTTCAGGCCCCATCACCGCGCTGCGATACGCCAGCCCGACGATTTTCCAGACAGGATTCAAACATGGCGCTTTTAAGGGGTGGTTAAGCCCGATTTCGGCGAATTTTCCGCGATGGTGAACGAGGGTTCAGCTGTTGCGGATTTGCCGCTCGGCGATTTTGCTGCGCTGCAAACGAAAACGTGACTTGATCCGCTTTCTTTGCGCAAGGACAAGCACGGCGGGCGCAGAGTCGCTTCTTCGCCAGCAAACACAATTACTTAGATCCATTCAAATCGGACGGAAGGCAACCCGCCCATGCAGGCTCTCAACTCCCTGACTCGCTATGCGCCGCAGGCGCTGGCACTGCTGCGCATCGCGACGGCGCTGATATTCATCGCCCATGGCACGCAGAAGCTGTTCGGTTTCCCGGCTCCGCCGGCCAGCGGCCTGCCGGCGATGTTCACGCTGTTCTGGTTCGGCGCGATCCTCGAGGCCTTCGGCGGCCTGCTGATCCTGATCGGCCTGTGGACCCGTCCCGTCGCCTTCATCCTCGCCGGCGAGATGGCCTATGCCTACTGGATGTTCCATGCGCCGCGGAACGTCTACCCGCTGCTGAACAATGGCGACGCCGCGATCCTCTACTGCTTCGTCTTCTTCTACCTGGTCTTCGCCGGCGCCGGCGCCTTCGCGCTCGACAACCGCTCGAAGTAATCCGGAACATCTGAAACAAAGAAGGCCCGCCCTCGTTGAGGGCGGGCCTTCCCTAATTCTAAGACCGTTGGATCAGACCGCGGCCGAGATCCAGCGCGAGAGATCGCTCTTCGGGGCGGCGCCGACCTTCTGCGAGGCCAGCTTGCCGTCCTTGAACAGCATCAGCGTCGGGATCGAGCGGATGCCGAACTGGGCCGGGATCTGCTGGTTCTCATCGACGTTCATCTTGACGATCTTGACCTTGCCGTCGAGCTCGCCGGCGATCTCCTCGAGGGCCGGGCCGATCATCCGGCAAGGACCGCACCACTCGGCCCAAAAATCCACAACCACTGGCTCGCTCGACTTCAGCACATCGGCCTCGAAGCTCGCATCGGTCACTTTGATCGTCGCCATGGCTCATCGCCTTTCGATTCGCGCGCGGCAACAACGCCGCCATTCAGCAGCGAAGCTATGAACGGGCAGCCGCAGGGTCAAGACTGGCTCACCTTCCGGTGAAGCGGGGCTGATCCGTCATCGCCGCGAGGGCGGCGTCGAGGAGTTCGGGGGCCGGCTCCAGCGGCTTCAGGCTCGCCGTGTAGATCGCCACCGCGCGGACGCGGCGGCCGGGATAGATCTCGCCGATCAGCCGGCGATAGACCGCAAGCTGCGCCAGCGTCGAGGTCGGCAATGCGGCCGCGTTCTCTGGCGGGCGGGCGGCCGTCTTGAAATCGGCGATCAGGACCTCGTCAGCACCAACGGCGAGCCGGTCGATCCGGCCCTGCACCGGGCGCCTCACACCATCCGCCATGGTGATCTCCCCGGCGAGCGGCACCTCGGCGAGGCTGCCTAGCCCGAACAACCCGGCGAATTCTGGTTCGGCGATGAGCGCCAGCGCATCCTCTGCGATCTGGCCGCGCCGCTCCCCCGGCAACGAGCCGCCACGCGCCTTCGCCAGTGCCCGGGCGGTGCTGACGCGCCGTTCGGGCGGCACCTCCGGGAGAACCTGCAACAACAGATGCGCAAGCCGGCCGGCCGCAGCCGCTCCGGCAAGGAACGGCCCGTCATTAGGACGATCTTGTGCATCAGCAGCTGCCAGCGCACTCGACGGGCGCAGCGGCGGCGCCGGCTCGGCCTCATCAGGCGCGGCACGCGTCAGCCAGTCCGGCGGTGTGGCCGCAGGCGATGCGGAAACGCTCTCCTCGGCCGCGATCTCTCCTGGCTGCGAGACCATGAAGCGGCGGACTTCGCCGTCGCCGTCGGGAGCCGGCACGTCGCGCAGCCAGGGCTCGGAGCCGGCGAGGCCGAGTTCGGCCATGGCGTACCAGGACCCCTCGGGCGCCTCGCCCTTGGCCTGCACGCCGCAGAGGATCAAGCGCTCCTCAGCGCGGGTCAGCGCGACATAGAGCAGGCGGTGATGCTCCTCGACCATCTGCGCGACGATCGCATCCTTGGCGCGCCGCATCGCTGCGGGATCATCGGCCCGCTTCGTCGGCCAGACCGGGACCTGCGCGCCGCGCGGCGGCTCGACTGCCATCAGCTTCGGCAAACGCCGCTCGCCCGGGGCGATGCCGAGATCGGCCAGGATGACGACCGGCGCCTCCAGACCCTTCGAGCCGTGCACGGTCATCACCCGGACCTCGCCGGCGCTGGCCGAGAGGTCGCGCTTCACCTGCGTCGCCACCGCGCCGATATGGTGCAGGAAGCCCGCAAGCGAGGGGCCATAGCGCCGCTCATGGTCGAGCGCGGCGCTCAGGAAAGCGTCGAGCGCATCGCCTGCTTCCGGGCCGAGCCGGGCGAGGGCGAGATTGCGACCGCCGCTCGGGCCGAGCAGGCCGGCGAAGAAACGGAAGGGTCCGCAGCGTCCGGCCTCCTCGGCGAGTTCGGTCAACCGTGCCTCGATCGCGGCGTAACGCGGTTCGGCCTGCGCCGCCTGATGGAAAGCCTCGCGCAAGGAGCCTTTGCGCTCCGGGGCGATCCGCATCAGATCGTCGTCATCGAGGCCGAAGAGCGGCGTCTTCAGCGTGATCGCCAACGAGAGATCGTCCTGCGGCAAGAGGATCGCGCGCCCGAGCGCAACGAGATCCTCGACTGCGGGATGGTCGGCGAGCGTGAGGCGATCGCGGCCGGCGACCGGCACCTCCCGATCCTTCAGCGCCTTGACGATCGCCTCGAACAGCGCGCCGCGCTGGCGCAGCAGGATCATCACGTCGCCGGGCTTGAACGGCCGGCCGATATCGTCGCGGCCGGCCTCGCTCCAGCGCTTCAGCACATCGGCGATGCGGGCCGCGAGCTTGACCAGGCCCGAGCGCCGCTCGGGCGCATCGACCGGCGCGGTCCAGGCATCGGGCTTCTCGCTGGCATCGTCGCCCGAGACCGGCCAGAGATCGACCGCACCGATCGAAGCCCGCCTGACCGTATCGTGCCGCTCCGGCCCTGGACCGCCGTCGAAGACGAGGCCACGCCAGTGCTCCTTCGGCGCGAACACTGCATCGACCGCGCGCATGATGTCGGGCGCCGAGCGGAAGGAGGTGGTGAGGCTGATCGGCTCGAAGCGCTGGCCGGCCTCCGAAAGGCGCCGGCCGAGAAGCCGCCTTTCCTCGCTGAAATGCGCCGGTGCCGCGCCCTGGAAGCCGTAGATCGACTGCTTCTCGTCGCCGACGACGAAGACGGTGCGCGGCCGGACCAATTCGCGCGCGCCCTCTCCGGCCGAGAACTCCTCGGCGAGGCGGCGCAGGATCGCCCATTGCGCCTCGCTGGTGTCCTGGGCTTCGTCGAGCAGGATGTGGTCGATGCCGGCGTCGAGCTTGTAGAGCGCCCAGGCCGGATCGACCCGGTCGAGCAGCGAGCGTGCCTTGGCGATCAGGTCGTCATAATCGAGCAGGGAGCGCTGTGCCTTCAAACGGCGATAGGCGGCGAGGATATGGGTCACCAGCACGGCGAGCGCCGCGCTGCGCTCGCGCACCGCGATGGCGTTGAGCTGGTCAATCGCAGCGGTCAGGCAGTCGGCGAGTGCATCGAGTGCCGCGTCGAGATCGGCCGGCAGGGCGCTGTTGCCCTTGCCGCGGACATGCTGGGCGACATTGCCTTCGGCCGTGAGCAGACCGGCGCGGCAGGCCGCGACCGGATCGATGCCAGGCGCATCCGAAAGCGCGAGCCTGATCGCCGCCGCCGCCTTGGCACGCGTCGCACTGCCGGCCTCGAAGGCGGCGACCAGCCGCTCGAGATCGGGCAGGCCAGCCAGCTCGCGCTGGAAGCGCTCGCGCACTGTCTCCGCCGTCAGCTCCGGCGCAATGCCGAGGAAGGCGGAGAGTCCTGAAACGATCTCTTCGGGCTTGCGCGCCCGCCCTTCCGCATCGCTGAACACGGCGCGCTGGTGCAGCGCCTCGCGCATGATCTGGTCGAAGGTGTCCTGCGCCGCATGCTCGGCCATGAAGCGCAGCGCCCTGGCCTGCGGCCCATCAGGATCGGCCTCGGCAGCGGCGAGCAGGTCGCGCCTGGCGTCGCGCATCAATTCGTCCTGGGCGAGATCGTCGGCGACCTCGAAGCGCGGCGGGACATTGGCCTCGAAGGGCGCACTCTGCAGCACGCGGGTGCAGAAGGCGTGGATCGTCTCAATCTTCAGGCCGCCCGGCGTCTCCAGCGCCTGCGCGAACAGGCGCCGAGCCCGGCTGATGTCGCTCGCCGCCGGCAACTGGCCGGTCAGGGCAGACAGGGCGGCCCACAGCACCGAATCGGAGGCGACGGCCCAGACCGAGAGCGCCCGGAAGACCCGGTTCGACATGTTGGCGGCAGCGGCCTTGGTATAGGTGATGCAGAGCATCCGGCCGGGCGCGACGCCGTCGAGCAGCAGCCGCAGCACCCGGTTGACCAGCACATGGGTCTTGCCCGAGCCGGCATTGGCCGAGACCCAGGCACTGAGATCAGGCTCGGCCGCCAGCGCCTGGTTGCGGCGCGTCTGCTCGGGAATCGTCCAGCCGGCGGGGGTCATGCCTCGTCTCCGGCATCGCCACCGAGATCGGGCGCCGCCGACCACTCCTTGACCCGGGCGAGCTGGTCATAGGGGCTGGCATATTTGATGTAGGCGGGGGCGCGGCGCGACAACCAGGGCTCGCGACCGGCGCGCAGCACAGCGAGATGATCAAGCAGTTGCGCGAGATGGCGGGCGGTGACGTCGGCCTGCGCCTCGTCCTTGAACGACAGCTTCTTGTCCTTCTCCCAGCTCTTGGGATCATGGTTGAGCCTGAGATAGAGCAGCGCCTCGACCGGGCCGGGCAGGATGTCCGGGGCGAAACCGTGGCGCAAAGCGAGCTCGGCTTCCAGAGTCAATTGCGGGGCGAAGCCGAGGCGGACCTGATCATCGCTCGGAGGCGCGCCGGTCTTGAAATCGATGATGCGCAAGGCGCCCTCGCGGGTGATCTCGACGCGGTCGGCCCGGCCGGTGAGCAGGATCGAGGCGCCGTCGATCAGCGGGAACTCGGCCTGCGTGTCGCGCTCGACCGCGACGCGGGCAAGCCCGGGCCGCCGCCTTTCCTCCCAGCCGATGAAATTCTGCGCGATCAGCAGGAAGCGCGGCCACCAGAAGGCGCGCACCTCGGGCGTCTCGTCATAGGCACGGAAGAGCCGCTCGCCGATCTCGATCAGGCTGCCGAAGGCGCCGGCCGGCACCTGCTCGGGATAGGTCTCGGCGAAGCTGCCGACGATGTCGTGCAGCAGCGAGCCGCGATCGGTCGCGCCGGGGTCCTCCACCAGCTCCGGCAACGCGTCGAGCCTGAGGATCTTGCGGGCGTAGACGGCATAGGGATCGCGATAGAGCGTCTCGACCTCGGTGACGCTGAGCCGCTTCGGCTGCAGATGCGCCGCCGGATAGGGTTTTGGCCGCGCCACCGGCAGGAGATCGGCGGGTTTGCCGAGCAGCCCGGCCCAGGCTGTGAGATCGCGCCCGCGCGCCTCGGCCGCCTGCCAGGCGTCAGCCGGCGCCACCGCCTTGAGGCGCTGCCAGAAGCGCGAGGGGATGGTTTCGGCCTCGCCGGCCTTGCGGGCACGGGTCAGCGTCACCTTGCTGGCGAGCGCCGCCGCGACGAAATCATGCGCGGTCTGGCCGATGCGCCGTTCGGGCGGCGAGAGGCCGAGCTCGGCCCGCATCGGCCGGTTGATGAAGGAATCAGTCTCGGTCGCCGGCGGCCAGACGCTTTCGATCAGGCCGCCGAGCACGACATGTTCGGCTTCGAGCAGGCGGGCTTCGAGCAGGCCCCAGATCTTGACGCGGGGATGACCGGGATCGCGGCGCTGCACGACGCGCTCGCCGATCAGGCCTTCGAGAATGGCGATCCAGTCGCGGGCGCGGCCCTCGCCGGGCGCTTCAGGCAAGGCGGCATCGAGATCGTCGAAGAGCGCAGCGAGCGCCTCGCCATCCGGGCCTCGCCAGGCGAGGATCGCACCGGCCTCGTCGCCGCTCAGCTTCTCGACGGCGCGGCGGGCCTGCGCCGCGATCTCGCGCAATTCCGGCGCAGGGCCGGCCAAGGCCGCGACGAGCGGAGCGAGCGCATCTTCCAGCGCCGCCAACACCTCTTCGGCCGCGCCGACATCCTCGTCCGTCAGCTTGCGGCGCGGGCGTGGCGCATAGGTCGCCTTGCGCAGCTCCGGCATCGCCTCGAAGGCCCGGCGCAGGCCGGCGAAACCGGGACCAACGGCCTCGCCACGCCAGCAGCCGATCTCCAGCGCTGCCGCACCCTGTCGCAGGCGTACTTCTGAGAGGCCGAGCCGGCAGAGCGGATGCGCCAGCAGCGCCACGAGGCTCGCCGGCGAGAGATTGCCATCGACTGCATCCAGCGCCAGCCGGAGCAACGCGCCAGCCGGCCAGCGGCCAAGCGGCAGGCCGGCCGAATCATCGGCCTGGATGCCCCAGCGCCGGAGCTCGACCGCGACGCGCTCGGCAAGGCCGCGATCCGGCGTGATCAGGGCGGCGCGGGCGCCGGGCTCTTCCAGAGCCTCGCGCAAGGCCAAGGCTGCGACCAGCGCCTCCTCGCGCTCATCCGCGGCTTCGACGATGCGCAGCCCGTCGAGCGCTCCGGCTGCGAGGGGCGCGGCGCCGGCCCAGTCATCGGTGATCGAGGCCGGCAGCAAGGCACGGCGCAGCAGGTCACGGCGGGCTGCCAGCGTCGGCGATGGCTCGGCCAGGGCGACAACCTCGTCGCGGCTCGCGCCGATCTCGTCGAGCAGGCGATGCAGCGCCGCTTGCGGATGCGAAGGCGCCGGTTCCTGGACGATGGCGCGCCAGCCCTGCTCCGAAAGCGCCTCGTCGAGATCGGGCAGCACGACGGCGCCGTTCGGGGCGCGGGCGAGCGCGGCGAGCAGGCGGGCAGTCGCCGGCACCGTTCCGGTCGAGCCCGCCGCGATGACCGGCCCGTGGAAGTCGCCAGCGAGCAGGCGGTCACGCTCGGCTGCGAGCATGCGGTTGCGGAACTCGGCCGGATCGCATTCGCCGCGCTGCTCCAGGATCGCCGGCCAGGCTTCGGCGATGATGCCGAGGAAGCGGGCGTTGAACTGCCAGATCTCGTCGAAGCGGGCGGCGTCCAGCCCCTTCAATCGCGCCGGCGAGACGCCTTCGGTCTGCAACTGGTCGAGCAGATGGGCGAGGTCGCCGGCGAGCCCCCAGGCCTCGGCCAAGGTCGCCGGCATCAGCGAAGGCTCGGCCGGATCGAGCTTGAGGTGCTGCCGGTTGGCGGTGCGGCCCCAGGCCGAGATCAGCGTCGTCAGGATGAAGCGGCGGCGTAAGGGGTCGATCGGAGCGGTCCGCTCCAGTGCCAAAGCATCGCTGGCGCCGGTGATCAGCGCCGTCTCGGCCTCATCGACATCCCCCAACGGTACGATCCGCGGCAGCAGCAGCGGCCGGCCGCCGAGCTTTTCCGAAAGGACCGCCGAGAAGGCGCGCGCGGCGCGGCGCGTCGGCAGATAGAGCGTGGTGCGCGAAAGCGCCGTGGGATCGCCAGGATCGAACGCTTTGCCAAAGCGACCTGCGATCAGCGCCTGTGCGAGCACGGAGAGGAAGGGCGCGCCGGCCGGGATGCTGAACAGGTTGAGCCCGGCCATCGTGGCCTCAACTCGCCTGATGGGCGGCGTAGGCCTGCTCCGCCAACGGGATCGCCTCGGGCGTGCCGACATGCAGCCAGCGCCCGTCGAGCAGATGGCCGAAAAGGGTTCCTGCGGCGATGCAGCGGTCGAACAGCAGGTTGAGCGAGAACGGCCCGTCAGGCGTATCGGTGAAGAGCTCCGGCTTGATGATCGCGACACCGGCATAGACGTAAGGCGCGCTCAAAGCCTTTCCGCGCCGCGTCAGCCGGCCAGCCTCGTCGCGGAAGAAATCGCCGGCGCCGTCGAAGCCGACGCTTGTCTCGCGCTCGGCGAGCAGCAGCAGCATGTCCATGCGCCCGGCATCCCAGGCAGCTGCCATGGCGGACATGTTCGACGCGCCGCGCTCGCTCCAGAGTGAATCGGAATTGACGTGAAAGAAGGGCTCGTCGCCAAGCAGCGGCAGCGCCTTCTTCACGCCGCCGCCGGTTTCGAGCAGCACGTCGCGCTCGTCGGAGATGGTAATGCGCGGGCTGGTACGCCCGGCGACGCGCACCTCGATCTGTTCGGCGAGATAGTGGACATTGACCACGGCGTCCTCGACCCCGGCCTCAGCCAGCCGGTCGAGCGCATGGTCGAGCATGGTCTTGCCGGCGATCACGACCAGCGGCTTCGGCATCGTGTCGGTGATCGGGCGCATGCGCTTGCCGAGCCCGGCAGCGAGCACCATGGCCCGGCGGATCGGCGGCGAATTGGTCTGCATGACGTGAACGAATCTCCCGCCGGCCATAGCAGCCTATCAGCCATGGCCGGCGCGATTGCTCAAGTGCGGCAACAGCTCAGAGGAAGCTGGCGATCTCCTCCAGCGGCTTCTTGCCGATCGCCGGGACGACGCAGCCCTCGGCGGGATAGCCGACGACCAGCAGGATCAGCGCCTTCTCATTGTCCGGCCGGCCGCAGAGCTCGTTGAGGAAGTTCATCGGCGCCGGCGTATGGGTCAGCGTCGCCAGGCCCGCCTGATGCAGCGAGGCGATCAGGAAGCCGGCGGCGATGCCGACCGACTCAGGCACATAATAGTGCTTCACCTTTCGCCCTTCGGCGTCATAGCCCCAGCGCTGGGCGAAGATCGCGATCAGCCAGGGCGCGGTATCGAGGAAGGGCTTGTGGTCGTCGGTGCCGAGATGGGCGAGGGCACCGAGCCATTCCTCCCCGGCGCGGCCGGCATAGAATTCACGCTCTTCTTCTTCCGCCCCCTCGCGAATCTTCTTCTTCAGCTCGGGATCGGAGATGCAGACGAAGGTCCAGGGCTGCTGATTGGCGCCTGATGGTGCTGTGCCGGCGGTCGCGACCGCCGCCTCGATCACCTCGCGCGGCACCGGCCTGTCGGAATAATCGCGCACCGTGCGGCGCTTCCTCATCGTCTCCAGGAACTTGAGCGCCTGTGCCTTCATCTCCTCCTCGGGCAGGCCCTGGAAGGTGAGCGGCATGGTGACGTAGGCGTTCATCGATTTCCTCCTGACAGCTTCTTGCGGGCACTGCTGCTTGCACAATAGACCATCCCGGTTTGCCGCCCTATGGTCCCGCCCATGACGAACCCGGCCTCACAGCTCAAGCCCGGCGACCACCTCTTCCTGGTCGATGGCTCGAACTTCATCTTCCGCGCCTATTTCCAGTCGATCAACCAGGACCGGAAATACAATGCCCGCTCGGACGGGCTGCCCTCGGGCGCGGTCCGATTGTTCGCGACAAAACTGTTCCAGTTCGTGCGCGAAGGCGTGCTCGGGGTGAAGCCAACTCATCTCGCCATCGTCTTCGACAAGAGCGAGAACTCCTTCCGCAAGGAGATCTATCCGGCCTATAAGGGCAACCGCTCCGATCCGCCGCCGGATCTGATCCCGCAATTCCCGCTGATGCGTGATGCCGTGCGTGCCTTCGGGCTGATTCCGGTCGAGCAGGACGTCTACGAGGCCGACGACCTGATCGCGACCTACGCCAGGCAGGCGCGCGAGGCCGGCGCCGACGTGCTGATCGTCTCGGCCGACAAGGACCTGATGCAGCTCGTGCGGCCGGGCGTCGCCATGTACGACCCAGCCTCCGGCGACGCCAAGAAGGGCGTCGGATTCCGGCCGGAGCGACGGATCGGCGAGCCCGAGGTCGTCGAGTATTTCGGCGTCACGCCGGACAAGGTCACCGACGTCCAGGCGCTGGCCGGCGACGCCACCGACAATGTCCCGGGCGCGCCCGGCATCGGCATCAAGACGGCGGCGCAACTGATCGGCGAATATGGCGACCTCGAAACGCTGCTGGCCCGCGCCGGCGAGATCAAGCAGCCCAAGCGCCGGGAGACGTTGACCAATCCCGAGGTGATCGAGAAGGTCCGCATCTCGCACAAGCTGGTCACGCTGGTCGAGGATGTCGTGGTCGAGACGCCGCTCGGTGAGCTCACCCTGAACCAGCCTGATCCGGCCAAGCTCATCGCCTTCCTCAAGGCGATGGAATTCACCACCATCACCAAGCGCGCGGCCGAGGCCTATGAGGCCGATGTCTCGGCGATCGACGCCGATCCCGACCTCGCCCCAGGCGGCGCCCGCGCCGCTGCTCTCAAGGCGCTCTATGCCGAGACCGATGTGCCGGTCGCTGCGACGAGCGAGACCGCAACCGCCGCTCCCGCCGCGAACGGCGCCGCGCCGGCGACATCTCCTGCAGCCGATGGCTGGCTGCGGCCGGCCGATCTCGCCGCAGCGCGCAAGGACGCGGCGCTGGCAGTCAAGATCGACCACGCGGCTTACGAGTGCGTGCGCACGGTTGCCGATCTCGCCCGCTGGATCGGCTGGGCCTATGAGGCCGGCTTCGTCGCGCTCGACACCGAGACCAACTCGCTCGACGTGATGCAGGCCGACCTGATCGGCATCTCGCTCGCGGTCGCGCCGGGCAAGGCCTGCTATATCCCGCTGCAGCATCGCGCCGGCGACGGCCTTTTCGATTCAGGCCTGCTCGAAGGCCAGATCCCGCTCGACCAGGCATTGACCGAGCTGAAGCCGCTGCTCGTCGATCCCGGCGTGCTCAAGATCGGGCAGAACCTCAAATACGACATCGCCGTCTTCAACCGGCACGGGGTCGAGGTCGGCCCCATCGACGACACCATGCTGATCTCCTACGCCCTCGACGCCGGCAATGGCGGACAGGGCATGGACCGGCTCTCCGAGGTCCATCTCGGCCATAAGCCGATCGCGTATTCGGAGGTCGCAGGCACCGGCAAGAGCCAGGTCACCTTCGACAAGGTGCCGCTCGACAAGGCGACCGCCTATGCGGCCGAAGACGCCGACGTCACGCTACGGCTCTGGCTGGCGCTGAAGCCGCGGCTGGTGCCCGAGCGCAAGACCACGGTCTACGAGACGATGGAGCGCCCGCTCGTGCCGGTTCTGGTGCGGATGGAGCGGCGCGGCATCTCGATCGACCGGCAGATACTGTCGCGACTTTCGGGCGAATTCGCCCAGTCGCTGGCGCGGCTGGAGGACGAGATCCACACGCTCGCCGGCGAGAAGTTCACCATCGGCAGCCCCAAGCAGCTTGGCGACATCCTGTTCGGCAAGATGGGCCTGCCCGGCGCCAAGAAGACCGCGACCGGGCAATGGGCGACCGGCGCAGGCGTGCT
Organism: Bosea sp. Tri-49; assembly: GCF_003952665.1. Classification (NCBI taxonomy): domain Bacteria; kingdom Pseudomonadati; phylum Pseudomonadota; class Alphaproteobacteria; order Hyphomicrobiales; family Alloboseaceae; genus Allobosea; species Allobosea sp. Tri-49. Next base: position 4,209,885 of record NZ_CP017946.1, read on the forward strand.
CGAAGACCTCGCCGAGCAGGGCAACGAACTGCCCGCGCGCATCCTCGACTGGCGCCAGCTCGCCAAGCTGAAATCGACCTACACCGACTCGCTGCCGACCTATGTGAACCCGCAGACCCACCGGGTCCATACGTCTTACGCCTTGGCTGCGACCACCACCGGCCGGCTCTCCTCCTCCGACCCCAACCTGCAGAACATCCCGATCCGCACCGAGGCCGGCCGCAAGATCAGGACCGCCTTCGTCGCCGAGAAGGGCCACAAGCTGGTCTCGGCCGACTACAGCCAGATCGAGCTGCGCATTCTCGCGCACATGGCCGACATTCCGCAGCTGCGGCAGGCCTTCGCCGATGGCGTCGACATCCATGCGATGACGGCCTCCGAGATGTTCGGCGTGCCGGTCGCGGGCATGCCGAGCGAGGTGCGCCGGCGTGCCAAAGCGATCAATTTCGGCATCATCTACGGCATCTCGGCCTTCGGCCTCGCCAACCAGCTCGGCATATCCCGCGAGGAGGCCAGCGCCTATATCCGCAAATATTTCGAGCGCTTCCCCGGCATCCGCGACTATATGGACCAGGCTCGCACCACCGTGCGCGCCAAGGGCGCGGTCGAGACGATCTTCGGCCGCGTCTGCCATTTCCCGGCGGTCGCCTCGAAGAACCCGTCCGAGCGGGCCTTCGTCGAGCGCCAGGCGATCAACGCGCCGATCCAGGGCTCGGCCTCCGATATCATCCGCCGTGCCATGATCCGCATGGAGGATGCGCTCGCCGCAGCCAAGCTCGACGCACGCATGCTGCTGCAGGTGCATGACGAACTGGTCTTCGAAGTGCCGGAGGGCCAGGTGGAGGCGGTGCTCCCGGTGATCCGCAAGGTCATGGTCGAGGCGCCGCAGCCGGCCGTGCAGCTCAAAGTGCCGCTGGTCGTCGATGCACGCGCCGCCGACAACTGGGACGAGGCGCACTGAGAGCAGCAGCCCGAACCTCGGAACCTTCGCCGCAACCGCCGCGTTGAGCAGGCGAAGTGCGCCGGGGGGCGCAATTTGCGCACTGGATGGTCACAATGCTCAACGCCTCGGCCTGGAGACCCTTTCCTCGCTATATGGCGGAACCGGAGGACGATACGCCCTCCAGCGAGATCACGCCCCAGGACCATGACCTCATTGTCCGCTACGCGATCGTCGGCATCTTCGTCATTCTCGCCACCGCCTCGCTCTACCTGACCCGGGTCATCGCGCTGCCGATAACCGCGGGCGTGATCTTCGGCCTGGTGCTCGGCCCCCCGGTCGACGCGATGGTGCGACGCGGCGTGCCGCAGCACCTTGCCGCGGCGTTGGTGGTTCTGCTCGGAATGCTCCTACTGCTGCTGCTCATCGGCACGCTGACCGTCCCGATCGCCGCCTGGAGCGATCAGTTCCCGAAGATGGTAGCCGCGCTGAAGTTTAAGCTCGTCGGCGTGCTCGCCTTCATGGAGGACTTCAAGAAATTCGCCGAGAATTTCTCCACCAGCGACGGGGCCAAGGTCAGTGTCTCCGACGGCAATCCGCTGGTTTCGATCGCGGTCTCCTCGACCGCGGCCGCGGGCGGGATCCTGATTTTCGTCGCGACAGTCTATTTCTGGCTGGCGACGCGGCGCCATCTCAAGGCCCGTGTACTCAGGCTCTGCTTCGGACGCGGCGCACGTCGATCGGCAGGATCCTTCTTCGAGGAGATCGAGATCCGCACCGCCCGCTATTTCGGCCTGGTAACGCTGATCAATCTCGGCATGGGCGTGATCTCGATGGCGATCGCCTGGGCCGCCGGCCTTCCCTATCCGGTGTTCTGGGGGGCGCTAGCCTTCTTCCTCAACTATCTCGCCTTTATCGGGCCGATCATGGTCACGGTCGCGTTCTTCGCCGCCGGCCTGCTGTCACCATCCTCGCTGCTCGTCGCAGCCTGGCCGGCGATAGCCTACTTCATCGTGCACCTGATCGAAGGCAATGCGGTGACACCCGTTTTCGTCGGCCGGCGGCTGACGATCTCGCCCTTCCTCGTCTTCATCTCCTTCATCTTCTGGCTCTGGCTGTGGGGACCGATTGGCGCGGTGCTCTCGACGCCGATCTTGCTGGTCGGCCTCCTCGCCCGAGAGGAGATCGCCAACTACCGAAAAGCGCAGCAGGACGCCGAGCAAGCCGAAAGCGGGACAGCGCCCGGCACTTCGGCCGCTGCCGGAACTGCTCCGGCACTGGCGCGTTGAGCTTTGCGCCATGCCATTGCACATGGCATCGTCGCCATTCCAACACCAAAGGAGCCGTTTGATGGCCGCCACCAGCACCACTGCGAAGCGACAGGCCGCGGCCTCGGTCAAACGCGCCAAGGACGAGGTGACCGACGCCGCCTCCGACATGACGCAGCGCGCCCGCCGCGCCGGCCGTCGCGTGCAGGACGAGGCCGAGGAAATCGAGGCCAGCCTGACGCGAGGAGCCGAAGACCTTGCCGCTACGGTCAGTAGCAAGCTGAAATCTGTCGGCGTCGACACCGACCGTATGGTCGAAATCGCCCGCGAGCAGGCTGGCGACCTCGAAGAGCTGATCATCCGCGAGATCCGCGAGCGGCCCTTGCGGGCGCTCGGCCTGGCGGCGGCGGTCGGGCTGTTCGTCGGCTTCCTCTCGGCGCGCTAAGACCATGCTGGGGGGGCTGACCGGCCTGGTCACGCGCGAGATCGGTGGCGCCGTGCGCCGCAACGTCACGGTCATCGTGCTCTATCTGCTGGCCGGGGTGCTGGTGACTGCTGCCGTCGGCTACGCGCTTGATGCGCTGCACACGGTGCTGACGCTGCATTACGGCGCCATCATCGCCAGCCTGTCGATCGCCGGCGGCCTGCTCGCTGCCGCACTGCTTGCCCTCGGCATCGCGCTCTATGTGAAGAACCGGCCGCGCCCGGATCGGCGTCTGGCCGCCGCGGTAGCCGCCGCCCCGATCGCGGCATCGCTGGTCGGTAGTCGCAAGCTCGGTTGGCGGACCGGGCTCGTCGGCGGCGTCGTCCTGCTCGGACTCATTCTGGGGAGACAGTTCGCACAGGGCGACGACACTGAAAAATAAGGCGTATCGCTCCTGAAACGGCGGCCTTTGCAGGGACGCCTTTCGGTGATGTGTCTTTTTACCTTTGGCGATCCGTCATCAGCGTCTATTCAAGGCATTGATGAATGCCCAGCTGAAGCTCCGTCCACGCTGGCTGTTGCCGGGACTACCCTTGCTCGGTGCGCGCCTCTACACCGCCTCCTCAGCGGCGATCGCGATCGCTGTGGTCACGGCCGCAGTGCTTATCGCCACCTGGATCAACATGCAGGCCGACGAAGCCTCGCGGCTGGTCTCGCGCTCGATCGACATCCGTGAACGAAGCGAACGCTTCCTCGGCAACCTGCTCGACGCGGAAACCGGGCAGCGTGGCTTCATGCTCATTGGCGACGAGCTCTATCTCGAGCCCTACAATGAAAGACGGGCGGAGCTGCTGCCGAGCCTCGACCAGATCGAGCAGCTCGTGGCCTATAGCCCGACGCAGCTGCAGCGCCTCCAGCGCGCCCGCGCCATTACGACCAGGAAGCTCGGCGAAATGGCCGAGACGATCGCGCTGGTGCGGCGCGGTCAGCGCAGTGATGCTATCGCGCTTGTCGCGCAGGGTACCGGCAACCGGCTCACCCAGGAACTGCGCGAGGTCGTGAGCGCGATCCAGCTCGAAGAGAACCTTCGCCTGAACGCCAGCAGTCGCCGCGAGGCGCGCCGCCGCGTCCTCGCCAGCGTCGGCATCCTCGTCGCCCTGGCCGGTCTGTGCTTCGCAGCCTGGCTGCAATTGCGGGTTCGGCATCGCCGTGCCGTCTCGCTCTCCAGCTCGAATGCCGAGCTGGAGCGGAAGGTCAGCGAACGAACGCTCCAGCTCGAGAACGAACGCCTGCGCATCGAGGCGCTGCTGCGCGACGTCAATCATCGCGTCGGCAACAATCTGGCGATGGTCTCGGCGCTCCTGAACGTCCAGAGCCGGCAGACGCGCGAGCCGGCCGTCAAACAGGCGCTCGCCCAGGCGCAATCTCGCATCCAGGCGATCGCGGCGGGCCAGCGCCGTCTGCGGCTCGACATCGAGGCCGACGAGATCGAGGCTCAGCCCTATCTGGAAGACTTGCTCGCCGAGATCGGCAAGGCGGCGGAAGGCCGGCCGATCGAGATCGACCTGGTGATGGATGCGATCCGCTTGCCGGGCCGCGACGCCGTCTCCTTCGTCGTTGTCATCAACGAGCTGGTGACCAACGCGATCAAGCACGCGTTTCCCGATGGTGCCGCGGGAAAGATCACGATCCGCCTCGGCCGCACGCCCGAAGAGGATTTGGTCCTCTCGGTCGAGGATGACGGCGTTGGAATGCCGGAGGATCAGGAGGCAGCCGGGCTGGGCAAGTCGGTGATCAACAGCCTGCTGCGCAGCATGCGGGCTACCATGGAGGTCACACCACTCTCCTCGGACGCCGCCACGCGCCCCGGCACGCGCGTCGCCGTCACCTTCCCGAAACGGGAGCAGCTGGTCGAGGAGGAGGCTGCGGAATAGCCGGCCGGTCTCAGGCCTTGTTCACGACCTTGGAGACGAAGCGGCCGAGCTCGCCGGCGGAGAAGGGCTTGCGCACGAAGCGGACATCGCGCAGCTCGGGCGGCACCTCGCTCGGCGCCGAGCCTGAAACGAACGCCAGCGGCGTTCCCTTGGCGCGCAAGCTGGCAGCGATGCCGAAGGTCTTGCCGCCGATGACGTCGATGTCGAGCAAGGCGCAGTCGAGTGGCTGGTCGGCGGCGCGGCGCGCCTGCGACAGCGATTCGACCACGATCAGCTCAGCGTCGTCACCGAGCTCTTCGCTCACGGCGCTCTCGATATCCATCGCGATAAAAGGGTCGTCCTCGACGATGAGAACCCGAATACCGGACATGAACCCCAGATAACCTTCTATTTTCACGATACGCCCCAAGCTGATTTACCTGCTTGTGAGCTTCATGAACGCCTGCTCGATCAGCCTTGTTCCGCTCTGGGCCGGATTCTCCGCTGTAAGCTCTTCAAATTCAATTCAAATTGCTAGGATATGGTTAGGAAAAGGTAAGCATCGACGATCAGCGCTTGCGCGGCGACCGGACCAGATTGAGCTCGAAGGCGGTGACGCCGAGCGCGACATTGGCCCCGCGCTGCAGCGGCAGGGACCGCGGCACCAGCCTGACATCGTTGTCGACGCTGCCGGTCAGGGCGACCTCGCCCTGCTTGCGAGCATAGGGGCCGTTGAGAACACCGAGCGGCGCACGCGCATAGGGACCATAGACCCGCCAAGCGAGCAGGCTGCGGCCGACCGTCCTGGCATCGAGCGCGAAGCCGCGAATCACACCCGAGTAAGTCTGCAGGGGCCCACGCCGCGGCCGGAAGCGGCAGTCGAGCGGCTTCTGGGTCGCGACGGCCTGCGCGAGACCCGCGCCGATCGTGCAGGTCAGGCGCCCGGCCGGCGCGCCGCTCTGCGCCAGGCCCGGAGCTGCGGACAGGCTCGATCCGGCCGCCAGGAGGAGCATTCCGATCAAATGTCTCATTCACTCTCTCCTACGCCCGGCTCGGAACCGATTCCACAACCCGTACCGCGCCTCGAAACCGCACCAAAGCGCCCCAATCGCTCCATAGTTCCCAAATAATCCGGAACCTCAATCCGGTGCTTGCGTTGACGGGAACAGAACAGTGGACGCGCAAATGCCAAAGCAAGGACGGACCGACCCGGTGCGCATATTCCCAACGCCCACCCTGGCGCGCGATCTTCCGCCATTCTGGGACCTCGAACAACTTCTGCGCGAAGGTTTCGACCACGATTCGGCACTGGCTGAGCTCGCGCGTCGGCGTGACAGCTGGTCGAGCGGCAAGTGCCCCCCGCCAGTGGTTGCGCAGTCGGACGCACCCGACAGCATCTTCACGATCGCGTCATAGAGCCTAGCCGGCATCATTGGCAGAAGCGGCTCGATGCCGCGCGGCGCTGCTGAATATCGACATGAAGGTGATTGGCGTGGGCTGCGTCCGAGCCAGGCCCAAGGACCGTCATGAAGGCGCCGCAGGCCGATTGGCGCACCGCATCCAGGAAGCGTACCTGCTCCAGACCGTTGGGTCGCTCGACTGACACCGCTACCCCACCTTGCTTCTCATCGTCGATCTGGAAGGCGAAGATGTCGAGCGCCCTCCCCGTGGCATGCTCGCTCAGCTGACCTTGCGTCTGGCGATTGCGCCTGCGGCATTCATGCCCGCCACCAACGCGAAGTGCCGTCAACTCGCGCGTGAACGCTCCACGCGCCAGGGGTTGCAGGCTCGTGTCGAGCCAGAGCGAAACCGCGCGCGCCAGCTCACAGCTCACGGTCGGCGGGGGAAGCAACCTGACCTGCGCCGGTCCCGACGGAGTGCGGACCGCCAGCGCCTCGACCACGACCGGATCGACCACCCGGCAATCTTCCGCCTCCGGCTTTGCGGCCGGCACTACCGGGCGAATCTGGTTTCCAGCCACGCCGGTCAGCATACGGATGCAGGCGCCACCCTCGGCTGCGACCACGGGCTCGCGATTGGCTGGCGCGGTCGGCGGCGCGGGAGTGGGTGCCGGCAGGGAAGCCGGTCGAGGTGGAGGAAGAGGCGCCGTCGGCGGCCTGGCCTCGCGGCCCCATGCGAGGCCGACGCCGGCAAACCCGGCCACCACGATCACGACTGCATAGCCGCCTTGCCTGACAAGCGAGCGCTTTCGCATGCCGTCAGCCGACGGCCGAGAACAGGACCGTCAGAGAAGCTGCGACGATCAGCGCTGCCAGCAGAGCCATGGACATGACCGATCTCCTTCGCATCGCCCGGGCCGGGGCAACGCGAGGGACGGCCGGTTTGTTCCCGGTCACCGGAGTCGGTGTCAGGCGGCCTTGCGGCCAGCGCGGCGGTCGAAGAACAGCGCCTGGCTGATCGCAGCCTTCACGGCTTCCGGCTGGAACGGCTTGGTGATCAGGAAGGCCGGCTCCGGCCGATCGCCGGTGAGCAACCGCTCCGGATAGGCAGTGATGAAGATCACCGGCACCTCGATCGCACTCAAGATTTCGTTGACCGCCTCGAGACCAGAGCTGCCATCCGCCAGCTGGATATCGGCGAGCACCAGGCCGGGGCGCTTCTTGGCGACGAGTGCGATCGCCTCGCGATGCGTCCTGGCGACACCGGTGACCCTGTGGCCGAGCTCCTCGACCATGGTCTCGATGTCGAGGGCGATGATCGGCTCGTCCTCGATGATCAGCACATCGGTGGCGACCTGCTCGGCAATCTCCTGGCCGGCGGACTGTACGAGGCCGGCGGCGTCGCTTGTGGTGACGTTCATGATCTGGGCGACCTCCTCGATCGGGAACCCTTCGACCGTCCGCAGCAGGAAGGCCTGGCGCGAACGCGGCGTCAGCGCATCGAGATTGCGCTCTGCGGCCGAGCGGTCCACCTCTGGCGCAGCAGCCTGCGTGTTGAGGCCGACGGACGACCACATCTGCAGGAACAGGCGATAGAGGCCGACTCGCGGGCCGAACTCGCGCGGGAAGGTGCTGGGGTCGGCGATCAGCGCTTCCAGCGAAGCGACGACGTAAGCGTCGCCGCTTGCCTGCGTGCCGCTCAACGCCCGCGCGAACCGCCGCAGGTACGGCAAATGCGGCGCAATTTCAGTGGCGATCGACATCGTGCTATCCCCCAGAGCCCGTTCCGATCAGCTGCCTGTGCAAGCGGATCGGAACGGGCTCCAACCAAAAAGTGAGAGACGGATTCACCGATCGGATTGGTCCAATCTGATCGGATCCGGCTCCAGTCAAAGTTGGCGGAGAAGAGCACCCAAGTCACTGTTATGACAAGAAAAATATTTTTTGTTCCCGGCGGAACCTTTTTCGTTCCGCCTCGTTATTGGGCCGAATGAAGTGCGTTTCGGGGCAGTCGCGTGCAAGCGTGTCAACGGGCGTGCGACACGTGGAAAGGCGTGATCGACAAAAATGTCGGCGCGTCGATGGAGCGAGGGATCATGAATCTGATGAATGCCGATCCGCCCGAGGCGGCCCGAGCCGAAACCGACGAGGACGTGGTGCTCGATCCGCGGGTGCAGGAATCGATCGGCCGATCTCTCAAGGCTCATTATGAGGACCTCGTCACGGCGCCGATCCCGGATCGCTTCCTGGCCTTGCTGGCCCAGCTCGAGGCGACCGAGCGACGCCTGAGCACCGAGGATGGTGCCAATGAGCGCAGCTGACTTCAAGGAAGGGCTGATCGCCGAAATCCCGAACCTGCGTGCCTTCGCCGCGTCGCTGTCGGGGTCGATGCAGCTTGCCGACGATCTGGTCCAGGACACTCTGCTCAAGGCCTGGGGCAATGCCGAAAAGTTCCAGCCCGGCACCAGTCTGCGGGCCTGGCTCTTCACCATCCTGCGCAACACCTATTATTCGCTCTACCGCAAGCGCGGACGCGAGGTGCAGGACAGCGACGGCACCTATGCTGACCGGCTCGCCACCCATGGCAACCAGGAGAGCCATCTCGACCTCGCCGATTTCCGCAAGGCGCTGGCCAAGCTGCCTGAAGAACAGCGCGAGGTGCTGATCATGGTCGGCGCCACCGGGCTTTCCTACGAGGAGACGGCTGAGATCTGCGGCGTCGCCATCGGTACAATCAAGAGTCGCGTCAACCGGGCGCGCGCCAAGCTGGCGGAGCTTCTGTCCATCGGCGGCGTCGACGATCTCGGCCCCGATCGCCGGATCACCGCAGCCGTCCAGCGCGCCGGGCCCGAAACCGTCGGCAGCTAATGGCTCTCTCGCTGTTCAGGACGGTCCGCGGCCGCCTGCTGGCACTGATGGTTGCGATCGTCCTGCCGATAGCCTGCCTCACGGCAGCGGCGGCGGTCGCGACCTACCGAACGGTCTTCGAGGCGATCCAGACGTCGCACACGCGGGCGGCCGATGATTTCGCCGTGCGCGCCCGCGTCTGGTATCGCGGCGCGCTGCGTTCGCTGGTCGCCAGCGCTACGGCACTCCGTGCCATGCCACCGCCTTCGGAATCTTGCGACCGGGTCGCCGAGAGGGCGATCGCCGCAGTCTCGGGCTATGAGGCTCTGTTGTTGCGGGTTTCGGGCCGGCCGGATTGCCTCGGCGGGCTGGACGGCAGCATTGCCCATAGCGAGCTCGCGGCAATCACCAGCCAACTCGCAACCCTCCCACCCATCAAGCTCTGGGGCGGCACCGAATTCGCAAAGGCCCGCTACGATCAGGTCGCGATCGCGGGTCGTTCTTATCTCGCCATCTACACTCAGTTCGACGAAGGCGACGCCCTCCTGCTGACCAAGCCGGACCCGCTCGACGATGTCTTCGACCTCGGTAGCGGCGATCCCGGCATGATGGCGGCGCTGGTCCGAAGGGGCGGCGAGGTCGTGGTGGCGCGCGGCGGCGCGCAGGCTGATGCATCATGGCTCCCAAAGGCTGAGATAGTGCCGGAACTGGCAGCGCTTTGGACGGCCTCAAGCCGGGCCGGGTCAGGCCGGGCCTACGCCGCCCGCATGGTGGCCGAACCGGACCTCTACGTCGTCGTAAGCTTCGACGGCAAAGCCGAGCAAGCCGCAACGACCCTGTTCTACACCTTGCTGCTGGCGCCATTGCTGACCCTCGCTTTGCTCGGGCTGGTCTACATGAAGGCGATCGACCAGCATTGCGTCCGCTGGTTGCGCGGCATCGAAGCGACCGCCCGGGCTAGATCCAGTTCGGCCAGCGCCCGCGTCCCGCTCTCGGATGAGATGCCACGCGATATTCGCAGCGTCGCCGAAGCGTTCAATACGATGGTTGACGAGCAGGAGGTGCGCCAGAGCAAGCTCAGGCTCGCGCTCGACGACAACCGTTTCCTGGTCCGCGAGCTGCATCACCGGGTCAAGAACAGCCTGCAGGTGGTGCAGAGCTATATCGGCCTCACCAAGCGCGACCATCAGGGCGAGGCGCGCATGGCGCTTTCGGACGCCGAATGCCGCGTCCACGTGCTGTCCGCGGCCTATCGTTTCACCCTCGCCGACGGCGAGATGCAGCCGGTGCGCATCGACCTCTTCCTCGATGACGTCGTCGCGATGATTTCGAGCCTGATCCTTGCCCGGACGCAGCGATTGGAGAGCCGGATCGAAACGGAAGCTGCCCTGCCGATCGACCGCATCATCCCGCTCGGCTTCCTGATCGTCGATGTGATCACCCGCGCGCTGCGGGCCGCTCCCGGCATCGGCATCGACCTTGCCGTGACGCATGCCGGAGAGAACCTCATCGACATCGCGATCACAACCGATCGCGATGCTCCGCGGATCGCGCCGCCACGTCTGTTCGCCGGGCTGCTGATGCAGATCGAGGCGGTCGAGATCAGCCCGCCGCAAGGCCGGAGTCTCGGCGTCTGGCGGCTCGGCTATGGCGTGCCGCAAAAGGGCAACGAAGGTCAGCCCAGCCCTTCCGCCGGCGTGATCGCCACTCCGACGCTGAGCCCGATGAAAGCCCCGGTCGGACCGACATAGCTACCGGAGATCGGCGAGGCGTCCTCCGGCACCCGCGCCACCGCGACGCGCAGCAATTGCCGGTCGGCGACGAGGTCGTTGGTCGGATCGAACTCGACCCAACCGTCATTGGGGATGAAGACATCGGCCCAGGCATGGGTCAGCCCGGCTACGGAGGCCATTGCTCCGCTCTCCGGCGAACGGTCATGGATGTAGCCGGTGACGAAGCGAGCGGCGAAGCCGAGCCGGCGCGCCAGCTCGATGAACAGCCAAGCATAATCGCGGCAAGAGCCTGCCGCCATCTGCAGCGTGTCGAGCGGGTGCTGCGTACCCTCGTCATAGCGAACGGCATAAGTCAGGCCGGTGCTGATTTCGTGCGCCAGCGCCCGAAGCAGATGGCCGCCATTCAACCGTGCCCTGAATTCCTGCAACCAGGCATCGAGGGCGCCGTCGGGATCGGCAGCGGCCAGATCGAGATAGGGCTGGAGCACGGCGCGCTCGGCCGGCGTATAGCTGATTTCCGAACTCTCGATGTCGGGCTCCACTCTGCTGCGCGGCAAGGCCGAGCCGAAGCGCTGGACAACAAGCTCGCTGACGACGTCGAGCGTGTCGGAGCTGCCAGCGAACGTCGCCATAGCGACTGGATTGCCATACGCATCGTGCATCCAGCGCAGATTAGCTTGCGGTGAAATCGTGATCGCCGTGTCGATCACACGAAGATCGAAGGAATCGCGCGGGCGCAGCATCAGCCGATGCGGGCCGAAACTGACCGGCGCGGCATAGCGATAGGTCGTCGCGTGGCGAATGCGCAGATACATATTCGTCCCCAGCCGGCCTCGATCTCTCCGTACAGCAAAAAGCCGCCTCGCGGCGGCTTTGCTGATCGGGCACAGATGAGTACGCGCGAGGGGCGGATCGGTTCCGCCAAAACTTCGTATCAGCGCAGAACGGTGTTGCCCTTGAGGCTGGCCTCGCGCTGCGAGGTCGGCACGACCCGGTGGGCGAGGTCGCGACGCATCTCTGCCGGGTTCACCGCTGCGAACTGGACGTCCGTCGGAGCGCCGCGCTGGAGCTTGGCCTGGGCGACCGCTTCCGAGCTCTCACCGAAGCCGTTCTGGATCGAGGCGCCCATGGTGAGCGCGGTCACGACCAAGGCCATGCCGCCGAAGAAGGTGGCGGCGCGCTTGAGGGGGGCAAGGCTGGCAGTGGTCATCTTCGCTCTCCCGTTCGTGTGGTCGCCCAAAAAGGCGGGGACGGCTTCTCAACCCGTTCGGCGAAGATTTGTTCCGGTTTGCCCCGATTTCGCAGTGATCCGGATTCTTTTTCAGGCTGCCCGCTCGTCGTTGGCGACCTCGCGGCGCCGGAACAGCCGCCAGAGTGACCGCGTCAGGCGCTTCGAGGTCAGGTGCGCGCCAGCCTCGCGTTTCTCGAAGGTGATCTTGCGTTCGTGGAAATCCTCGAGACCGGGGCGATGCCCGACGCTGATGATCGTCGCATAGGAGAGCTCGGTCTCGATCAGCCCGAGCAGCGAGTCCTGGCTGGCCTCGTCGAGCGCCGAGGTCGCCTCGTCCATGATGATGATGTCGGGCTTCTGGATCAGCAGGCGCGCGAAGGCGACGCGCTGACGCTCGCCGCCAGACAAGGTCTGGTCCCAACGCTCCTCTTCGTCGAGTCGTCGGCCGAGCGAGGCGAGACCGCAGCGCTTCAGCGCATCCTTGACCACTTCGTCGTCGACGCGGCTCTCGGCTTCCGGGTAGAGCAGCACGTCGCGCAGCGTGCCGATCGGCAGATAGGGCTTCTGCGGCACGAAGGCGATGCGCTTGCCCGGCGGCAACTTGATCGAGCCCGAGCCCCAGGGCCAGATGCCCGCGATCGCCCGGATCAAGGTGCTTTTGCCCGTCCCGCTCTCGCCGGCGATCAGTACCTTCTCTCCGGCGGCAATCACCACCGACGCGTCGGCGATGACGATCCGTCCATTGCTGTGGGCGATCGAAAGATCGGCGATGTGGATGCCATCGTCCCCGCTCTCGCCCAGTTCGATCTGTGTCTCACCCTCCATGATCGCGCCGACATCGAGTGCCTCAAGCGCCTCCGCCAACTCGTCGACGCGCGTCACCGAAGCGAACCACTCCGCCAGCCGGACGAAATTGTCGACGAACCAGATCAAGGCCGCCTGCACGGCGCTGAAGGCAGCGACGACCTGCATGACCGCGCCGAGCGTGATCTCGCCCGACAGGTATTTCGGCGCGATCAGCAGCAACGGCACGATCGGAAACAATGCGCCGTTGGTGTTGAGCACGATCGCGATGACGCCCTGCTGCCGGATCACCTTGAGCCAGGCGGCGACGACCCGGCCATAGTTCTCGCCCACGGAATCGCGCTCATCGGCATCGCCCTTGATCAAGGCGATGCTCTCAGCATTCTCGCGCAGCCGCGTCATCTCGGCCCGGAACTGCGCCTCGGCCTCGTTCTTGGCGGCGATGCGCGGCACCAGAGGCCGACCGGCGAAATAGGCCGCCAGCGAGGCGATAACCGCATAGACGATCGCGGCGATTGCCATATAGCTGGGGATCACGACCTCGGTTCCGCCGAGGGTGAAATGCGCCGACCCTGCGACCTGCCAGAGGATCGCGGCAAAAGTCACAGCCGTCACGAAGGCGCTGAGCAGTCCGATCGCAAATTCGACCAGGGGCTCGATGGCGAGGCGGACATCCTCGGCGATGCGGTATTCCGGTGCGCTCTGCTCGCGCGCGACGAACTGCATCCGGTAATAGCGTTGGTCGGCGATCCACCAGCCGGCGAGGCGATGCGTCAGCCATTCGCGCCAGCGCACCTGCAGCAGCATCCTGCTGATCACCAGGCAGGATAGCGAAGCCGCTGAAGCCGCGACGATCAGCGGCATCCAGCCGACGGCCGTCCAGACCTTGTCGAGGTCGCGCTTCTCCAGCGCGTCGAAGAACAGTCGATTCCAGCTGTTGACGCCGACCGCGGCACCAAGCTGAGCAGCGACGAATAGCAGCACCGCCAGGGTGAGGCCCCAAGCGCGCAGCCGGGTCTGCCCGGTCCAGAAGCGCCGGGCCACACGGAAGAACTGGCGCAGGCGCGAGCGCCGCAGCCCGGAGGCATGTGATTTCATGCGGCGGCCTCCTGAGCCGATCTGCTATGCCGGGACGGGCGCGATTGCTAAGCCACGGCTTTCGCGCCACACAGAAAACGCAAGCGTTCGCCATGAGTTCCGGGCGAGCGAGGGAGCCCGGCGTGATCGTCGCATCGAGCAATCACCGCAATCACCGCAGTCCGTCCTGCCTTGCCTGTCCGCTGCGTCTGAAGCCGGCCTTCAAGGACAAGTCAGACGAGGAAATCCGCTTTATCCAGACGATGAAGCTCGACCACCGGCAATTGCCGGCGGGCAGCGACATCATCCATCCCGGCCAGGAGGATGCCGAGCTCTACACACTCTTCTCCGGCTGGGCTTTTCGCTACAAATCCCTGCCGGACGGGCGCCGGCAGATTCTCAACTTTCTGCTGCCGGGCGATCTCGTCGGCCTGCAGGCCTCGCTGCTCAGCGCCTCCCAGCATGGCATCGAGGCGCTGACCGAGGTCGAGCTCTGCGCCTTCCCGCGCCGGCGCACCTATGAATTCTTCGGGCGGATGCCGGCACTGGCCTATGAGCTTGCCTGGCTCGGATCACGCGAGGAGAGCCTGATCGACGAGAACCTGACCTCGGTCGGCCAGCGCAGCGCCCAGGAACGGATCGCGGCGCTGGTGATCTCGCTCTATCGCCGGGCCGATGCGCTCGGCCTCGTCGTCGAGAACAGCTTCGCCTTCCCGTTGACGCAGCAGCAGCTCGCCGACGCGCTCGGTCTGTCGCTCGTCCACACCAGCAAGACATGGGCAAAACTACGAAAAGCTGGGATGTTCTCGCTCGAGCGTGGCCGCCTCACTGTCCATAATCCGCGGCTGACGGAACGCATGGCGCTGCTTTTCGACAGCGAATTGCAGCCGCGCCCGCTGATCTGAGCACCCCGCTCCGCGATTGCTTGAGAAATCGCTGGCTTCGGGCTGCTCTTGACCCCATATGACAGCGGCGTAACGTCACGGCATTGTCATGTCGCTTCGGCGCGGCCATTTCCGTCGCCAAACTGAGGTTCTGGATGGCCCACTCCGCTTCCGGTCAGCGCTTGCGCACCACCCGCCTCGGGCGCTCATCTGTCGCCGCGCGGCTGGAGCATGAGGTGCGGTTGACCGCGGCCGACCTCGTCGACAGCGTCGCAGAAGCGAGATTGCGGGTCGCTGCGGCGCGCTACAAGGTCGAGGACGAGGTCCGCAACACCGCCGACAAGTTCAAGTCGCGCGTCCGCAAGGCGGCCGACGAGGCGAAGGCGCGTTTCGGCGACGATGCCCGCTTCCTCAAATCCTGGATCGATTCGCCTGGCCGCACCGGCGCGGTCGCGCCGTCGAGCCCATTCCTGGCCAAGCGCATGGCTGCTTACGTCGACCCATTGGCCGAGGGACCGGTGGTCGAGATCGGCCCCGGCACCGGCCCGGTCACCGAGGCGCTGATCGCGCGCGGCGTCGACGAGTCCAGGCTGATCCTGGTGGAGTACAGCCCGGAATTCTGCGAACTGCTGCGCCGCCGCTTCCCGCAGGCCACGGTGATCGAGGGCGATGCCTATGCGCTCTCGACGACACTCACCGGGTATCTGACCGAGAAGGCGAGCGCAGTGGTCTCCTCGCTGCCGCTGTTCAACAAGCCGCCAGCCGAGCGGACCGAGCTGGTGCAGGACGCCTTCACCAATGTGCTCAAGCCCGGCGCACCCTTCATTCAGTTCACCTATGCGGTGATCTCGCCGGTGCCGCGCAAGGGTTCCCACCTCAAGGCGCAGGTCTCAGACTGGGTGCTGCGCAACATCCCGCCGGCGCGCGTCTGGGTCTATCGCCGCGCCAAGCCGTGACAGCGCGGGCTTGACGCCAGCCCCGCATCGCCCCGACATCGCGACATGAGAAGGCCGGGCTGTTCGCCCGGCTGCCTGTCGGAGTGACCATGCCAAAGATCCTCGTCTTCGCCGGCTCCTGGCGCCCGGGTTCGATGAATGCCCGGCTCGCGACCCTAATCGCTGGAAATCTTGCAGATGCGGGGGCTGAGGTGACGCAAATCTCGCTCGGTGACTATCCGCTGCCGCTGATCGACGCCCGCGCCTATGACAACGACCCACCGGCCCAGGCGAAGGCGCTGGCGGCGCTGGTCGATGCTCATGACGGGCTCTTCATCGCCAGCCCCGAATATAACTCCGGCTATCCGCCGGCGCTGAAGAATGCGCTGGACTGGATCAGCATCGTCCGATCCGGTGGCCCCGGCCTGCGCGAGAAGGTTGTCGCGATCGGCGGCGCCTCGGCCGGCAGCCTCGGTACCTATCGCTGCCTGACCCAGCTGCGCAGTGTGCTGGAGCTCGGATTCGGTGCGCTGCTGGTGCCGGAGATGCTCGCGGTCGCCGGCGCCGACAAGGCCTATGGCGAGGACGGCGATTTCACCGAGAAGCGCCTGCGCAGCATGCGCGACAAGATGGTGGCACGTCTGGTCAAGGTCGCGGCGCTGCGCCCTTAGAGCGCGGCTACTCGATCTCGCAGCGCCCGCTTGCCGGCGACAGGCGCCAGAGGCCATCGTCAGGCTTCGCCGGAATGCTTACCGCATCGTCGGCGATTTCCTCGGCATCGTAAGGGTTCGGATTGGCGGTGATGCCGGCATTGCGGATATCGAGCGTGCCGTTCGGGCCAGGCTCGATCCGCCAGCTGCCGGCCTCCCATTCCGGCACGCAGCGCAGGCCCTGCCCGGCTGCCCGGCAGAAGCCGCTGAGTTGGTAATCGAAGCTCTGGCCGGGATTCACGCGCCCGCGCAGGTTGAAGTAGAGCATGACGTAGAGGCTGCCGCCTGCGCCCGGCTGCCAGTTCTGCGGGCTGTGCAGCAGGCGGATCCTCGCCACCTTCTGCCGGGGATGGCTGGCGAGATGGGCGGCATCGTAGCTGCGCTCCCAGCAGACATTGCCCTTGGGCGGCAGCTCACGCTCGAGCGGCCGGGCTTGCGCGATCGCGGCAAGACAGCAGATGGCAGCAGTCAGCGATAGGCGCATGGCGCTACTCCAACCTGGCTGACGCAAGGTGAAGCACAGCCCGGGGACGATCAAGCGAACTTGCGGGAGCCGGGGACGGAATAGCGCAATGGCTGGCTTTCAGCGCCCGAATCCGGCACATCCGGGCCATGTCGGCGCCCCGCGAATCAGAAGCCCGCGCGATCCTGAAGTCGGTCTTCGGCTATGACGATTTCCGTCCCGGACAATGGGAGGTGATCGAGGCCGCGCTCGGCGGCCGCGACGTCTTCGCGGTGATGCCGACCGGCTCGGGCAAATCGATGTGCTACCAGCTGCCGGCTCTGGTCGCGGGCGGATTGACGCTGGTGGTCTCGCCGCTGATCGCCCTGATGCGCGACCAAGTCGGCCAACTGGTGCGCGCTGGCGTCTCGGCCGCCTCGCTCAACTCGATGAACAGCGAGGCCGAAGCGGCACAGGCCTGGGACAAGCTCAATTCCGGCGAGTTGCGCCTGCTGTTCGTCTCGCCGGAGCGCCTCGCGGGCGAAGGACTGGTCGCCCGCCTACGCCGCCTCGGCGTCACCAGGCTCGCCATCGACGAGGCCCATTGCGTCTCGCAATGGGGCCATGATTTCCGCCCGGAATATCGGCTGCTGTCGAAGGTACGCGAGGCGCTCGGCGATGTTCCGGTGACAGCGCTCACTGCGACCGCCGACCGCCAGACGCGCGACGACATCGCCCAGCAGCTCTTCCCGCAGCCGCCGCACCTCGTCGTCCATTCCTTCGACCGGCCGAACCTGAAACTCGCCTTCGCGCCGAAGGATCAGCCGCGCCGGCAGATCGACGATTTCCTGAAAGTCCATCGCGGCGGCTCTGGCATCGTCTACTGCTCCTCGCGCAGCCGAACCGAGCGTCTCGCCGAGGGCCTGCGCGAAAAGGGCTGGAAGGCCTATGCCTATCATGCCGGCCTGGAGCAGGCGGAGCGCAATCGCAACCAGGACATCTTCCTGCAGGAGGACGGTGTCGTGGTCTGCGCCACCATCGCCTTCGGCATGGGCATCAACAAGCCGGATGTCCGCTTCGTCGTCCATGCCGACATGCCAGGCTCGATCGAGAGCTACTATCAGGAAATCGGGCGTGCCGGGCGCGATGGGCTGCCGGCGGATACGCTGACCCTCTACGGCGTCGACGACATGGCGCTGCGCCGCCGCCAGATCGACGAGAAGCAGATCGACGACGAGCGCCGCCGGATCGAGCACAAGCGCCTCAACGCCATGATCGACCTGTGCGAATCGGCACTCTGCCGGCGCTCGGCCCTGCTGTCCTATTTCGGTGAGGCGGTGCCACCCTGTCGGCACGGTAATGCGCCGTTCCGCTGCGATCTGTGCGGTCCGACCAAGCCCGAGCTCGCCGATGCGACGCTGGATTCACGCAAGCTGCTTTCGGCGGTGGCGCGTTCGGGCCAGCGCTTCGGCGCAAGCCATCTCGCCGACATCCTGACCGGCACCCAGACCGAGGCGATCCGCCGCCAGAACCATGACGGGCTGAAGACCTTCGGCGTCGGCAATGACAAGCCGAAGGGCGCCTGGATGGCGCTGACCCGGAAGCTCTTCGCCGCCGGCGCGCTCGCCGAAGCCAGCAGCGAGCATGGCGGCTTCTGTCTGACGGGAAAAGGCGAGGACATCCTGTTCGGCCGTGAGCCGATCGCACTGCGCGTCGATCCCCTGGGCGAACGACGCTCGCGCCGCGGCCAGCGCGAGGCAGCGCGGGCCGACGGGCTCGATGGTGATACCGCCGCCCTGTTCGAGCATCTGCGCCAGCTGCGCCTGACACTGGCGCGCGAGGAAGGCGTCGCCGCCTACATCATCTTCACCGACCGAACGCTGATCGCCATGGCGCGCGAGCGGCCGCCCGGCCTCGAGGAGATGCGGGCCATCGAAGGCGTCGGCGAACGCAAGCTCGCCCAATACGGCGAGGTTTTCCTCGATGCGATCGCGACATTCTCTGGCTAAATCCGCCACTCTCGCGTACGCGGGCGTGCGCACGTGAAAAAGCCATCCTGAAGCCCTATATTCTCCTGACGAATCAAGATCATCGCGGGCGCCTGCTCGCCCGCCGAAGGACCCCACCATGAGCGATGCTGCCCGCGACCTCGAGGATGCCGCCTATGGCGCCGATTCCATCAAGGTTCTCAAGGGCCTGGACGCGGTGCGCAAGCGCCCAGGCATGTATATCGGCGACACCGATGACGGCTCGGGCCTGCACCACATGGTCTACGAAGTGGTCGACAACGCCATCGACGAGGCGCTCGCCGGCCATGCCGACCTTGTCACGGTGACGCTGAACGCCGAGGGTTCAGTCACGGTTAGCGACAATGGTCGCGGCATCCCCACCGATATCCACAGCGAGGAAGGCATCTCGGCGGCCGAGGTCATCATGACCCAGCTCCATGCCGGCGGTAAGTTCGACCAGAACTCCTACAAGGTCTCCGGCGGCCTGCACGGCGTCGGCGTCTCGGTCGTCAACGCGCTCTCGATCTCGCTCAAGCTGCGGATCTGGCGCGGCGGCAATGAGCATTTCATGGAGTTCCGCCATGGCGACGCGGTTGCCCCGCTCGCGATCGTCGGGCCGGCCGGCGACAGGCGCGGCACGGAGGTGACGTTCACGCCTTCCCAAGAAACCTTCACGATGATCGAGTTCGACTACAAGACGCTCGAACATCGCCTGCGCGAGCTCGCCTTCCTGAACTCGGGCGTGCGCATCGTCCTGACCGATGCCCGCCATGCCGAGGTCATCCGCGAAGAGCTGATGTACGAGGGCGGTGTCGAAGCCTTCGTGCGCTATCTCGACCGCGCCAAGACGCCGATTATCAGCCAGCCGGTGATGCTCTCGAACGAGAAGGACGGCATCACCGTCGACGTCGCGCTGTGGTGGAACGACAGCTACCACGAGAACGTACTCTGCTTCACCAACAACATCCCGCAGCGCGATGGCGGCACCCATCTTGCCGGCTTCCGCGCGGCGCTGACCCGGCAGGTCACCGGCTACGCCGAAACATCAGGCATTTCGAAGAAGGAGAAGGTCTCGCTCACCGGCGATGATTGCCGCGAGGGCCTGACCGCGATCGTTTCGGTCAAGGTGCCCGATCCGAAGTTCTCCTCGCAGACCAAGGACAAGCTGGTTTCTTCGGAAGTCCGCCCCGTCGTTGAGAACGTCGTCAACCAGGCGCTCTCGACCTGGCTCGAAGAGCATCCGAACGAGGCCAAGACCATCGTCGGCAAGGTCGCCGAAGCCGCGGCCGCCCGCGAGGCCGCCCGCAAGGCGCGCGACCTTACCCGCCGCAAGGGCGCGCTCGACATCGCTTCACTGCCTGGCAAGCTCGCCGACTGCCAGGAACGCGATCCGGCCAAATCCGAGCTCTTCATCGTCGAGGGTGACTCGGCCGGCGGCTCGGCCAAGCAGGGCCGCGCCCGCGAATATCAGGCCGTGCTACCGCTGCGCGGCAAGATCCTCAATGTCGAGCGGGCGCGCTTCGACAAGATGCTGTCCTCCGACCAGGTCGGCACGCTGATCACCGCGCTCGGCACCGGCATCGGCCGCGACGAGAAGGATTCCGGCGCCTTCAACATCGAGAAGCTGCGCTACCACAAGATCATCATCATGACTGACGCGGACGTGGACGGCGCCCATATCCGCACCTTGCTGCTGACCTTCTTCTACCGGCAGATGCCGGAGCTGATCGATCACGGCCATCTCTTCATCGCCCAGCCGCCGCTCTACAAGGCGGCGCGCGGCAAGTCGCAGACCTATCTCAAGGACGAGCGCGCGCTCGAGGACTATCTCGTTGACAGCGCGCTCGACGGCGCGGTCTTCCGCACTGGCGAGGGCAGCGAGCGCGGCGGCGCCGATCTGCGCGCCCTGATCGAAGAGGCTCGCAGCGTCCGCAACACGCTTTCACAGCTGCATTCGCGCTATGATCGGCGCGTCGTCGAGCAGACCGCCATCGCCGGCGCGCTGCGTCCGCAGGGCGAGCGCGGCGAGGCCGAACTCACCGAGGCGGCGGCCTATGTCGCCCGCCGGCTCGACGCGATCTCCGACGAGATCGAGCGCGGCTGGGAAGGTAAGGCGGCCGATGGCGGCTTCGGGTTCTCACGGCTGGTGCGTGGCGTGAAGCAGGTCGTCTCGCTCGATTCCGGACTTCTCGCCAGCGCCGAGGCGCGCAAGCTCGACGCCGCCGCCGTCTCGCTGCAGGAGGCCTATGGCCGGCCGGGCGTGCTCAGCCGCAAGGGCGACGACCACATCGTCAACGGGCCGAGCGACCTCTTCGACGCGGTCAACGCCATCGGCAAGAAGGGTGTTTCGCTGCAGCGCTACAAAGGCCTCGGCGAGATGAATCCCGGTCAGCTCTGGGAGACGACGCTGGATCGCGACGTGCGCTCGCTGCTGCGCGTCAAGAATGACCAGAACGACGAGGCCGACGACCTCTTCGTCAAGCTGATGGGTGACGTTGTCGAGCCGCGCCGCGAATTTATTCAGACCAACGCGTTGAACGCGACCGTCGATACCTGACCGGCACCGTCTGTCGGAGTGCGATTTGAGCCAAGCCGACTTGCCCGGCCTCGACCTTTCTCTTTGGACCTTCCATCGCTGCAACATGGCGAAGACCGCGCTGAATGGTGCGACCCTGGAAGGAACGAAATGGACGTCGTGCTCGGCGGCGGGCGCCAATTTCCGGGGAACTGATCTGCGCGAAGCGACCTTTTCGTCCTGCGATCTCAACAACGCCAACATGAGCGGCGCGAGGCTCGGCTCATCGTGGTTTTCCGACTGCAGGATGACCGGCGCCGACCTGTCTCAGGCGCAGGCGTTGGGCGCCTCGTTCAAGGACAGCCTCCTCGTCTGTGCGAAACTCTCGAAGCTCTCGTTCCGGGATCAACGATTGGAAGGCCTCGACCTTTCCGAGGCCGATCTGACGGGGTGTGACTTCCGCAACGCGATTATGGACCGCGTGAAGCTACGCGAGGCGATCATTCAGGATGCTCGTTTCAAAGGGGTAGATCTGCGCGGAGCCGATTTGGGCGGCATCGATCTCGCCCATGCCAGGGTGCTCGAGGGAGCAACAATCTCCCGCGATCAGGCCAGCCAAATACTGAGGCAATTCGGGCTCGACGTGCGTTAGCAGGAGCTTGCAAAAGCGCGATGGCGCGGACTCGGCAGCTCCAATTGAATCCCTCCAGATACTGCCCTGGGGAAACGGTAGTCAGTAGGGAATCTTGCCAAGGCCCGAAAAGGGTCGGAGATAAACTCCGGCATTGGCATCAAAAATCCTAATGTCCGCGTTCGGATCGCCTGCCAAAGTCCGTACTTGGCGCCAGCACGACATTTTGGGCGCCTGCTCGGAGCAACCTAGTGATCGCGGTTTGCGAGCCAGCTCAGGCAGCGCGCGTGGGCTACGCCGCGCCGCTCAGCTGAATCGTCCCCAAAATTAGAATTCCACACTTGGCCACTTTAGAGTTCGCAGGGCCCTATTTTGGGACGTGCTAGGTTGCGACATGAGGCAAGGCGTTCACGCCATGCAGATGCAGCCGCATCTTGATGTCCTGGTTGTGATTACCAAATCCGCGCCCGAAAATATTGATACCTCCCGGCCGGCCTTCCTTTTCATCGATGCCGATACGCAGCCGGATCGAGTGATGGCGATCGAGATCAAGATCTGCCAGTACGACGTCGCCCAGCCGACGCTCGCCGAGGAAGGTGCCATCGGATGTGATGCGCCAGGTCGTCAGAATACCGTATTGGGAGCCTTCTAGCTTCCACCAGGGCGGGGTGTAGGTCCCGCGCCGATCGCCATAGTCGCCAGGGCAAGTCCACGTGCCGACCTTGTGCCCGTTGACCCAGAGGCTGATGTCAGACGGCCAGTCGGCGTTGGTGCCCGGCACCTCCGACGACATCTCCATGTCGAATTCGAGCGCGGCGATCGCCCGGTTCAGCACCTTCGCGTTGTTCGGGAACTTGTATTCGACATAGCCGCGGCCAAACCAGATCAGCGCCGCCTGCACCCGGCGCGGATCGAGGAAGAGCTCGGGAACGTCGAGCACGCCGAGGATCCGCTGGGTCGAGCAGAGGCCGCAAGGCGCCGAGACGTTCGAGCTCGTATAGAGCCCGAGCGGCATTTCGACCTCGACGATGTTGTTCTCGCGGCTCGGGTCGTCCGGATCGAGATTGACGACGATCTCGGAATAGCGCGCGGCACAGATCTTCTGCTGGCCCTTGGCCGCTTTGCCGAGCGAGGTCGAGATCAGCTCGGCCTCTTCCAGGACCTGGACATTGGTCGCGATCGTCGACTGCGGCAGGCCCAGCGCCTCGGCGATCTGGTTGATGTTCTTGGGACCGTGCCGGTTGAGCAGCTTCAGGATGCGGAGCCTGACCGGGGAGGCCAGACCGCGCAGCACCTGATACTGCCGCCCCGCATCGACCACGAGGAAGCCTTGGCCCTGCCGACCCTCGGCCCGTGATGCAGCGCTGCCGCCATTGCGGCGGCGGCCGCGAGTTGAGGCTGTCGGGCTCTGGTCCATCTTTGCGGGCGCCGTTCGGTCAGCTCTCGAGCCTGATCACATTCCACGAGGCCGGCTGCAATTCCAGAGTGATCCTGTCCGATTTCGTGGAAACACCCTTCAGCGTCGCAGGCTTGACCCTGAGCGGCTCCTTCTTGCTGTTGACCGCCTTCAGATCGCTGTGGCGCAGCTCCGTCGCCTCCGTGACCTTGAGCTTGCCGAAGCCCCGTGCATCGATCGCGACGTCGATGCTCTGTTCCAGGTCGCGGTTGAGCAGGAAGAGCGAGACGCCCTTGTCGTCGCTCACCACCGACGCCTTCAGATAGGGGGCGTCGATCGGATAGAAGAGGTCCTGCTTGCCGCGCGGATCGAAGTAGCTGGCCTGGTAGGTCTCCGATTTGACGATGGCCTTGAGCACAGTGCCGCGCCCGAGACGGCTCATCTGCGCGAACGGCCAGAAGATCGTCTGCCGCCAGGCCGGGCCGCCGGTTTCGGTCATGATTGGTGCGATGACGTTGACGAGCTGTGCGAGGCAGGCGGCCTTGACCCGGTCGGCATGATTGAGGAGCGAGATGCAGGCGCCGCCGAAGACCAGGGCGTCCTCCATGGAATAAATCTCCTCGAGGATCGGCGGGGCCACCGGCCAGCCCTCCTTGACGCGATCGGCCCGGACGCGGCGTGTGCGGTACCAGACGTTCCATTCGTCGAAGCTCAGCATGATGCGCTTGTCCGAGCGCCGCCGTGCTGCGACCGCGTCCGAGATCGCGACCACCTCCTCGATGAAGTTGTCCATCAGGTCGGGACTGGCCAGGAAAGCCTTGGTGTCGTCGGCATAGTTGTTGAAGTAGGTGTGCAGCGAGATGAACTCAACCTGGTCGAAGGTGTGCTCCAGCACCTCGTCTTCCCAGCGGCCATAGGTCGGCATGTTGCGACCCGACGAACCGCAGGCGGCGAGTTCGATCGAAGGGTCGATCCAGCGCATCATCTTCGCCGCCTCATGGGCGACGCGGCCATATTCCGTCGCCGTCTTGTGCTCCATCTGCCAGGGGCCGTCGACCTCGTTGCCGAGGCACCAGAACTTCACGTCGTGGGGCTTCTTCCAGCCGTGCTTGATGCGCAGATCCGACCAGGCGGTCCCGCCGGGATGGTTGCAGTATTCGACGAGGTTGCGTGCCGCGTCACCGTCGCGCGTGCCGAGATTGACCGCAAGCATCGGCTCGATCTTCGCCGCGCGGCACCAGTCGATGAACTCGTTGGTTCCGAAGCTGTTAGGCTCGGTGGTGAACCAGGCGAGGTCGAGCCGGGCGGGGCGATCCTTCACCGGGCCGACGCCATCCTCCCAATTATAACCGGAGACGAAGTTGCCACCGGGATAGCGCATGATCGTCGGCCCGAGTTCCCTGACGAGGTCGAGCACGTCCTTGCGGAAACCGCGCTTGTCGGCAGTCGGATGGCCGGGCTCGTAGATGCCGCCATAGACGCAGCGGCCGAGATGCTCGACGAAGGCACCGAAGAGCCGCGGATCGGTCTCGCCGATGGCGAAGGCGCGGTCGAAGGTGATGTTGGCTTGTCTCATGAGCTGGCTCCGGGTGTTGCAACGGCTTTCGTGGAATGGGTGGCCCGGAAGGCTCCAGCGCTGTCGGGCGTGAGCACGGCGTCGCGGAGCTGGCGGGAATAGGGATGGGTGGGGGCGGAGAGCACGGCGCGGGCCGGCCCTTCTTCGACCACCACGCCCTTCTGCATGATGATCAGCCGGTCGCTGATGTAGTAGGCGGTGGCGAGGTCGTGGGTGATGTAGACGATCGACAGGCCGAGATCGTCGCGCAGCCGGCCGAACAGGTTGACGATCGACATGCGCAGCGAGGCGTCGACCATCGAGACCGGCTCGTCGGCGACGATCAGCCGGGGCTTGGCCACGAGCGCGCGCGCGATCGCGACACGCTGGAGCTGGCCGCCGGAGAGTTCGTGCGGAAAGCGCCCCGCGATCTCCGCCAGGGATAGCCCGACCTGCCTGAGCGCCTCGTCCGTCTGCGTCTCGGCGGCCTGCCGGCCGGAGGCGCCGCCGAAGCGCTCCGCCGTCATGAACAGATAACGGTCGAGTTGCTTCAGCGGATTGAAGGCCTCGAACGGATTCTGGAAGATCGGCTGCACCTCGGCCATGAAGGCCCGGCGCTCATAGGCTGCGACATCGCGCCCTGCGAGCCTGATCCGGCCGGAGCTCGGCGCATGGATTCCGAGAATCATGCGGGCCAGCGTCGATTTTCCCGAGCCGGACTCGCCGATCACGGTGAATATCTCGGGTTTGTCGTCCTGTAGCGCGAAGCTCACCTCCTTCACCGCATCGACGCGCTGCGTCGAGAACAGCCCGCCGCGCGAGAAGCTCTTGCTGATCTTGTCGAGTTCGAGCAGCGCGCTCATGCCGCCGCCCCGGGATTGACGGCGTGACAGGCAACGCGATGGCCGGGCAGCGTCTCGATCATGGCCGGCACGGTCGTCGCGCAGACGGGCATGGCGAGCGGGCAACGCGGATGGAAACGGCAGCCCGGTGGCGGGGCAGCGAGGTTGGGCGGAGTGCCCTCGAGGCCCTCGCGCTGCTTGACGTCGCCGATGCGCGGGAGGCTTGCGATCAGGTGCAGCGTATAGGGATGCAGCGGCTCAGCGAATATCTCGGCCGTCTCGCCATCCTCGACCAGCCGTCCCGCATACATGATGCCGAGTCGATCGGTCAGGGCCGCATGCACGCCCATATCGTGCGTGATGAACAGCATGCTCGAACCGATCTCGCGCTGGATCGAGCGGATCATCCCCAGCACATCTTTCTGTACGACGACGTCGAGCGCCGTCGTCGGCTCGTCGGCGATGATGAACTCCGGCTTGCAGATCGTCGCGAGCGCGATGGTGACCCGCTGGCGCATGCCGCCGGAGAGCTCGTGCGGATAGGCGGCGAGCACGGAAGGGTCGAGCTTGACGCGTTCGAGATGCGCCGCCGCCCTCAGGTCGAACTCGGCCTTGCTGCCGCCGAGATGGCGCCAGGCGAAGTCGCGGAAGCTGTATCTGATCCGCCTGAGCGGATTCAGCACGTTCATCGAGCCCTGCATGATGTAGGACAGGTGCCGCCAGCGGATACGACGCACGACCTCCTGCGGGGCCCGGCCGATCGCATCCCATTCCGGCAGAAAAGAGAAGCGGGCCGACCCGCCAACCATTTCGAGCGGCGGCTTCAGCAGCCCAGCGATCGTCTTGACCAGTGTCGTCTTGCCGGAGCTGGATTCGCCGGCGAGCCCGTAGATCTCGTTGCGGCGAACATCGAAGCTGACGCCATCGACCGCCCGGACCTCGCGATTGACACCAAAATAGCGGGTGCGGAAATGCGCCTGGAGATCGCGGACCTCCAGCACCGGCGCCTGATCGGCCGCTCCGATCATCGGCTGCCCCCCATGCGGGCCAGCCGGCTGCGCGGGTCGATGTATTCGTTCATCGAGACCGCGAGCAGGAAGAGGCCGACGAAGGTCATCACCACCAGCCCGACCGGAAAGGCGATCCACCACCAGATGCCGGCGACCAGCGCGGTGTGCTGGTTCGCCCAGTAGATCATGCCGCCGATGGTCGGAGTGTTGATGTCGGTGAAGCCGAGGACGGCGAGGGTGACCTCGATGCCGATCGACCAGTTCATGTTGTTCATCGTGGTCGAGAACACGATCGGCATCACATAGGGCAGATGCTCGCGCGCCAGGATCTCGTGCGTCTTCATGCCCGAGAAGATGCTTGTCTGGGTGAATTCGCGGGTTTTCAGGCTGAGCGCGACCGAGCGGATCAGGCGGGCGTCATAGGCCCAGCCGAGGCAGGCCATGATTGTGGCGAGCAGCGGCGTCGACATCGTGTCGCGCAGCACGAAGTAGAACAGGATCAGGATCGGGAACAGCGGGATGATGATGAAGGTGTCGTTGATCGACATCAGCACCCGGTCGATCCAGCCGCCGCTGTAGCCGGCGAGCAGCCCGACCACGAGGGCGATGACCCGCGACAGCAGCGCCACCATGATGCCGAAGCTCAGCGTGTTGCGGATCGCGAAGGTCAGGTGCCAGAACACGTCCTGTCCGCGCGAGGTCGTGCCGAGCCAGTGGACGGACGAGGGCGGCAGATCGGGCGGCACGAGATAGACATCGCCCGGCGGATAGGGAGCGGCGAAGGACAGCGCCGCCATCACCAGCACGACGGATACGAGCACGAGGCCGATCCTGAACTCGATATTGTAGCGGAGGAGGTCGCGCAGGATGGTCAACATCAACGCAGCTCCACACGCGGATCGATCAGCGGATAAAGCAGGTCGATGATGAGGACGCCGATGGAGACGGCAATGATCGAGACGGTCGTGACGCCAAGAACGAGCCCGTAATCGCCGGCATAGACCGCGTCGACGAGGAGCGTGCCGACCCCGGGGTAGCCGAAGACCTTCTCTGTGATCACGGCGCCGTTGAAGATGCCGCCTAGCGACATGGCGAGCCCGGTGACCTGTGGCGCCAGCGCATTGCGCATGACGTAGGAGCCGAGCACGCGGCGGCTGTCGAGCCCGGCGGTCTCGGCATAGACGACATAGTCCTCGGTCACGATGTTCGAGACCAGCGAGCGCATGCCGAGGAACCAGCTGCCGAGCCCTATCAGGATCAGCGAGAGCGCTGGCAGGATCGAATGCCGGGCGACACTCGAAACGAAAGGCCAGTTCCAGCCCTGCTGCAGGTTCATCGCCGACCCGCCAGTGATCGGCAGCACCGGCCAGAGGAAGCCGAAGATGATGAGCAGCAGCAGCGCGACGATGTAATACGGGATCGGATGCACCCCCATCGCCACCACGCCCATCAGCTTCAGCGTGCGGTTGCGCTGATAATAACCGGCGAGCCCACCGAGCAGGTTGCCGAGCACCCAGGTGATCAGCGTCGAGACGATCAGCAGTCCGGCCGTCCACGGCAGGGCCCGGGCGATCAGGGCCGAGACCGGGGTCGGAAAGGCGGAGAGCGAGGGGCCGAAATCGCCGCGCAGCACCCGGCTCCAGAACGTGACGTATTGCTCGCTCGGCGTTCCCTTCAGGCCATAGAGCTCCTGAAGCGAGGCGCGCATCGCCGCGATCGCATCCGGCGAGGTGCTGCCGAAGGAGGTCACGGCCGAGATCGACTGCTCGACCGGGTCGATCGGGGAGGCATGGGTGATCACGAAGGCCAGGTTGACGCCGATGAAGACGACCACGACGAACTGGACCAAGCGTTTCGCGAGATAGGCGATGTAAGCGTTCATGCGATCCCGAAAGCTCCACCTGGCCGGCGGCGAACGGCCGCGCGCCGGCTGGCGATTGTCCTGGGAAGGAGGTGGGGCCGCCCCTCGAGGCGCGGCCCCTGTCGGATCACTTGGTCGGCTTCAGCCGGACGAACATGTAGCGGGAGTTACCCCAGTTCGTGACCGGATTGGCGTAAGGGTCGTCGGAGGTCGGGTAGCCGGTCCAGTAGGTCTGATCCATCGCGGTGAAGACATTGTAGGCCATCAGCGGGATGATTGGCATTTCGCGCGTCATCAGCTTGACGTAGTCGCGCCCGAGCTCGACCCCTTTGGGGTCGTCAAAGCCGATCCTGCGGATGTCCTCGATGATCTTGTCGAGCTCGGGATGCGTCCAGCGCTGCCAGTTGCGCAAGGGCTGCGGCTGGCCGGGCTGGGCGACGAACTGCGAGTGCCAGCTGTCCATGAAATAGGACAGATCCTGGTGCCCGCCCCAGGTCTCGACGCTCCAGCCGATGAAGGCGTCGAAATCGCCGGCCGCGCGCCGCGTCAGCAGCGTGCCCTGTGCAACGTCGATGCGCGCATCGATGCCCGCCTGCTTCCATTGCTGCACGATCATCGTGCCGGCCCGCGTCATCACCGGCCGCAGATCGCCCTCGACCATGAGCCTGACCACGAAGGGTTTGCCGTCGGGCGTCAGCCACTGGTTGCCCTGCTTGCGAAAGCCCGCGCGCGTCAGCAGTTCGCCGGCCGCGGCGACATTAGTCTTCCACCAGCCGAGGCCGAAGGAATTGCCGATCACCGCCGGATCGGACGGGATCTGATCACCCATGGAGGGGCGCAGCATGTCGGCGATCTGCTTGCCGACCGTCGGATCGTAGGGCTTGACCTTGCTCGTGCCGGTATCGATCTCAAAATCCTTGAGCCAGGCCTCCATCGGCTTGTGATAGGCCTCGGGATGGATGCCGGTCGGCGGCACGGCGATCGCCGAGATGGTCGCCGCGCCGCGATAGGCCGCCATCGACACCGCCTTGACGTCGATCATCAGCGCCAGCGCCCAGCGCACGTCGCGGTTCTTGAGGTTCTCGTTCTGGGTGTTGAAGATGACTGCCGGTAGCGTCGGGTCCGGATGGCCATAGGGAAAGCCCTTGAACCAGGCGCGCGTGCCCTTGTCCTGCTTCGCCAGCGTGAACATGCCCTCGGGCGCGATGTCATGGATGACGTCGAGCTCGTGGTTGAGCTGGGCGATGACGCGCTTGTCGGGTGGGCCGGGATCGACATAGGCGAGGTATTTCGGCCCAGGTTTGCCGAGGCTGCCGAGCGAGGTGCGCTGCCAGTCCTCGCGCAGCTGCCAGATGTACCACTTTCCGTCGGGGTCGAAGGATTGCAGCGTATAGGCGCCGAGCGTGACCGGCTTGTTGAAGTCGAACTTCAGGGGATCTTCGACCTTGTCGAAGACGTGCTTCGGCAGGATCCAGATCGCCCCCCAGCGCACCGTGAAATTGGTGTGGAAGCGGGAATTCGGCTTCTTCAACTTGAAGATCACCGTTTCCGCATCGGGCGCCTCGACGGAGGCGACGTTGTTCGCCAGCACCGCGGAGAAACGCATGTTCGCGTTCTTGACCTGGATGTCGACGGTGGCCTTGACGTCGGCGGAGCTGAACTCCACGCCATCGCTCCAGAACAGGCCGCGCCGGAGCTTGACCCGCATCTCGGTGAAGTCGGCATTGTAGACCGGCTTGTCGGCGGCGAGCGAATTATACCAGGGGCCGTCGAGGCCTTTCTCGGGGTCGATGTACCAGAGGGTGTCGAGCGCCGCCTGCTGCAGCCCGTTCGACTGGCTGCCGGCGTTGATCGCCCAGATGTTGAACCAGCCGGCGTTCTTGATCGTCCCTTCCGGATTTTCGAGGATCAGGAGCTCATTGCGGGGAATATTCTGTGGAATGCCCTGCGCCGTGGCCGGTGCGGGCGAGAGCGGCATTGTCGCAGCCAAGAGCGCAGCGGCAAGCAGCCAGGCGCGTAAACGCGTCATCGTCACCTCCCTGAACGGGGCGTTTTCGCCCTTCATATCGGGAGCTTAGGCGTCGCCCAAAATCGGGGCAACGACGGATGTGATCCATATCAGAAGGTCAGATATTGAGTGTTTATCTCACTGATTTTCATTGCTTTTTCTTGATGCCCTGTTTCAGCAAGCGGGCATTCAGAGCCTGTTGATCAGGGGAGATTGTCCCGCAGGAAAATATCGATGCCGATGCGCTCCTGATCCGGAAATAGCGGATCACCGGAGCAATAGGCGAGGAGAACGCGTGCCGCCGAACGCGCCTCGTGACCGGGGTTCTGGCTGATGATCGCGTCGACCTCCCCGCGCACCAGGAAGCGACGGGTGTGTGCGGTGAGTTCATGGGCGATCCAGACGATGGCGTTGCTGCGGCCCGCTTCGTTCAGCGCCGCGGCGATACCGCGATTGCCGGCGCCGACATTGTAGATTCCGATGAGGTCGGGCTTCTCGCGCAGCAGCGATACGGTGGCGCGGTAGGTGAGCTCGTTGTCGTCCCGGCCCTCGACCGCTGGGAACACGGTGAGTTGCGGATACTCGACCGTCAGAACCTGATTGAAGCCGAACTGGCGCTCGGCATGGTCGCGCAGCGCTAGCGATCCGGCAATCACGCCGACAGCCCCGGACCTGCCGTGGAGGAAACGACCCATCAGCGTCGCGGCCGTGCGCCCGGCGGCGGGATTATCGATGCCGACATAGTGCAGGCGCCTGGCGCTCGGCACGTCCGACACCAGCGTGACGACCGGGATGTCCCGCTCTGCCAGGTCGTCGATCGCGGCACGCACCCGTGGGTGGTCCAGGGCGATGGTGGCGACGCCGGCATAGCCGGGAAGGACCGTCTCAAGCGCCCGCGCCAGCGCGTCCGGGTCGAACACGTCGACATGCTGCACGTCTATGACGGCGCGCTGGCTGGCGAGCCAGTCGGCGGTGCGGGCGACCTGCTCGGCCAGCAGGGTCATGAAGCTGTTGGCCCCGGACGGCAGGATGAACAGGAAACGGAAGCTCTGGTTGCGGGCGAGGCGGGCCGCCGCCGGGTCCGGCCGATAGCCGAGCCGCGAGACGGCGGCCTCGACCCGCGCGATCGTCTTGTCGCGTACGCCGTCGCGGCGGTTGACGACCCGGTCGACGGTTGCGACCGAGACGCCGGCGGCGCGTGCGACGTCCTCGAGCGTCGCCCTGCCGATCCCCGCTGCTGCGCCCGTATCCGCCATCAGCGCGCTGCCCAGAGCATCCCGCGCGTCAGCATCGTCCGGATCTCCGGTACGTCGAGTTCATAGGCGCGATGGCCGAGCGAGCAATAGAACACACGCCCGTCGCCATAGGGCTTCTTCCAGGCGACCGGCATCACCGTGCCCTCGATCCACGGCGAATGCTCACCACCGAAGGTAGTGGTCGCGAGCACTTCGATGGCCGGGTCGACATGCATATAGTACTGCTCCGATCGGTGTTCGAAACTGTCGATCCCGGCCATGATCGGGTCGTCGGGCCGGGTGATGTCGACCTTGTAGTCGATGATGTTGCCGGGATGGGCAACCCATTGCCCGCCGCACATGAACTGGTAGTCCACAGACTCCCGGAAGGCATCGCACATGCCACCGTGATGGCCAGCGAGGCCGACCCCGCCGCGCACCGCCGAACAGAGCGCCAGCGCATCCTCCTTCTCGATCTTCGACATGGTGTAGATCGGCACGATCAGGGAGAGATCGCGGATCGCCGGATCGGAGAAAACCGATGTCGAGGTCTCGATGCGGACATCGAAGCCCTCCGCCTTGAGCCAACCCCGCATCATCGAGGCGCACAGGTCGGGGTCATGCCCAGCCCAGCCGCCCCATACGATCATCGCCTTGCGCATCGTCGCCATTCCCTCGCTCAATCGATCTGGCCGACATCGCGCCCGGCCGGCAACGCCGCCGGCCTCTCGACGCGGCTCTCGATGGTTATCCTGCGTCCCTCGTCGGCCGATTCCTGGAACGCCTCCATCACCTCCAGCACATGGAAGGCGAGTGCGCCGCTGGCGCGGTGGGGGCGATCGGCGAGGATGGCGGCCGCCATGTCGGCGACGCCGATCGAGCGGAACTCGCCCTCGGCGTGGCCGTGTGTCAGCGCGACCGCCTCCCAGGCGCCGCGCGGCTTCGCCAGCTTGACCTCGCCGCCGAACTTGTTGGGGTCCGGCACCAGAAGGCTCGCCTTGTCGCCATAGATCTCGATCGGCGCATGGGCGTGCTGAGGCACGTCGAAGCTCATCGTGATCGAGACGACAGCGCCGTTCTCGAACTCGACCGTGCCGGCGACATGGGTCGAAACCTCGACCGGAATCAGCGCGCCATTCATAGGCTGACTGGTGACGAGCCGCTCCAGGCGCGGCCGTGCGGTCGAGCCCATCACGCTGGCGACTGGCCCAAGCAATTGAACGAGATCGGTGAGATAGTAGGGGCCCATGTCGAGCATTGGCCCGCCGCCGCGCAGATAGTAGAAGCCAGGCGCCGGGTGCCAGCTTTCATGACCCGGGCAGCCAAAGAAGGCGCTGCCGCCAACCGGCTTGCCGATTGCCCCGTCGTCGATCAGCTTTCGCGCCGTCTGGTGGCCGCCGCCGAGGAAGGTGTCGGGCGCACAACCGACGCGCAGGTTCTTCTGGGCCGCGAGATCCATGACCTTGCGAGCTTCAAGCGTGTTGATGCCGAGCGGCTTTTCGGAATGGACATGCTTGCCGGCATTGAGCACCGCCAGGCTGACATCGGTATGGGCGAGCGGCACGGTCAAATTGACGACGATCTCGACATCGTCGCGCTTCAGGAGTTCCCCGACACGCAGGCCCGGCACGCCGAACTCGGCGCCGCGCTTCTCGGCCGCGGCGCTGCGCATATCGGCCACGGCCTTCAGTTCCAGCATCGGGAAGCGGCGCATCGCCTCAAGATATTTCGTGCTGATGTTGCCGCAGCCGACGACACCGATTCCGACCTTCCGCATTCCCGTTCTCCAGTTTCGACGTGATCAGTGCCCGCGGCCTAGCCTTTGACGGCGCCGGCGGTCAGCCCGGCGACGATGTGCTTCTGCGCGAGGATGAAGAGGATGACCGTCGGCAGGATCGTCAGCGTGATGAAGGCGAGGATCAGGTGCCAGTCCGCCGAGAACTCGCCCTGGTAGACCATGATGCCGAGCGGCCAGGGATAGAGCGCGTCGGAGTTCAGCATCACCAGCGGCAGCAGATAGCTGTTCCAGCTATGCACGAAGGTGATGGTGCCGACTGTCGCCAGGATCGGCCGCGACAAGGGCATCGTCACATAGCGGAAGAAGTCGATATAGCTGCAGCCGTCGACCAGTGCCGCCTCGAGCAGCTCATGCGGCAGGTCCTTGAAGAAGCGCCGCAGCAAAAGGATGCTCATGGCGAGGCTGAAGGCGACCTGCGGCAGCACCACGCCGAAATAGCTGTCGAGCAGGCCAAGATCGCGCACCTTGATGAACAGCGGCAGGATCGCCGTCGCGGCCGGGAACAGCAGGCCCATGGTGAGATAGCTCAGCAGCATCGAGCTGCCGAAGAAATGGATATGGGCGAAGACGAAAGCCGCCATCGACGCCACGATCAGCGTCAGCACCACGGTTAGACTCGAGATCACCAGCGAGTTCCACAAAAGCTGCCAATAGCGCCCCGAGAACAGGATGCCGGTATAGTTCTCCCATTCCCAGGTTTCGGGCAGGCCGAACGGGTTGGTGCGCAGTTCGCCCAGCGTCTTGAGGCCGCCGAGCGCGGTCGCCAGCAAGGGCACCGCGACGAAGGCGGCGATCAGCGCCAGGAACAGGCCCTTGTAGAGCGGGACAAGGTCGAACGGCCGGCGGCCGGTGGCGTAAGCGTCACTCATTGCGCATGAACCAGCGTTTATAGGTGAAGGCGAAGCTCACGCAGATCACGAACAGGATCACGCCGATCGCGCTGCCATAGCCGACGCGCATGCGCGCCACGCCATGATTGTAGAGGAAGCTCACCATGGTGTTGGAGGAGTCCGCCGGCCCGCCGCGTGTCAGCGGCATCACCAGGTCGAAGAGCTGCAGCGAGCCGACGACGGCGAAGAACACCGAAAGCCGGATCGTCGGGTAGAGCAGCGGGATCACGACATAGCGCAGCACCTGCCAACGCGAGGCGCCGTCGATCCGCGCCGCCTCGACCAAGTTGCGGTCCATGCCTTGCAGGGCGGCGATGAACAGCATCATGTGGAAGCCGAAATACTTCCAGACGATCACGATCAGGATCGCCAGCATCGAGGTCTGCGTACTGGCGAGCAGATGCGGCGCCTCGGCGCCGAACGCCCGGTAGACCGAAGCCAGCAGGCCGTAATTCCCGTCATAGATGAAGCTGAAGATCAGGCCGGTCGCGATCTCGGCCAGCACATAGGGCAGGAAGAACAGCATCCTGAGCGCGACCGAGCCGCGAAACTTGTCGGCGAGCATCAGCGCCAGCGTCAATGCCAGCGGCAGCTGGATCAAGAGCGAGACCGCGATGATCAGCAGGTTGTTGCGGAAGGCCGTGCCGAAGCCGCGCGAGTCGAAGACGAAGCGGTAGTTGTCGAGGCCGATCCATTTGGTCGGGCTGCCGAAGCCGTTCCAGTTGAAGCCGGAATACCAGGCCGCCTCGGCGATCGGCAGCACCACGAACAGCGTGAACAGCATCAGCGCCGGCGGCAGGAACAGCAGGAGCGTGGCGAGGCGCGTATCGATCGTGCTGCGCCTGGCCCTGGCCGCTGGCGCGCGCGCCTCCTGCCGCATCGCGATTGTGCCGCCGCGTTGGCTCATCCGTCGATCCCGGTTCCGGCCTTGCTGCCCGTCGCTTCAGTTGCCCTGCTTGAAGGCGTCCTGGATCGCCTTGGCCGCCTGTTTGGGCGTCATCGAGCCGCCGGCGATCTCGGCGGTCGCGTCGTTCACCACCCGGCCGACCGAGGGACCGAGATCCTGATCGTAGAAATTCTGGTGGTATTTCGAGGCGGCAATGTTCTTCGCGATGTTCTGCATGAAGGCGGAGCCGAGCGCGGCCTCGGCACCCTTATAGGTCGGGATGATGAAGTTCTGCTTGGCGAGCTCGCGCTGGACCTCGTCGGAGATGAAGAACTTGACGAATTCGAGCGCCTGCTTCGGAGAGCCCTTGGTGAACAGCCAGCCATTGACACCGCCGAGCGTGTCCGAGGGCTGGCCCTTGGCGCCGGCCGGCATCGGGAAATCGACCCAGCCGAGCTTGTCCTCGGGAATGCCCTTCTTGTCGGCGGCGAGCGCGCGCTGCGTCGCCGAATGATGCGAGATGGCGAGATTCATCGCCGCCCTGCCGTCGGCGAAGAAGCCGAGCGCCTGCGGGTTCTTGAAGCCGAGGAAGCCGGTCTGGAACGGTTCGAGGTCGACGAGCTGCTTCATCAGCTCGCCGGCCTTCTGGAAGGTCTCGCCCTCGAAACCGCCGTTCTGGCCCTTGAACGCGGCCTCGAAAGCCGGCTTGCCGCCGAGGCGCACGGCGAGATGCGTCCAGTAGAAGTGCAGCGGCCACTTGTCCTGCCCACCGACCGAGATCGGCGTGATGCCGGCCGCCTTCAGCTTCTTCACCGCATCGAGAAACTCGTCCCAGCTCTTGATCGTGCCGCCGTCGACGCCGGCCTTGGCGAACAGGTCCCGGTTGAACATGAACCCGACCTGCGAGACGTTGTGCGGCAGGCCGTAGATCTTGCCGTCGATCGTGAAGGCCTCGACCGCGCCGGCGGAAAGATTGTCCTTGTAGCCAGCGACGGCGGCCGTGATGTCCTCTAGCACTCCGGCCTCGACCTGGGCCTTGAGCACGCCGCCGGCCCAGGAATAGAGGATGTGCGGCCGGTCTTTCGACTGCAGGATGGTCGGCAGCTTGGCCTTGTAGGCCTCGTTCTCAAGGAATTGCATCTCGACCTTGACGCCGGGATTCTTCGCCTCGAAGCGGCGGGCGACCTCATCCCAGATCTTCACCTGGGCCGGATTCTGCTCGAGGTGGAGCCATTTGACTGTCGTCTGGGCCGCGGCGGCGCCTGCGGCGAGAGTCGAAACGGCGGCGGCGAATGCAAGCGTCCTCAGGAAACTCATCTCTCGTCCTCCCAATCCCGAACTTATTATCGAGTTGAGGGCAGCGTAGCTCAAAATCTGAGGTGCGCAACTCAAAATATGAGTTATATGTCCGATGGCGAGCGCCGTTTCGGAGCACGCCGCCGTTTTGGCCTTGCCTCTGGAGTTGATCATGGCTGCCGTCTATTCCGACCTTGCCGGAAAGATCGTTCTGGTTACGGGCGGCGCATCCGGGATCGGGGCAGCGATTTCACGACATTTTGCCCGCCAGGGCTCCATCGTGATCTTGTTCGACCTCCTGCGCGATGCAGGCGAAGCGCTGGCACAGGAGCTGACCGAGGCCGGCCTCTCGGCTCATTTCCAGCATGTCGATCTGACGGATGTCCCGGCACTGCGGGCCGGAATCGAACAAGCCTGCTCCCTACACGGCCGGATCGATGTCCTCGTCAACAATGCCGCACATGACGAACGCCATCAGACCGAGACGGTGACCCCCGAGTATTGGGATCAGCGGATCGCGGTCAATCTGAAGCACCAGTTCTTTGCGGCGCAGGCGGTGCTGCCCGGCATGAGGGCCGCCAAGGCCGGTGTCATCATCAATTTCGGCTCGACATCATGGCTGGCCGGCCAAGGGGGCATGGCGGCCTATACAGCCAGCAAATCGGGCGTGATCGGCTTGACGCGATCTTTGGCGCGCGACTACGGCGCCGACAACATCCGCGTCAACGCGATAGCGCCCGGCTGGATCATGACTGAACGGCAGATCGAGAAATGGCTTACGCCCGAGGGCGAAGAGGAACTGATGCGGCGGCAATGCCTGAAGCGCCGTCTGGACCCCGACGAGGTCGCGCGCTTTACCGTCTTCCTGGCGTCGGACGAGGCTTCAGCCTGCACGGCTCAGCATTACATCGTCGATGGCGGATGGGTTTAGTTTCGGGTGCGGCATCCCGATGGAGGATGCACCATGCTTGTCGAAGCTCGACCGCTCCATCAGCGCCCAGCCTGGAACACAAGGCGTATCATCGGCCCGAAGCAGCCCCTGAAACCCAGATGAGCCACAGCCTCCGTTCCTGAAACCCGAAAACGGTCTCAAATCATCTGATGACGGACAATGGCGCAGCGCGGCTTCCCATCGCCCGCCGGCATGCTCTAACTGTGATATGCCGCATGAGCCCGCCACGCAGACCACGGCCGAGACCGCCGAAGCCGACCTCGCCGCCGAGGGCCTGAAGCCTCATGACGGGCGCTATTCGGCTTTTGCGCCGCTGCGCCAGCCGATCTTCCGTGCGGTCTGGATCGCAAGCCTTGCCTCGAACTTCGGCGGCCTCGTCCAGATGGTCGGCGCCGCCTGGCTGATGACCTCGCTCTCCAATTCGCCGGACATGGTCGCGCTCGTCCAGGCCTCGACCGCGCTGCCGGTGATGCTGTTCTCGCTTGCCGCCGGCGCGATCGCGGACAATTACGACCGTCGCCGCATCCTGCTGACGGCGCAGGGCTTCATGCTCGCTGTTTCGATCATGCTGGCGGTCTTCGCCTGGTATGGGCTGCTCTCGCCCTGGCTGCTGCTCGCCCTCACCTTCCTGCTCGGTTGCGGCAACGCGCTCAACAACCCGGCCTGGCAGTCCTCGGTCGGCGACATGGTGCCGCGAGCCGAAGTCCCAGCGGCGGTGACGCTGAACAGCGTCGCCTTCAACATCGCTCGCAGCGTCGGCCCGGCGATCGGCGGCGCGATCGTCGCCGCCTTCGGCGCAGTCGCGGCCTTTATCGTCAATGCCTTCAGCTATATCGGCCTGCTCGTCGTGCTGGCCCGCTGGCAGCCGCCGCGCGTCGAGCGCCTGCTGCCACGCGAGACGTTCCTGATCGCCATGAGCGCCGGCCTCCGCTATGTCGCGATGTCGCCCAATATCCGCGCCGTCATCCTGCGCGCCTTCCTCTTCGGCTTCGGCGGCGTCGTCGGTCTCGCTTTGATGCCGCTGGTCGCGCGCGATCTCGTGCGCGGCGGCCCGCTGACATACGGCATCCTGCTGGGAGCCTTCGGCGCCGGCGCCGTCGCCGGGGCCTTCGTCAGCGCCCGGCTGCGCCGTCGTTTCAGCACCGAGACCCTCGTGCGCCTGACCTTCCTGGCCTATGCGGCCGCGGCCCTGGTGGTAGGGCTGAGCCCGACCCTATGGCTCACCATGCCGGCGCTTGCCGTCGACGGCGCCTGCTGGGTGCTGGCGCTCTCGACCTTCAATTCGACGGTGCAGCTGTCGGCGCCACGCTGGGTGGTGGGACGCGCGCTTGCGCTCTACCAGATGGCGGCCTTCGGCGGCATGGCCGCGGGCAGCTGGGCCTGGGGCTGGGTCACCCTCCATTCCGGCCCGGCCGGCGGCCTCATCGCGGCAGCGGTCGCACTCGTCTTCGGCGCGGCCGCCGGGCTGCGGTATCAGCTGCCGCCGCTCGAGGCGCTCAATCTCGATCCGCTCGGCCGCTGGCGAAAGCCCGAGGTCGCGGTCGATATCGAGCCGCGCAGCGGCCCGGTCTTCGTCACCATCGAATGGCGGATCCGGCAGGAGGACGTGGTCGAGTTCCTGAAGGCGATGGAGGAACGCCGGCGCATCCGCCGCCGCGACGGTGCTCGCCACTGGTCGCTGCTGCGCGACCTGACCGATGCCGAGCTCTGGATCGAGCGCTACGACAGCCCGACCTGGGTCGAATATGTCCGCCAGGCCCAGCGCGTCACCCAGGCTGACGCCGAAATCGGCGACCGGGTCAGGGATCTGCATATCGGGCCCGAGCCGCCGGTCGTGCACCGCATGGTCGAGCGCCAGACCGGCGCGCTGCCGCGCGAGGTGCTGCGCGCGACGCGGCAGGCGCAGGCGTCGCCCTGAGCGGCGGCGCCGAATCTTTTCAACGCCGCGACCACGCGCGCGAAAGAGAACCTTTATGTGGTTGGTGCGCGCTCCGCGCGGGCAGGTGCGCGACATTTTGGAGCCTTGGTGTCGCGCGTCAAACCTCCTGAGCGCGTATGTTGGTCAACTGAGCCAGTTATTGGTGTAGCGTCGAGTTTGACGAAGCTTTGCGCATCGCACCCGCCATGTCTGCTTCCGGGTGGTTATCCAATGTCTGCACTTGGCGCGACTCAGCCCCGGTCGTCAGGATATTGAATTGGCATGTTGATGAGGCATAGCCAGCGAGTGCCGATCCTAAGGATCATGAGCTATAATTCGCCTAAGCTCATAAGGCACCCTAATCAATGGCGCAGCCGAACTTCAATGACCTCGCCGCCTTCGCCATGGTCGCAAAGGAGCGCAGCTTCACCAAGGCTGGGGCCAAGCTGGGGGTCTCGCAGTCCGCACTGAGCCAGACCATCAAGGCTCTCGAGGAACGTCTGAAGCTGCGGCTTCTGACGCGTACGACTCGAAGTGTCGCCCCCACCGAAGCCGGCGTGCGACTTCTCGAAGCCGTCGC
Organism: Bosea sp. Tri-49; assembly: GCF_003952665.1. Classification (NCBI taxonomy): domain Bacteria; kingdom Pseudomonadati; phylum Pseudomonadota; class Alphaproteobacteria; order Hyphomicrobiales; family Alloboseaceae; genus Allobosea; species Allobosea sp. Tri-49. The sequence goes on from NZ_CP017946.1 coordinate 4,249,875, forward strand.
GCCGCGCTTCGACGAGATCGAGGCGGAGATCGCGGCGCTTGGCGAATTGCGGGGCAAGCCGGCCGGGACGGTCCGCATCACGGCCGGAGAACATGCTGCGATCTCGGCCTTGCAGCCCGCCCTGAGGCGCTTCCTACCAGATCATCCCGATATCAAGGTCGAGATCATCGTCGACTATGGCCTCGTCGACATCGTGGCGGCGGGTTACGATGCGGGGGTGCGCTTGGGCGAGCAGGTCGCGAAGGACATGATCGCCGTCCGGATCGGCCCCGAGATGCGCATGGCCGTGGTCGGATCGCCGGCCTATTTCAAGCGCTATGGCCTTCCGGAAACGCCGCAGGACCTGACGTCCCACAACTGCATCGCGTCACGTCTCCCGACCTATGGCGGGCTGTTTCCCTGGGGTCTCGAAAAAGATGGTCGCGAGGTCAAGGTGCGTGGTGAGGGGCAACTCGTGTTCAACAGCCTCGCGCTGCGCCTGAATTCGGCGCTTGACGGTCTCGGCCTTGCCTATCTGCCGGAGGACCAAGCGATCCCGCATGCCCGCGCGGGCAGGCTCATAAGGGTGCTAGAGGATTGGTGTCCGCCATTTCCCGGCTACCATCTCTACTATCCAAGCCGGCGGCATTTCTCGCCGGCCCTGTCGGTGCTCGTCGACGTCCTGCGCTATCGCGCCTGAGCCCGTAATAAGTGACGACCATCACGAGCCCGGCGATCGCGATGCAGTGGATGAAGAAGCCCGCGACTGATTCCTCGAAATTCCACCAGTCGAGCGTCATCTGCATCGAAAGCTTGCCGCCGATGCCGAGCTGAAACGAACTCCATATCCCCAGAACCGCGATTGCTGCTGCGATAACCCGAAGAGTGATCGTCCGAGCGATGTTGGGACCGGAGATTCCAAACAGATTGCGCGCCACCCCCATCAGCATCGGCCAGCGCAGGCCGAGATGGACCGCGACGATCACCAGAACCCAATAGGCGGCGAGGGTGTGGATCTGCCGCACGGTGAAGCCACCCCAGGGCGGCAGGTATGGCGCCAGCGCATTCGAGATCAGCACGCTGGTGATGAGCAGCGCCAGCATGGCAATCAGGAGCGCGAAGGTCACTCCCACATTGAACAGGCTGCGGGGCTCGCGCCGTGTCCGCGCAATCCCGCCCCACCAGCGCCGATTGAAGAGATTGTGCGCGAAGAGGAGCAGGAACATCGCCGTTCCCGCCAGCTCATGGACCGCGTTGCCCAGCCACCAATAGGCGAAGCCGAGCAGCAGTAGCGCCGCGGTCAGGCCATCGAGCCACAACCGGGAGAGAAAAAGACGGCTCACCTCGCGATTCCCCCGCCTACTCGATCGGCGTGCCGTTGAAGCGGGGAATCCGGGAGCCGGTGAAAAGATACTCCGCTCCCGACTGGCTGCTGTGGCAGGACTGGCAGCGCGCGGTGTTCTCCGCGGTATTGATCGTCTTGTCGGGCCAGAACCACTGGAACTGCCAGTCGCCGGTGCGGCGGCGTTCGTCGTAGTCCGCGCCCCAGCCCTGGCCCTTCTCCATGACGAAATAGCGGAAGAGCTTGCCGTCGCGGTGGTCGACAAGCACGAAATGCGTGCCGGCGGGCACGGGCTGGCGGTCCTTGATCGCCTTGATCGCCTCGGGCGTCGTCATGATGTGCTCCATGACGTTGCCGCGCCGCACGGTGGTGTAGTGCACGAGCTTGTCGAGCTGCGGGAACGTGGCCCGCGTCGCCTCGGCATGAACCTGCCAGCCGACGGTGAGAACGGCCGCCATGGACAGGCTCGCCAGGGCAATCTGGAATGCAGGGATTTTCATCTTCGTCTCGCTTCTAGCGCCGGTACTGCTCGTCCGAGACGCGCTCCAGCCAGTCGACGGTCTTGCCGTCCTGTGCCTCCGAGATGGCGACGTGCGTCATGCCAGTGGTCGGCGCTGCGCCGTGCCAATGCTTCACACTGGGCGGAATCCAGACGACGTCGCCGGGGCGGATCTCGTGGATCGCACCGCCCCAGTGCTGCACCAGTCCGGTGCCGGCCGTGACGATGAGCGTCTGGCCGAGCGGATGGGTGTGCCAGGCGGTACGCGCTCCGGGTTCGAAGGTCACCGTGCCGCCACTGACCCGCGCCGGCGCGCTGCCCTGGAAGCGGCCGTCGACACGGACAGCGCCAGTGAAGTTCTGGGCGGCGCCGACGCTGGGCTTCTGGGAGTCGGCGCGCTGGACGACGACCTCCTGGCCGGTCTGGGCGAGGGCCGAAGCCACGGGCGTCAGCATTGCGATGAGTGTGAGTGCTGGCGTGAACATCCTGGCCATCATTTCGGCTTGAAAACCTCGCGCGCGACGCCGACCGCCGCGATGGCGTTCGGCCAGCCCGCGTAGAAGGCGAGCTGCGTGATCGCTTCGACGATCTCCGTCTCGGTCACGCCGTTCTGCCGCGCCCGAGCGATATGCGAGCGGAGCTGGTCGGGCCGGTTCATGGCGATCAGCGCGCTGACGGTGACGAGGCTGCGGTCGCGCTGGGAGAGGCCGGGCCGCGCCCAGACATCCCCGAACAGCACCTCGTCGGTGAGCTCGGCCAGCTTGGGGGCGATGTCGCCCATCAGTTGCTGGGCCCGGGAGGGCGGCTTGGCAGGAGCCGCGGTGGACGGGGCAGGGGGCTGGCTTTGGGCGATCGCCATGGGGGAAAATCCTCCGGAGAGAAGCAGGCCGGCTGCGGCGAGCAGATGTCTGGTGAGCGTCTTCAAGATGCGTGACTCCTCACGGGGAGAATGTGGCGCGTCGGGAAAGGCTCGGGACGCAGGCTATGAGCGGCCGGAAACAAGGGTTCGGACGAAGAACGGCGTCAGCTTGCCCAGCGCGGCGTCGACATATTTGGGAACCCAATAGGTCTCGATATGCGTCGCGCCCTCGATCTTGAAGAGTTCCTTGTCCTTGGTGCCGGTGGCCCTGGGGAAGGCATCCTCGGTCATGTACAGGCTGTCGGCCTTGCTGCCGGCGATCATCAGCAACGGCTGGTCGATCAGCTCGAGCTGGTCGGTGGCGTCCCAGCGCATCAGGTCGAGCAGGCTGCTCATCGTATACTTGAAGGTCGAGTTTGGATGAGCGTGCGTCTTCCAGTAGTACTCGTAACCCTGCCGGTACATTTCGAACGGCAGCTTGGCGATTTGCTCGTCGGTCAGGTTGGCATCGCCGGCATAGAGAATTTCGCCGCCGCGCATCTCCTGGGCGCGGGCCTTTGAAACCTGTTGCAGGCGCTCCTGGATCGTCTTCAGTTGCGAGTCTGCGAAGCCGTTGCGACGAACCCGTCCGGAGTTGAACATGCTCAAGGTCGCGATCGTCTTGAAGCGCTTGTCAGCTTTCGCCGCGGACAACGCGTAGCCGCCACCGCCGCAGATGCCGAGCAGGCCGAGACGCCCGGCATCGACGCCCGCGTAGCGGGTGATGAAGTCCGCCGCACCGTGGATGTCCTCGATGCGGAACTGGGACTTGTCGATGCTGCGCGGCTGGCCGCCGCTGCCGCCCTGATAGGCCGCATCCATGGTGATCGTGATGTAGCCCTGTTCGGCCAGGCGCTGGGCATAGAGGCCTGCGACCTGCTCTTTGATGCCGCCATTGGGATGCGCCACGACGATCGCGGGATATGTCTGCTTCGGATCGTAGTTCGCCGGGGTGTAGACGTTGGCGACGATGTCCAGGCCGCCCAGCTTGTAGGTGACCGGGTGGATATTGACCTTGCCCGGCTCGTTCTGCGTGATGGCGCCGCCATAGACCAAGCCAAACGGATTTTGCTTGTAGTCGGCTGCGACAGCGGTGGCACTGGTCATTGCAGGAACTCCTAAGATTGCGCCTGTGAGAACCAGCCCGGAGGCTCCGAGGAACTCACGTCTGTTCGTGTTGATGACTGCGTTGGTCATTTCGACCTCCAAACCTTGATCTGTGGGGAGCGCGCTGCCCGCAGCGCCGACGCCCGCAGGCGGCTCAATCCAGCTTCTTCTCGGCCAGGAACTTCGAGACCAGATCGGCGATCTCGACATTGTTCAGGTCGGAGAAGGGGAAGTGCGTGTTGCCCTTGATGCCGATCTCGGGGAGGTGCACGAGGCGCGCGTTACCGCCATGCTTGTTGACGGCGGCGACCCAGAGCTTGGCCATGGCGAGCCTTACCCGCCAGTTGTCCTGCCCGCGCTCCGTGGTCGGCTCGACCGGAAAATTGTCGCCGTAATAGATGACGATCGGGATGCGGGTGAGCTGCTGGAAATCCGCCGGCGGCACCGCCTCGGGCGACAAAGTGCCGGCCGCGCTCGGCATGGCCGGGGGCAGTTCGCCCTCCGGGAAGATGAAGCCGCTGCCCGGCTCGAAGGCGACGATCGCCTTGACGTTGCGGCTCTTGATCGCGGTCAGCCAGCCCGGACCACCGCCCTGCGAGTGGGTGAACAGGATGGCTGGGCCGGTCTTTGCGAACAGCGCCGTCATCGCGTTGGAAACGACGCCGGCGTCGTATGCTCCAGTGTTCGGCGTGACCGAGCGGAAAAACTGGTCCAGCGTCTCAGGTTTGCGGTCGAACTGGACGTTGTCGAAGTAGTTGGGCCACTTGCCGAGCCGGAACTGATCGAAGAACAGCTGATCGTAGGGAGTGGGCTCGATCGTCGTCGCGACGGTGCTGTTGCCGGCGCGCCCGCGACGCGGCTGATCGACGAGATAGACCGGGAAGCCGCGGCGCAGGAAGAGGGTCTGGAAGCCTTCGCGCCCGTCCGAGGTGGTCTCCCAGCTCCGCGCCGACTGGAAAGCGCCGTGCAGCATGACGATCGGCAGCGCCTTGGGGGTCTGCGGAACCTGATAGAAGGCGTAGAGGTGGTCGCCGTGCAGGCTTTGCCCGGCGACAGTCGGCTTGTTGTTATCGTAGGTTCCGGGGGTCTTCGCCACCGTCCCGCCGACAGCGAAACTACCCTGCTCCTGGATCGTAAAAGGCGCAGGCTTGGCCGCCTGTTGCGCGGGCACCGGCGCTGAGCCGATGAAACCCGCAGCGAAAAGGAAGGGCGGAATAAGGAATTTGGTATCGATAGCAGGCATTCGCCCCTCGGTCGCAGCATCAGCTCGCGAGGAACCTAGTCACCTCCCCACTCTTCGATTAGCCATCTGGATTCAATAGGGCTGATAAGCCTTGCTAATTAATACGGTAGCGGCTCATGGAGTGATCATGTCCGCTTTCCGGTAGGCATCCTGCTAGTGTCTTCGGGAAGGTTTGGAGGCACCGCACCTAGTGGGCAAGCCAACCCAGCTGACTTCCGCTCAGGCTGGGAAGCAGAAATATGCTGGCCCGGCATCGTTCGAGCGAGGCTGAGCTTCTGGGGTTTGAAACCCCTTGCCGCTGGATGCTGATTGCCTAAATTTCTCCTCGCAGAATCCTTGCGGAGGAAAGGAGTCATGCCATTCTCATCGCTGAATGATCCAGTTGACCTCGCTCGTGCGCAGGCGGCGTTGGAAGCCGCATGGGATGAAGTCAGATCGAACATTCCCGATGCGTCTGATGAACGGAGCGAACCCGGCTAGCTTACATCGTAGCTGCGCTGGTGATCGTCGCTGTAGACGAAGATGATCTGACGAGGCGAGCTATTGAACGATACCGACAATCTGTTGTCGCATGACGGAAGCCCGGTCTCGCTTCGGCGAGCTGGGCTTTTTCATCGAAGCAAATCTCCGAGATGGGTCGGGAACAGAAGTCAGGCCACCACTCGGCAATGTCAGCTTGCGGCCAATACTCCAGGTTCCGCTCCTGGCGCGTTACGACGGCCCATGTCTCCGAGCGCAGGCCGGAAGCTAACTCCATTCTGGGCGCCTGGGACCACATACCGAGCAATCTTGTACAAGCGACTCGTATTCCAGCGATTGGGTCGCTAGCGTAGCGGGCGTGAGTTGCGTAGCGATGAGGTGGTGTCATGCCCAACGCCGACGCCGTGGTGATCTCGTCTTATGAACAGCGAAAGGCTGCTGTGCTGCGAGCTGCACAGCTGATCTCATCCTCGAGGGGCTCTGACGGTGAGCGGGAATTCGAGATGCTGACCGAGGCTATCGCGGATTTCGATATCCGCCAGGAAGCTCTCGGCTTCATTGAGATCCCGCCGGCTTTCATGCAGTTCCTTTCCAGTGGGCATCAGGGCCGGGTTTCAAGCAGCCCTCGCTGAGACGAAAAGGGCTGGCGCCAAGCGGACCGGCCTCGGGGGGCAGAGCTTCGACTACGGTAGAGGTCAGTATCTCATCGTCTCGGTCGACCTGCCGCTGGACGCGCATCTCGGCGAAGCGACCGGGGAAGCGCCCTTCCTAGGGCTGGGCTACACCTTGCGGCCCGAGGCGATCGCCAGCCTCCTGCTGGAGACGGGCGGCGCATCGCCCCATGAGCCAACCCGACGATGTCGACGTCAACGAGATCGTCTTCCGGCCGACCCGGCAGCCGTTGGCTGCGGGGCGGGCCTGCCTCAGAAGCCCTGCGGCAGCGTGCCGGCCCCATAAAGCTCGCCTTGCCGAGGCGAGCTGCTGATGCCGGAGCGGACATAGGCCGGCCCGCCCTCACGGGCCGGGGGCAGGCCAAGATCAAGAGTGCCACCATCCGGCGGCGGCGCGGACCGCACGACGCGCGTCCGCACCGGGGCCGGTTCCGAGACACCGACAGGCTCCTCGCGCGAGACGCAGCCGCCCAGCAGGGCGACGAGAACGGCGGCGGCGCCAAAATGATGGAGGCTCATGGTTTTTCCAGTGCAGGGCGCAGTCCGCGGCGAGCGGGACGAGTCAGCCGCAACCTGCATGACTGGCCCGGCCGGCGCAAGCCGCCGGAAGGCGCTTTAGCGGTGCGTCAGACGCCGGTCGAAGCGCATCATCAAGGCGTTGCAGGTGACGGCAAAGATGGTCAGCAGCAGCGCGATTGCCATGATCGTGTCGATCTGGCCGATATTGATCGCGCTCGTCAGCATGAAGCCGAGGCCGCGCTGCGAGGCGAACATCTCGCCGATCAGGACGCCGAGCAACGTCAGCGAGAAGCCGAGCCTGACGCCAGAGATAATCTCGGGCAAAATCGCCGGCATGATCACGGTGAAGGCGTTCTGCGAAGGCGACAGCCGCATCACCTGCGAGGTCCGGCGGTAGACCGGCTTCATCTGGCGAATCGCGTTCATCGAGAACAGCGTGATCGGGATGAGGCCGTGCATTACGCCGAAGGCGATCTTGGCGGAGATGCCAAGGCCGAAGCAGAGCAGCACCAGCGGGTAGAGCACGACCTTGGGGATCGAATAGAGCGTTGTCAGGATCGGCTCGGCGACGTTGCCGGCGAGCTTGCGGACCCCGAGCACGATGCCGAGCGTGATGCCGCCGGCGAGCGAGATCGCGAAGGCGGCGACGAAGGCGCGCATCGTCTCGGAGACGTTGAGCCAGAACTCTCCGGTCGCGAGCAGGGCAGCGAGCTTCGCGACCGTCTGCACGGGCGAGGCTAGCGAGGAGGCGCCGACCAGGAGGTGCAGCCCCTGCCAGAGAACGATGAGGGCGAGGAGAACGAGGAGCGTGCCGGCCGACCGTGGCATGAGAGCTGTCATGACGTCACCGCTGCCGGCGCGCCTGGAGGCGCCGATCGACAATGTTGAGGAGGGTGTTGACGACGGTCACTGCGATGAGGACGAGCAGCATCAGCGCGTACATGTGCCCGTTCTCGAACAGGTTGTAGGCGTAGGCGATGGCGTAGCCGAGGCCGGCGCCGGACAGGATGAACTCCGAGGCGATGACGCCGATGAAAGAATAGGCGACCGAAAGCTTCACCCCGGTGAAAAGATAGGGCATCGCTGCCGGCAGCTCGATCAGCAGTGCGGTCTTGGTCCGCGACATCCGGTAGATCTGGCCGGTCTTGCGCAGCACGCGCGGGATGCGGTCGAGCCCGTTCAATGTCGCAGTCACCATCGAGACCACGGCGAGCAGCACAGCGATCGCGATGATCGAGGCCGAGCCGACGCCGAACAGGGTGATGAAGATCGGATAGAAGACGAAGGTCGGGACGGCGTAGTAACTCGCCAGCAGCGGCTCGATCGCATCGCGCAGGCTCGGCAGCGAGTAGATGATCACGCCAGCCGCGAAGCCGAGCAGGACCGAGAGCACGGTCGAGATCGCGATATTGGTGAAGGTGATCCTGATATCGGCCGAGAACTGCCCGGAGGCGAGGATCTTGCCGAGTTCGACGACCATATCGGAGGGGGCGATCATCACCATGCGCGGGATGACGCCGACCCGGCAGAGCGCCTCGACCAGCAGGATCATCGCGGTGACGACCGCAACACGCAGCCATTTCTCGGACATGACTCAGGCCTTTCCGGCCGACATGATCTTCAGCGCCTCGATGCGCAGCTTTTCCCAGAGCCGGGCGGTGATGTCGCCGAAATGCGGGGTCGAGACGACGCGGCTGTCGCGATCCCGTTCCCAGCCGGTCTCGACGAAATCGATGAAGGTGCCGGGCCTCGTCGACATCACGCCGACGCGGTCCGACAGCATCGCCGCCTCGTCGAGCGCGTGGGTGATGAGCAGCACGGTGGCGGAGGTCTCGCGCCAAAGCCGGAGCAGTTCGTCGCCCATCAACAGGCGGGTCTGCTGGTCGAGCGCGCCGAAAGGCTCGTCGAGCAGGATCAATCGCGGCTGCAGGACCAGAGTCCGCGCAATGCAGACGCGCTGGCGCATGCCGCCGGAGAGCTGCGCCGGATAGGAGCCGGCGAAGTCCTTCAACCCCATGAAGCCGACCGCGTAGTCGACGCGCCGGGTGATCTCGGCCGGATCCATGCCGGCGCGCCGCAAACCGAAGGCGACATTGTCGCGGACATTGAGCCAGGGAAACGACGCGTCCTCCTGGAAGACGACGCCGACACCGTCAGGCACGCCCCTGATCGGCTTGCCCTCGAATTCGGCCGTGCCGGCTTGCGGCTCGCTCAGGCCGGCAAGGATGTCGAGCAGGGTCGACTTGCCGCAGCCGGACGGGCCGACCACCGAGAAGAACTCGCCCTTGGCCAGGTCGAGATCGACCGGGCCGAGCGCATGCAAGGTCGATTTGGGCAGCTGGAATACCCGGGTGACGCCGCGCAGCCTGGCGTGAGCCTCGATAGCCGCGGCGTGGGGGGCGAGCGTCACGATCTTGGCCCCTGATGCCGCGCTCATTGCTTCGCCTGGAGGTCGGCGGGCAGATAGGACTTGTCGAGGACGGTCGACCAGTCAACATCGGCCTTGACCTCGCCGATCAGCTTGAGACCCTCGACCATGCGGTTGAGCTCGGCGACGCTGAACTCGCCCTCGCTCCACATCTTCGGCGGGATCATGTTGTCGACCGCTTCCTTGGCGATCGCCGGCTCAAGCTTGTAGAGCTTCTCGATGATCTTGGCGGTCTCGGCCGGGTCCTTGTAGATCGCCTGCACGCCCGCGCGGCGGCCGGCGATGATTGCCTTGAGCTTCTCGGGATTCTCCTGCGCGAACTTGCGCGTGGTGATGCCGACCGAGGTGGTCATCGGCTTCAGGATGTCACCGGCCTTGTAGAGCGTGCGATACTTGTCCTTGCGGATGATTGAGAGCGGCTCGATCAGCACCGAGCCGACGACCGCGTTCTGCTCGAGCATGGTGAGGGCCGGCACATAGCCGCCAGCGGCGACGCGCTGGACCTTGCTTTGGTCGACGCCCTTCTCGCGCAGCACCATCAGCAGCAGCATTTCCGAGACCGATTTCGGCGAGGTGATCGCCACCTTCTTGCCGGCGAGGTCCTCGACGCTCTTGAGCTCGGAGCTCGGCATGACGACCATCGAGGCCTCGGCGACGCTGCGCGTGCCGGTGTTGACGATGATCAGGTCGAGGCCTTGCGCCTTGGCGGCGAGCGCGGCGGAGACCGCGACCTCGCCATAAGGCGTCGCGCTGGCGAGAATGTTGCGCACCGTGGTGCCGCCGCCGCCCGAGCCGATGATGCCGGTGATGTCGATGCCGGCCTGCTTGAACAGACCCTTCTCCATCGCCACCGCATAGGGCGCGCCATAGAGGCTCGCGCCCCATTGGGTGACGGAAATCTCCTCGGCGCGCGCCGGCGCCTGCCAAGTGAGCACGGCCGCAGCGGCCAGGGCCGCGAGACGGTTGAATGAAGTCAGGCCAAGCCAAGCGGTCATGTCACTCTCCCATTGAGGCACGCCGCCGATCGTTATCGTTGCAGCAGGCCGGGCGTTCACGTTCAAATTTCATTTGTATGCAAACAACGATCTCAACGGATCTGAAGCTTGTCAAGCGATTTGAGACCGACGAATTGCAAACTGCAGACCGCAGCAGGGAAGCGAGACTATCGCGCACAAACTCGTTCGCAACTGCGAAGTGAGGTCGACCCCTAATCGCCGCATGCGGCGCAGATTCGGCGTAGAATGAAAGGCTTGGAGCAAGTACTGGACCACCTGCGTCGAGGCATGGAGCACAAGGCGCTCCACCCCCGACTGCCAACATCTGCGGGGGATCGACCGCCGCCGCCTGGATTGGCAGCCGCGCCTCATTTGTATGCAAATTATTACCGAGCGTTTTCCACCCCCCGCCGCTCGCACCATCCGCGGCGGATTTCAGGAGCAAGTCTCGTTGCTGATCCGACCGCCCCAGACTCGACTCTGACGTTACGATAAGCAACCATAAGTTGCCGTCGGTTGGATGAGCCGCCAGCCGCGGCTGGGGGGCGGGCATGAGGGCTCAAGCTTGGCCGCAAGCCGACACAGACCAGGCGCGCGCGCTCGGCCTGCCGGCCGAGATCGCATTTCTGGCCGATTATGGCGTACCCCCCGCACAGCTGCTGAGGAGCGCCCAGCTGGCAGAGCGGATCGCTGTCTCTCCCAGCAGGCAGGTGATCGCATCCGGTCTCGTCAGCGAAGAGCTGTTCTACCGGGCGCTGGCCGCCGATCTCGGACTGCGTTTCCAATCGCGCCCACCTCCCTTGCAGCCCGGCGGCAACGTCTCGGCAACCCTGCGCGAGGGCATGGCTGTCGTCAGCGCTCACTCGGAAAGCCCGATGCGCTTTGTCGCCGCGCCTCCACCTGGGCCAGCGCTACGCCGCTTCCTCGCGGCGAAACCCCATGGCCGCAAGGATATTGTAGTCATGACCCCCTCGACGCTGGCGGCCGAGTTGCGGCGCGTCAATGCCGAACAACTAGCCCGCGAAGTGGCTTGGGTGGATGAAGCGGGGCTACAGCGCTTCAGTGCCAGAACCGGTATGAGCTGGGGCCAGAAGGTTCTGGCCATTTTCCTTACCGGCTTCCTTGGCGCGATCGGCATGCTGGCACCGGTCACGACGGTGACCGGCGCGGCATTGGCGTTGGGTCCGCTCTTCTTCGCTACCGTGGTCCTGCGGATCGCCGCCCTAATGGAGAGGCCCCCCGTGAATCTCGGGCGCGAAGCCTGCTGGCAGATCGATGATAGCCGGTTGCCGGTCTACACTATCGCCGTCCCGATCTTCGGCGAAGAAGCCGTGCTCGATCAGTTGATCGGAGCTCTGGCGGCTATCGACTACCCTGCCGCCAAGCTCGACATTCGTATTCTCGTCGAGGAGGTCGACTGGGGCCTGCGTCGCGCCCTTGCAGCGCGTGTGGTTCCACCCTTCATGCAGGTCGTGATCGTCCCACGCGGGCTTCCGCAAACCAAGCCCCGCGCCCTCAACCTGGCACTGGCCGAAGCACGCGGCGAGCTGTTCACCATCTTCGACGCCGAGGACATTCCCGACCCACGGCAGTTGCGCCTGGCGGCAGCCCGCTTCCTGCGCTCGGAAGCCGCGCTGGTCTGCCTGCAAGCCCATCTCGTCATCGACAATCCAGACGACAACTGGCTCAGCGGCTGTTTTGCGCTCGAGTATGCCGGGCTGTTCGACGTGCTCAACCCCGGCCTGCTGCAATCGGGTCTGCCGATCATGCTCGGCGGCACCTCGAACCATTTCCGGACCGAAGCGCTGCGGCGTGTCGGCGGCTGGGACCCCTGGAATGTCACCGAGGATGCCGATATCGGCTTTCGCCTTGTCCGCGCCGGTGGCTACACGGCCGACCTGCCCTGCCGAACGCTCGAAGAGGCCCCGCACCGCCTGCCAGCCTGGCTGAAGCAGCGCCGGCGCTGGCTCAAGGGCCATCTGCAGACGCTGATCAGCCACCTGTTGCGGCCCAGCCGCCTCCTGCGCGAAGCCGGTTTGACTGCCGCGCTGACCTTTCTGTCGCTGGTGCTGGGCACCCTGCTCGGCACGCTGCTCTACCCGCTGTTCGTCGCGACGACGGTGGTGGCGGTGCTCGACGGCTCCCTGTTCTCGCCAGGCAATCCACTCGAACTCGTGCTTTCAGCACTCGCGCTGGGACTCGCCGGAAGCGGAATCTGTGCAGCTTTCCTCGTGCCCGCGCTCGGCGCCTGGCGGCGCGGCGCGGCCGATCTATGGCGCTGCCTTCCGGCCCTGCCGATCTACTATCTCTTCGCCTCGCTGGCCGCCTGGCTCGCACTCTATGACTATTTTCACGACCGGTTCGGCTGGCACAAGACGGCGCACGGCCTCGCGCGCTCCTCGCGCTATCGCAATCGGACCTAGCCTGCCGTGCCTAGAGATGGCGCAGCCATTCCTGGGCCGCCTCCGCCGGTGGGCGCTCGATATTGAAGGCGCCGACGAAACCGCCATTCTTGTCCATCAGATAGACCAGGGCGGTATGGTCCATGGTGTAGTCGCCGTCCTTGAGCGGCACTTTGCGGGCATAGGCGCGGTAGGCCTTGATCGTCGCGTCTATCGCGGCGCGCTCGCCCGTCAGCCCGACGATGCGCGGGTCGAAGGAGCCGAGATAGCTCTTCATCGTTTCGGCCGTGTCGCGCTCCGGATCGACCGTGACGAAAAGCGCTTTGAGCTTTTCGCCCTTGGCTCCGGCCGCCCGCAGCACCTCCGAGATCTCAAACAGCTTGGTCGGGCAGATGTCGGGGCAATGGGTGAAGCCAAAGAAGACCAGGAAAGGCGCGCCGCGCAGATCCTTGTCGGTCAGCGTCTTGCCCTCGCCGCTGGTGAGCGCGAACGGTCCGCCGACGCTCGAAGCAAGGCTCTGTCCGCCCTGACGGGAGCCGGGCGCGAAGGTGATGAAGGCGGCTGCGGCGAGCGCGGCGGCGCCGAGCACGAAGACTAGCAAGGGCAGGAGCAGGCGGCGATTCACGGGGGACATCCTCGAATGCGGGCGAAGCGCCGCTCAGAAGCAGGCGAGAAGCGCGGCGATCAGCCAGTCGGTGAACAGACGATCACCCTCGCGCCACCAGAGCAGCAGGCCTGCCAACAGCAACAGGCCGAAGCCGCCGCCGAGAAGCCAAAGGCCGACGCGATGCGCCGGGGCTGCATCCTGAGTATCGATCTGCGGAGATGCGCTCATATGCGCAATCTAGCGCTGCGGAGGCTCAGCCGAAAGCGGCGTTCATGCCGCAGGGGCACACCGCGGAAGCGGAACGCTCGACAATGTCGGAAATTTGGAGCGGGCGATCGGGATCGAACCGACGACATTCAGCTTGGGAAGCGCTAGCCGTCCCTTGCAATAGCGTCTCAACGTTCTCCGTTGCTAGTAACGGAAGGAACGCGAATTGAAGAAGCGAACACCTGAAGAGCAAGAGCCCACCGCATTGAAAATTGCGCGCCGGCTCGATAGCGAAACGGCTCGTGGAAGGTCGCCTCTACGGAAGCCATGGAAACCCCTCTACACACGACCGGCGTAGCTTCACATTGCCTTCCACTCAAAGCAGAAACCAGTCCGTACCAAGCGCGCCGACTCCCGCTTCCATCTTGACCGTCGCTCCGTCCATTTCCCAAGTGGCCACAAACCCGGCGCCGTTCCTGAGCAGGATATCGGCCCTGCCGTCACCGTTGAAGTCGCCGCTCCCTGCAATCTCAAATCCGGACGGCAATACTCCCACGCCGGCTGCGAGCTTGATGGTCGAGCCATCCATTTCCCACATGGATACGACACCGGCACCATCCTGAAACAGGATGTCGGCTTTGCCATCGCCATCGAAATCACCGATCCCTGCAATCGTGTTGCCCGAGGGTAAAGCGCCAATACCGGCCGCCAGATTGATGGTCGAGCCGTCCATTTGCCAGATCGCCAGGTCGCCGCTAGCGCTCAACATCAGGATGTCCGAGTGCATGTCACCATTGAAATCGCCGATATCCGCAACCTTGAACGTCGAAGGAAGCGAGCCGATCCCGGCCTCTCTTGTGACCGTCGCTCCATTCATTTCCCACAGCGCAAGGAATCCGTCGCTTCGCTCCAGCAGGACGTCCGATTTGTAATCTCCGTTGAAATCGCCTGTTCCGGCAACCGCGAAGCCCTCTGCCGGAGTGCCGACACCGGCGGCCAGCTTGATGCGCGTGCCGTTCATCTCCCAAAGGGCGATGGTGCCGTCACTGGCCCGCAGGACAAAATCGCACTGCCGGTCGCCGTCGAAATCGCCGGTGCCGACGATGGTCATGCCGGGATCGAGTGCCCCGATCGCGGACGCCTTTCTGATGTGCGAGCCATCCGTTTCCCAAGCGGCGGCCAATCCACCCGCCCGAAAGAACAGAATGTCGCTGTTGCCGTCACGATTGATGTCGTTGTGTAGCTGTCGCGGCGACGGAGCATCCGACGACAACGTGAAAATCTGACCATTGATGCCTGGCGCTATCGTGGTGTCCGACGCAGCTCTATTGGAATCCGTCCAGGACACGAACAGCTTTCCGTCGGAAAGCAGCGTCAGAGATGAATCCGACTGGCCCCCGGCAATGAAGGTATTGACCAGGACATCCGTCCCCAAAGCCGCGCCAGTAGAATCGAAGTGCCGGAGCTTGATAGCCGATTGACTATTGTCACCTCCCACGTGGCTCGTATCCGTCCAGCTTATGACGAACGAATCATCCGGGAGCACGACGATCTGCGGCGCAGTCTGGTCGCCGCTCAGAGTGGCGTTGACCGTGAACTGCGCGCCGATCGCTTGCCCGGCCGCATTGAATATTTGTCCACGGATATCAGAGTCGCCGGACGAGTCGTTCCAGACAAGGACGAACGTGCCGTTAGCCAGGCCGGCAATGCTGGCTTTGGCGGTCGCACTCATCTGGGATGTGACAGCGAGCGAGAGCGTCGAGCCGACCTTGCCGCCGGACGCGTCGAAAATCTGCGCCTTGATCTGAGTATGCTGACTTTGGTCCGTGTAGGTCCACGCCGATATGAATCGATCATTCGCCAAGAGCGCGATGATCGGCGTCACGGTGGGACTTCCTGTCTCGACGGAGAACTGAGGACCGATGGCTTGCCCTGTACCCGAATAGATCTGGCCGCGGATCTCGAACGTGAACGGAAAGCCAAGCGCTTCACGCTGCGTCCACGTGGCCACGAAACGGTCCCCCGACAACGCCGTGACGACGACGGAGGAAAGATCTGCGGCCCCGAGGGAACTGGTCTGCGGTCGAATCATGATTTGCGAGCCGAGCAACTGCCCCGTCGGTGTGAAAATGGCAGCGTAGGCCGCGCTGGTCAGGGCACCTCCCATAGTGCTGTCGGTGTGGCTCCAGGCCGCTAGCCAATTGCCGCTGGACAAGGTCGTCAGCGACGGCTTGTGCTCTCCCGAGAAAAAATTCGGTGAGCCGGGGTCCAGAATCTGACTTGCAATTACTTTGCCGAAACTATCGAAAATGGTCGCGCCAGCGCCCTCCGATCTCGTGACGCCGCTTTCGCTCTGGGTATCTTTCCAAGCGACGACGAAAGCACCGCCCGCCAAGTAGGTGCTATCAGATATGGTCTGGTATTTGGGCCGTCCCACGGTTAGGGAGGGTGTGCTCAAATAGAGTTCCGGAAGGTATTTTGAGAGATAGAACATACGTCCCCCTTAAATTCCGAAGCACCGTTTCATTTGGAAGAATTTGCGTAGAGCATAATGATGCGCGAGCGCCTCAGGGAGAACAAGCTTTTAAATACTACAGTTTGATAAAACGAGCGATGGAGATAAGCATGGTCAGCGCTCGACCAGCCACTGCTGCACCCGCTGAGCGCAACCAATAGAGCTCGGCGATATCGCGGCCTGGTCACGCCACGGCGTCATGACGCGTCCTTGAGGTCGGTCGCCCTCGAGCGTGGTGAAAACGGTCCTGTCCGGTCACTGAGCGGCGTCTACGAGGCTGCTGCGTAACATTTCTTGTCGCTGTGACGACACTTTGTTGCTAGGCCGGCCGCGCCGGGTTCGGTCGTGAGGTATTGTTGCTTCAAAGAAAGGCTAGCTTCCGTACGGTTCTGGAATATTCGACCTGCTGAAAATTATTCTAAAGCTTGCCACCTGCGCGTTGCGCTTCACAATCACCATCACTAGTGTTTGTGCAACCATGGCGGGCGCGGGGAGAGTTTGAGTGGCCGGCAAAGTGCTTACCCCGTTCGAATTCGAGGCTCTGTATAGGAACCCCGAAACGTTCATGGCGGCTGCGATCGATTTCACAGGATCTCTGGATCTGCAGCTGCCCGGAAGCGTTCAATCTTCAGTTGGCAATGTCATTCTGAAGCTTCAGAGCAAGCAGCAGATAGCAAATCTCAAAATTTTGCCAGATGTGAGTTTTTCGTTCTTCGATTCGGATATCAATCGTTATGTAGATGGAGTTCTGTGGAATCAATATAGATTCTCTAGACAATCTGTTCAGTCGGCTAACGAGCCGACACTACGCGACAATTATAATTACAACGTTAATATGCATTTATACCATTATGTGGATGTAACTCGATTTACAAGATCATATAATCCGGATGGCTCTTATACGCCGTGGGTCGTCAGTCAACCGAAATATACCGTTGATATTTCATCAATAAATTTAGTTATGACAAAATCAGGTGATTTTGAGGCAATTTCTATCTGGAATTCATCGCAGGAAAACCTAAAAAATCCAAAGGCTCCTGTATTAAATCCCAAAATCAGTTCGGTAATTAGCAGCACTGGGAGTGATTTTCAATACCAGGACAGCGAATATGTTCGCTATGATGTCGTCGATCGAGGTTATTATACCGTATTATCGCTGTCCGGCAATTACGGAGACTATGAACCGGAAGAGGGGCTGACCGACGACATCGATATGGGTCGGTTCATCGTGACCAACAGGACGGATACGACCGGGCTCAGGTCGAGCCTCTGGGGGGCGGATTGGCTCGCGATTGAAGCTGAGGCGCGCCTGTTCACCGGCGGCAATGATATCGTCAACTTCGCGAATCTGACACCGGCCCAGCGTCTTGACCTGCCCGAGTCGGGCTCTTCCCTCGCGCCGCTATACAACGGGCTAGCTGGCGACGACACAGTCTACTTGCCTTCGCTCGGAGGATACACGCTCGCTCCGGGAATCGTCTGGGATCCCAACCAGTTGTTCGACGGCGGCCCCGGCAAGGACGTCATCGTGGGAGGTGATGGCAACGACCAGATCATCGGCGGGCAGGGTGACGACACCGTGTGGGGCCAAGCCGGCAACGATCGAATCTACGGCTCGCCGGGCCAGGATACGACCTATGGCGGCGACGGCAGCGACATCTTCGACTATTGGACCAACGGATTCGTGGGCTTCTCTCCCGGTACGGTCCAGCACGTCTACGGCCAGAAGGATGAGGCGTCGGAAAATCAGCCGGTCGCGATCAATGGAGACCGGCTCCTGCTGCCGGGCTCTCCGTCCGACTATTTGATCAGGGTCGGGGTGAAGTCCAGCTGGGAGCCGTTGGCGCCCAGCTGGGAGGAGACGACAGTTCAGATTGAAACGACGCTGGCCACGCTGCGGACGAGCGGCATCGAGCGGGTCAGCTTCGCAGCGCCTGTGTACAAGCAGGTCATGCTGAGTCCCGGCGGGATTGTCGGCGAAGCCGCCCAGCTTGCGCTGGAGAGCTATGTAGATGCGAGCGCCGCAGTCTCCCGTAGTTGGCACGCGGTCGCGGCGATCGAGCTCGGGATTGCTCCCGCGGTCAACGGGGTCTTTGGCCATAGGTTCGTAAACGGTTTGTATCAAGCGAAGGGCGTAACGCCGGGCGAGGCGGACGCGCTGGTGCTGACCGGCGTAGTGGGAGGCAAGCGGACGCTTGCGGTGTCGTTCCGTGGTACTGACAACTACGATGATTACGCTGATTATCTGTTGTTTTTGACTCATTATATCAAGTATAAACCGCTCATAGACGGAATAAAGGTGTATATCGCCGACCCGTACAATGGAATCGAGCAGGTGCTCGTTTCGGGGCACAGCCTCGGGGGAGCCATGGCTCAATACTTCCTGGCTGAGCCGCTCGCAAAGCCTGCCCAAGCCTTCACGTGGGGCTCGCCCGGTGCCGAATTATTGCCGCGTAACCCCATGTTCGTCAACTTTATGGATATCAACGATCTAGTACCGTGGGCGGGTGTCGCTTTCGACAATGTAAGGGCCGGTAGTGATGTTTTCATTCATACTGTAGTTGACAAGGGAAGGTTTGATTTCGAAGGGCACTCGAAGGAATTTTACGTCAGAGATACTATTCTCCTGCTTGAGCACGCCAACGATATCGCGAGTTCGTTTTATGTATCTTCGCTCGCTAGCAGCCTTCGCAGCGGGCATGCTTATGTCGGCACAGATGTTCAGGTCATGCTCGGCACGACAAACGACGATCAAATGAAGGCCCTTTCCCGAGACGATTTCGTTCTCGCCGGGCATGGCAACGATACTATCACTCTAGTCGACGAAAATTGGCTCGCATCTGGAGCTCGCACGCTCGACGGCGGCGCCGGGCTGAAAGACAAACTCCTTCTACCTGGCCTTTGGGGATTTGCCATCCAGCTTACAGCCCTGAACGCCAACGATAGCAAGCTCACTTACAAAACTCAGGCTGACCGTGAGGAGCAGTTGGTCGGCACTGTGCGTGGCATCGAAGAAATCATTGCGGGTGACGGTGTGATCTTCCGGCCGAATGCGCCGGCTGCGCGGATACAGGGGCCCGTTGCCGGTGCAACGCAATCCGTGGACACCAGCTATGACGCGTTCGATGTCGGGAATGGCGCCCAGACGATCCTGGGCTCGAACCTTGCCGATACGATCTTCCTCGGTCTCGGGGCGAAGGTCATCAACGCGGCCGATGGTGCCGACCTCGTGCTCGTGAAGATCGGCGCCGATGGTGCCGGCGTCGTGGTCGATGGCGGGCGCGGCGAAGACATTCTGGTCGGAGGGATCGGCAACGACTTCCTGCTCGGCGGGCTCGATGCCGACACCCTCAGGGGACGAGCCGGCAATGATACCTTCGGCGTCAACGATATCGGCGACCAGATTTTCGAGGACGCGGCCGAAGGCGTCGACTGGGTGCACAGCACGATCAATTACGTGCTGCCTGATAACGTCGAGCATCTCTATCTGCTGGCCGGCGCGACCAGCGGCATCGGCAACACCGAGAACAACGCTCTGATCGGGAACGTAGACGACAACATCCTGTCGGGGGGAGACGGCATCGACGAACTCATCGGCGCCGGTGGAAATGACACCATGTTCGGCGGGCGAGGGCACGACTTCTACTATGTCGACAGCCGCTACGACACGCTGGTTGAAAACCCCGGCGAGGGCACCGACCGCGTCTTTGCAACAGCGAGCTTCACCTTGCCGGACAATGTCGAGGTCCTGATTCTCCAGGGCGGCGCCCAGACTGCAATCGGCAATGCCGGCAACGATACGCTCATCGGCAATGCTTTGGGAAATGTCCTGTCGGGGGGAGCCGGCAACGATGAGCTGTTCGGCGGCGGCGGCAACGACACCTTCGTGTTCCGGACTGGGTACGGTCACGATGTCATCGACGATTTCCAGGGCGGCCCCGGAATTGGCGACATCATAGCGCTCGACCCCGCGCTGGCATCGAGCTTCGCTCAAGTCATGGCATTGGCCACCCAAGTTGGGGCCAACACGGTGATCTCGTTCGGCGAAACCGCTTCCCTCACCCTCGTGGGCTTCGCCAAGGCCAACCTCACCGCGGACGATTTCTTGATCTAGCGCGAGCCAGCCGAAGGGACGGAAGCTGCACTGGAATATGATCATCGGCGCGGCAGAGCTGGCGGCGGAACAACGGGCTGACCTGGGCCAGTCTCGGCAAGGACCTCGTCATCTCGAAGGAGATGACGAAGACGGGCGCGCTTGTCTCACACGACCTGAAGCTGCTCTCGCTGACCATGGACCTGCTGGCGAAAATCCCAGTTGAGCAGCGCATCGGTGCGCTGATTGTCGACGAGACAGCTGGACGGCCCTATGCCGAATTCGCCTATGCCCGATGCGGTCTCGAATAGCGACGCCCACGCCGATGCAATCACGGAAGCCGAGGATGCCGGAGCAGATCTCGATACGATTCGTGGCTCAGTTCGGCCACATGCAGATTTCCACGATCGCCCGCTACAGTCGCGGTGCGATCGGGAAAAGCCGGATGGTAGCGATCAAGAGAATCGCTCGCCGCAACGGTGAGAACGGGGCCTGAACAGCCCATGGTGAACGTGAGGAACGCGAGCTCAACGGTAGGCCGTCGTAACCTGCTGACGTTCCAAGAGGTTTTTGGAGCGGGCGATCGGGATCGAACCGACGACATTCAGCTTGGGAAGCTGACGTTCTACCACTGAACTACACCCGCACTCCTGCCCGTATAGCCGGGCCGGGCTGCCGACCGCAAGCCGGCCGATCGGAGATTTCCGACCGTGGAACAGAAAACCGCGCCGAGCCCCTGTCGCCCAGCGCGGTTTGGTTCAGACGCGGAACGCCTTACCAGCAGCCGTAATAGCCACAGCCGCCGTAGCCGTAGTAGCCGTAGCTACGGCGCGACGAAGCCGCGATGACCGCACCGCCGACCGCGCCGGCGACGACGCCGGCCGCGACCGCGTTGCTGGCCTGGGCGTTGGAGCGGCGGAAGCTCTGGAACACTTCGCTGCGGCAGCGCTCGAAGGCGCGGGTGCCGGGGCGATGGCCGGCATCGAGGCAGACCTGGTCGGACTCGGCCGCCGATTGCTCGACGGACTGGCAGCCGGCCAGACCGGCGGCAAGAACGCCGGCAATGATGAGGGCGCGCATGAGAAATCCTTTCCCTGTAGACGTTTGGCCACAAAAGCCATTGAGCGGGAGGCCGTCAACTGCGCCCCGCCGGTGACACAAGCATGAACACGCCGCAGGCCAGCGGCCGGCGGCGTCCTCCGCGCTTGCAGCCATCTGACACGGAATCGCCACCATGTCGCCCCGAAGGTTGCCGCTCGGGTAACATTCACTGGCAAAACAGGAATCTGCGGCTAACGAAGACTTGAGCCGGCCGCGCAGAGCGAGCGGATCTTTGCGGCCGGGCTAGCTGCGAAAATGCTTGGAGAGCTTCAGCGCCTGGCCCTGGTAGTTCGAGGTGCCGATCGCCCCGTAGAGGGCGTCCGGCTCGGCCGCCATGCGCTCGAAGGCGAGGCGCCCGACCACCTGCCCGTCCTCGAGCAGGAAGGGCACCTCGTGGCTCCTGACCTCGAGCACGCCACGACTGCCTGGCATGCCGTCCGTGCCGACGCCGAAGCCTGGATCGAAGAAGCCGGCATAGTGCACGCGGAACTCGCCCATGGCGGGGTCGATCGGCGCCATCTCGGCAGCGAAAGCCGGCGGGATATGCAGCCTCTCCTTGGAGGCCAGGATGTAGAACTGGTGCGGATCGAGGATCAGCCGCTTGCGCTTGGCCGGGATCGGCGTCCAGAAATCGTCGATCTCGTAGCCGCCGACCCGGTCGACATCGATGACATCGGTGAAGCGCTGGGCCTGGTAGCCGATGATCTCGCCCTCGGCGTCGCCGAGATGGATGCTGAACAGCAGGCCGTTGCGGATCGTCGCCGGCCCATCGACCAGCGCCGTGCGGCGATGGACCTCGCGCAGCTCGCGATCAGAGACGCGGAAACCCTCCGCCTCGTCCTGGCCGGAGCTACGACGGCGGAAGCGCAATTGGTTGAGGCGGCTGCCCTTGCGTACCTTGATCGAGAAGCTCGACGGCGAGATCTCGGTGTAGAGCTTGCCGGAATAGCCGCCGGCGACGCTGTCGAAAGCCTCGCTGCGATCGGCGATCAGGCGGGTGAAGACGTCGAGCCGGCCGGTGGAGCTCTTCGGGTTGGCGAAGGCGGAGATCGTCGCCGGCAATTCATGCAGCGACTCCATCAGCTCGACGACGTAGACGCAGTTCTTCTCGAGGATCGCGCCCTCCTCAAGCGAGACCTCGTCCTGGGTCAAATCGGCCAGCATCTGCGCGACGCTCTTGTTCGGCCCGGGCAGGAAGCTGGCGCGGACGCGATAGGCCTTGTGGCCGAGGCGCAGGTCGAGGCTCGCCGGCTGGTACTGGCTCTCGGCGAAGGCACCCGAGGTCGAGCGAACCATGCCGCGATGGACGAGCTTGCGGATATCCTGGCGCGGCAGCACGCCGGAAGGGCCGGCGAGCGAAGCCGGCGCGGTCGCGACCTCGGCTAGCATGTCGGGCGATGTCGCCATGGCGCTATCAGACCACCTTGTGAAGTGCGGCGCAAAGCCGGCCCGCCGCGAGATTGATCGTTCTTCTTGCCGCGCCGGCACGCTGCTGGCGAGTCCGACAGCGGGTTGTCCACATGCCCGCTCGCACCCGGACTGGCGCGCAAGTACAACCGCTGGGCGGCATTGACGCTGCGCCGAAGCAAGTCATAACAAGGCCTTCCCGCCGCGCGGCGGCACGGAGCCGCGATCATGTACCAAGCCGAAACGCATGGCGTGCGCGTTACCGCCTCGCCCAAGTTCATGGACAGCGAGTCCACGCCCAATCAGAGCCGCTATTTCTGGGCCTACACGATCGAGATCGAGAATTTCTCGCCGCGCACCGTGCAATTGATGACGCGCCACTGGTTCATCACCGACGGGCGCGGCGAGATGCACGAGGTCCGCGGCGACGGCGTGATCGGCCAGCAGCCGGTGCTGCAACCGGGCGAGCGCTTCAGCTATACCTCCGGCTGCCCGCTGATGACCCCCGATGGCAGCATGCGCGGCTTCTACGCCATGCTCGGCGAGGACGGCGTGATCTTCGATGTCGAGGTGCCGCTTTTCCCGCTCGACTCGCCCTATGTGAAGAAGGTCCTGCATTGAACACCACGACCCCGACCGGGCAGCGCTACCAGCCGCTCGACATGCTCGCCCGCCTCGTCGCCTTCGACACGGTGAGCCACAAATCCAATCTCGAGCTGATCGCCTTCGTCGAGGACTATCTCACGGGCTGGGGCGTGCCCTGCGTGCGCTTCCCGAACGAGACCGGCGACAAGGCCGCGCTCTTCGCCACGATCGGCCCGCAGGACAAGGGCGGCATCGTCCTCTCCGGCCATACCGATGTCGTACCGGTCGAGGGCCAGGCCTGGTCGCGCGATCCGTTCACGCTGCATGTCGAGGACGGCCGGGCCTATGGCCGCGGCTCGGTCGACATGAAGGGCTTCGTCGCGCTCGCGCTGGCGCTCGTGCCGGATTTCCTCGCCGCCGACCTCAAGACACCGATCCACCTGTTCTTCTCCTATGATGAAGAGGTAACCTGCCTCGGCGTCGTCGATGGCATCGCCGCCATGGGCAAGAGCCTGCCGCGGCCGCGCGCCGTCATCGTCGGCGAGCCGACCTCGCTCGAACTCGCCGACGCGCATAAGGGCATCCGCACCTTCTTCACCGCGATCACCGGCTTCGCCGCGCATTCCTCGAAGCCGCATCTCGGCGCCAGCGCGGTCCATGCCGGCACCCGGCTCGCCGCCGGCCTCGTCGCCATGGCCGATGAGCGCGAGGGCCGCATCGACGAAAGCGGCCGCTTCGATCCACCCTACGACACCGTCCATATCGGCAAGTTCCATGGCGGCATCGCCCGCAACATCCTGGCCGATCGCTGCGATCTCGCCTGGGAGGTTCGCACCCTGCCGGGCTCGGACCCCGAGGCGGTGCCGGCTCGTTTCGCTGCATTGTCGCAGGAGGTGCTGGCACGGATGCGCAAGACCGCGCCGTCGGCGGCGATCGAGACGGTGATGAGCTCGGACGTGCCGGGCCTGGCGCCCGATCCGGGCTCCGAGGCCGAGACCCTGGTGATGCGGCTTGCTGGGCGCAACCGCACCATCGCCGTCGCCTACGCCACCGAGGCCGGGCATTTCCAGCGCGCGGGACTGCCGACGATCGTCTGCGGCCCGGGCTCGATCGACCAGGCGCATCAGCCGGACGAGTACATCACCCTGGAGCAGTTCGCCGCGGGCGAGGCCTTCATGCGCCGGCTGCTGGCGGAGTGCCGGGCATAGATTGCGCCGTTCAACGGAAAAGCGTGGGGAACCCTCTCCTGTAAGGAGAGGGCAGGGTGAGGTGTAGGCTGTTTGACCAGTTGCGAGAGGCCTGACCGCGCAGCCGGGTTCAAGCCAGCGTTTCCAGTCCGAACACCTCACCCCTGCCCCTCTCCTTCCAGGAGAGGGGTTCCTCGCGCCCTAATCTCCAGCCGAAATCTCCACCTCGACCTCGGCCGGGTCGAAGCTGTAGCGGCGCGAGCAGAACTCGCAGGTGACGCCGAGCGTGCCGTCATCGGCGATCATTGCCTTGCGATCATCGGCCGAGAAGCCCTTGAGCATGCCGAGCACGCGCTCGCGCGAGCAGCGGCAGGCCTCGTGCACCGCGACCGGCTCGAAGACATGGGCGCCGCGCTCATGGAAGAGCCGGTAGAGCAGGCGCTCGCTCTCCAGAAGCGGGTCGAGCAATTCGTGATGCTCGACCGTCCCGACCAGCGAGCGTGTCTCGGCCCAGGCGTCGTCGCTGATGCCGTCATCATTGTCGGCGGCGAGGATCTCGTGCCCTTCCGGCGCATCGCCGGGATGGAGATCGGCGGCGCGCAGGCGCTCCGGCGAGTTCGGCATGAACTGGACGATCAGACCGCCGGCGCGCCAGGCGAGACCGCTGCCGGTCAGGACCGTGCCGACACCGAGGCGGATGCGGCTCGGAATCTGCTCCGACTGGCGGAAATACTGGTGGCCGGCCTCTTCCAGGCTCTGTCCGTCGAGCGCGACCACGCCCTGATAGCGCGTCGCCTCCGTACCTTGGTCGACGGTCATGGCAAGATGCCCCTTGCCGAGCAATTCGCCGGTCGAGATCGCGTTCGCGTCGATCGCCGCCGCCAGTTGGTCGGCATCGTAGCGGGCCATGGCCCGGTAGCAGTCGGGCGCATTGAAATCGACGACCAGCATCGAGATCGGCCCGTCGCTCTTGGTCTGCAGCTGGAAACGGCCTTCGCCCTTCAGCGTGGTGCCGAGCATGACGGTCAGCGCCGCGGCCTCGGCGAGGACGCGCGCGACGGGCTCGGGGTAGTGGTGCCGTTCGAGGACCTGGTCGAGCGAGGGGCCGAGCCTGACGACCCGGCCGCGCACATCGAGCTCCGGCACGGCGAAGGGCAGCACCCGGTCATCGGGTGCGCCCGTTGGCGAGGCTTCGGCCATCAGGCCGCCACCGCGCCGAAGCACCAGGCCAGGATGCCCTTCTGGGCATGCAGCCGGTTCTCAGCCTCGTCGAATACCGCCGATTGCGGGCCATCCATGACCTGATCGGTTACTTCCTCGCCACGCGAAGCCGGCAGGCAGTGCATGAAGATCGCATCCTTTTCGGCGCGGCCGAGCAGGCGCTCGTCGACCTGATAGGGACGCAGCAGGTTGTGGCGCGTGCCTTCCTGGTCGCCCATCGAGACCCAGCAATCGGTGATGACGCAGTCGGCGCCCTCGACCGCCGCCTCGGGGCGGGTGGTCAGTTGCAGCTTCGCGCCCTGCTTGCGGGCCCAGTCGAGCAGGGCCGGCGGCGGCGCAAGCTCCTCGGGCGTCGCGATGGCGAGCTCGAAATCGAGCCGGCCGGCGGCATGGACCCAGGAGGTCAGGACGTTGTTGGTGTCACCGGTCCAGGCAATGCGCCTGCCCTTGATCGAGCCCTTGCGCTCCTCGAAGGTCATGACATCGGCCATGACCTGGCAGGGATGCTGGCGTTTGGTCAGGCCGTTGATCACCGGCACGGTGGCGTATTTCGCCATCTCGACCACGGCATCATGGTCAAGCATGCGGATCATGATCGCGTCGACATAGCGCGAGAGCACGCGCGCCGTGTCGGCAATGGTCTCGCGCTCGCCGAGCTCGATCTCCTGGCCGGTCACCATCATCGGCGAGCCGCCGAGCTCGCGGATGCCGACATCGAAGGAGACGCGGGTCCGCAGCGATGGCTGCTCGAAGATCATGGCGATGACCTTGCCCTCGAGCAGGCGGTCGCCGGCAGCCGCCGGGGTGCGCCGGCGGGTCTTGATCTCCTCGCCGGCCTTGAGGATGGAGCGGAGCTCCCCGGCGGAGAAATCCGAGAGATCGAGAAAGTGACGCACTGGAGATCCCATGCTCATTCCGCCGCCGGCCGGGCGAGCTCGGCCTCGACCGCGCCCGCAGTCTTGTCCAACCGTGCCACCGCCTCGGCCACTTCGTTCTCGCCGATGATCAGCGGCGGCAGCAGGCGCACGACATTGTCGCCGGCTGCGACCACGAGCAGGCCGGCGGCCCGGGCCTGGGCGACGAAATCGGTGTTCGGGGTCTTGAGCTTGAGGCCGAGCATCAGTCCCTCGCCGCGGATCTCCTCGATCACGGCGGGGTGATGGTCCTTGAGCTGGGCCAGCGACTGGCGCAGGCGCAGCGCCGTCTTCTGGACCTGATCGAGGAAGCCCGGCGCCAGGATGACGTCGAGCACGGCATTGCCGACCGCCATGGCGAGCGGGTTGCCGCCGAAGGTGGTGCCGTGCGTGCCGAGCGTCATGCCGGAGGCCGCCTCCTCGGTGGCGAGGCAGGCGCCCATCGGGAAGCCGCCGCCGATGCCCTTGGCGATCGACATGATGTCGGGGGCGACACCGTAATGCTCATAAGCGAAGAACTTGCCGGTGCGGCCGACACCGGTCTGGATCTCGTCGAAGATCAGCATCAGACCATGCTCGTCGCAGAGCTCGCGCAGCTGCTTGAGGACACGCATCGGCACCGAGCGCAGGCCGCCCTCGCCCTGGATCGGCTCGATCATCAGGGCCGCGGTCTCCGGGCCGATCGCGGCCTTCAGCACCTTCTCATCGTCGAAGGGCACCTGGTCGAAGCCGTCGACCTTCGGGCCGAAGCCGTCGATGTATTTCTGCTGGCCGCCGGCCGCGATGGTCGCGAGCGTGCGGCCATGGAAGGCGCCTTCAAATGTGATGATGCGGTAGCGCTCGGGATGGCCCTTCGCAGCGTGATACTTGCGCGCCATCTTGATCGCGCACTCGTTCGCCTCGGCCCCCGAATTGGTGAAGAAGACGCGCTCGGCGAAGGTCGCCTCGCAGAGCCGGCGCGCCAGCTTCTCGCCCTCGGGCATCGTGTAGAGGTTCGAGGTGTGCCAGATGCGCTGAGCCTGCTGGGTCAACGCCTCGACCAGATGCGGATGGGCGTGGCCAAGCGAATTGACGGCGATGCCGGCACCGAAATCGAGAAAACGCTGGCCATCGGCGGTGATCGCCCAGGGACCCTCGCCACGCTCGAGAGCGATCGGAGCGCGGGCATAGGTCGGCAGGAGAACGGAGGAAGCGGCAGAAACAGGAGCGGTGCTCATGGAGCGAAATCCTTGCGGCGAAACAGGGAGGAAGCGCGGAACCTCAAGTCGGGAACGGAGATGCAGGGCGCTTGCGGCATGATGCCGGCATGATACGACCCGCCGGCGACATTATCGTCGCTGGCCGTTCCCGCCGTCTCGTCGCGCGTCAAGCCGCATCGATGGAAAGTCCCGATCGCTCAAAAACATAAGCGCCGCCCGATAGGGGCGGCTGCGTGAAGCAACTATGCAAAACCGTCCTTGCCCTGTCAATCGCAGCTGACCTCGCGGCAGCGTTGCCAATTGGACTCACTGGGCAGCTCTCTGCAGTGATTGGCTGGGGAAAAGCCGAATTAGGATTCGGCGACTCTTGTGGCCGAGTCAGGCCATCTTGTATGGTCTCTCTCGTCAGATACGACATCTCGTGCGGCGTCTCCAGTATCGTCAGTTCCGGGCGTAACGGCTTCCGTTCAGCGACGGACGCTGCCGGTATCGGATTCCGCCATGATCTTTCCCTATGCCTCGCCGGCCAGCCGGCGGGACATGACGAAGACAGGTGCAACTCCATGACCGAAGCCGGAGCCTGGATCGAGGAACGCGTCGAACTGCTGAAGAAGCTCTGGAACGACGGCCTGAGCGCGAGCCAGATCGCCGCCGAGCTCGGCAACGTCACGCGCAACGCCGTCATCGGCAAGGTGCATCGCCTTGGGCTGTCAGGCCGCGCCAAGAGCCCGGGTTCAGCCACGCCTCGCCCGCGCAAGCCGGTGGCTCGCCCGCCGAGCCATCCGGCCGGCCATCACAGCAGCGGCAGCGCCGGGCTGACCCGCGGCAATACCGCGCTCGCTCCCCAGTTCGCGCCGGAGATCGAGGCCGAGACGCAGGTCGCGCGCGAGCCGGCTCCGTCCGAGGACGTGGTCGTGCCGTTCTCCGAGCGGGTCACGATCATGGAGCTGCGCGAGTATATGTGCCGCTGGCCGATGGGCGACCCGACCACGCCGGAGTTCCGCTTCTGCGGCGGACGCTCGGCGACCGGAATGCCCTATTGCGCGTATCATGCCCGCATCGCCTACCAGCCGGCCGCCGACCGCCGCCGCGACCGCAAGATCATTCGCGCCTGAGCGAGCGACGCGAGACTTCCAGAATGCGAAAAGCCGGCCGAAAGGCCGGCTTTTTTGTCGATAGCCCGGCTCGATGCAGGAGGCATGCATGAACGCCCCCAGACCTCGCCCGATTGAGTATGCTTGTGCCCTACCGATCAGGGATGGGCGGCTCCTGCTGGGACTGAGGTCGCCGCATCGCCGGAACCGCCCATCCTGCTGGGACACGATCGGCGGCCACCTTGAGGCGGGCGAGACCGCCGAGTCCGCCCTTATCCGCGAGCTCCAGGAGGAGACCGGCATCACTCCGACAGATTTCCGCCGCTTCGAGGCCATCGAGACGACGGAGACGGACGGCGTCACCCCCGCGCTCTGGCATCTGTTCACAGTGAGCAAATGGGCGGGCGGCGATCCCACGATCAGTAATGACGAACACAGCGAGATCCGCTGGTTCACGTTCGGCGAGGCCCCATCGCTGACACCGCTGGCGTCCGAGGCTTACCGCCCTGTCTTCGCCCGGCTCACCGCAGCCTTAGGGCCGGGCACGTATTGGCTATGATCGCAATCTATGCAGGCGCGGCGTTGGCCGAGATCGCCGGCTGCTTCGCCTTCTGGGCCTGGCTGAAGCTGGACAAGCCGGTCTGGTGGCGCTCGCAGCCTTCGGCTGGCTGCTGACGCTGGTCGATAGTCCCGCGGCCGGCCGCGCATACGCCGCCTATGGCGGCATCTACATCGTTGCGTGCTGGCGTGGATGGCGCTGGTCGAGAAGATCGCGCCGGACCGCTACGATCTCGCCGGCGCCGCACTTTGCCTCGCCGGTGCGGCTGTCATCATCGCCGCGCCGCGCTGACCAGAACCATCAGCCGCGCGCAAAGGTCTCGTCGAAGGCATAGCCGGCGCCGCGCACGGTGCGCAGAGGATCCTTGGCGTTGGCCGGCGTGATCGCCTTGCGCAGGCGCCCGACATGGACGTCGACGGTGCGCTCGTCGATATAGACGTCGCGACCCCAGACAGCGTCGAGCAGTTGCGCGCGGGAATAGACCCGGCCCGGCGCCTGCATCAGGAATTCGAGCAGGCGGAACTCGGTCGGGCCGAGATGCAGTTCCATGCCGGAGCGTCGGACGCGTCGCGTCGTGCGGTCGAGCTCGAGATCACCGGCCGCGAGCAATCCGGCGACATGGCCGGGCTTGGCACGGCGCAGCAGCGCCTGGATGCGGGCGATCAGCTCGGGCAGCGAGAACGGCTTGACGACATAGTCGTCGGCGCCGGTGGCAAGGCCGCGCACACGCTCGGTCTCTTCGCCGCGGGCGGTCAGCATGATGATCGGCACGCGCTCGGTATCGCGCCTTGTGCGCAGGCGCCGGCAGAGCTCGATGCCGGAGAGACCGGGCAGCATCCAGTCGAGCAGGACGAGATCCGGCGTGTGGTCACGCAGATGCAGCTCGGCATCGTCGCCGCGCGCCACGCTGTCGACCTCGAAGCCCTCGGCCTCGAGATTATAGCGCAGCAGCAGGGTCAGCGGCTCCTCGTCCTCGACGATCAGGATGCGTGCAGGCATGTCAGCGTCCGTTCAAAACGTCCGCCGGTCAGCCATTGGCTGCCGGCAGGTCGACGAGGATGTTGGTGGTGTCGAGCTTGGGCCGGGTCTCGTCGATTGACTGACCGGTGACGAGGTAATGGATGGTCTCGGCGATGTTGGTGGTGTGGTCGCCGATGCGCTCGACATTCTTGGCGCAGAAGAGGAGGTGCGTGCAGAAGGTGATGTTGCGCGGATCCTCCATCATGTAGGTCAGGAGCTCGCGGAACAGCGAGGTGTAGAGCGCGTCGATCTCGTCGTCGCGGCGCCAGACCTCCATCGCCTTCTGCTCGTTGCTGGCGGCGTAGGCATCGAGCACGTCCTTGAGCTGAGCCTGGACCAGGCGGCTCATATGCTCGAGGCCTACCACGGCACGATGCGGCGGCGAGAACTGGCCGGAGATCGCGACGGCGCGCTTGGCGATGTTCTTGGCGAGGTCGCCGACGCGCTCGATATCGGCGGCGATGCGGATCGCGGAGATCAGCTCGCGCAGGTCGTTGGCGAGCGGCTGGCGCCGGGCGATGGTCAGCACCGCCTTCTCCTCGACCTCGCGCTGGAGATTGTCGAGGCGCTGGTCGGCGCTGATGATCTTCTGGGCGAGCGCGGTGTCGCGGCGCACCAGCGCCACGGTCGAGTCGCCGAGCATACGCTCGGACATGCCGCCCATCTCGGCGAGGCTGCGGCGCAGGCCCTCGAGATCGGCATCGTAGGAGCGGACGATATGGTCGGACATCGGGGCGTATCCTTCGGGGCTGGCCGACGCTTCAGAACTTCAGCCGAAACGGCCGGTGACGTAGTCCTGCGTCTGCTTCTTGTGCGGGTTCATGAAGATGGTGTTGGTGGCGTCGAACTCGATCACCTCTCCCAGATACATGAAGGCGGTGTACTGCGAGATGCGGGCCGCCTGCTGCATGTTGTGGGTGACGATGACGATGGTGAAGTCCGTCTTGAGCTGCTCGAGCAGATCCTCGATCTTGCCGGTCGAGATCGGGTCGAGCGCCGAGGTCGGCTCGTCGAACAGGATGACCTCGGGCTTCTGCGCGATGGTGCGTGCGATGCAGAGGCGCTGCTGCTGGCCGCCGGACAGACCCATGCCGGAGCTCTTCAGCTTGTCCTTGACCTCGTCCCAGAGGGCGGCGCGCCGCAGCGCGCCCTCGACGCGGTCGTCGAGCTCCGACTTCGGCGGCTTCTCGTAGAGGCGGATGCCGAAGGCGACATTGTCGTAGATCGACATCGGGAACGGCGTCGGCTTCTGGAAGACCATGCCGATGCGCGAACGCAGCTCGTTCACGTCGATATCGTTCGAGATGACGTTGCGGCCGTCGAGGATGATCTCGCCGGTGGCGCGCTGCTCGGGATAGAGCGAATAGATGCGGTTGAAGATGCGCAGCAGGGTCGACTTGCCGCAGCCCGAGGGGCCGATCAGCGCCGTGACGTGGCGGTCACGGAAGTCGAGGTTGATGTTCTTCAGCGCCTTGTGCTCGCCGTAGTAGAAATCGAGGTTTTTGACGGCGATGCG
Organism: Bosea sp. Tri-49; assembly: GCF_003952665.1. Lineage (NCBI taxonomy): Bacteria > Pseudomonadati > Pseudomonadota > Alphaproteobacteria > Hyphomicrobiales > Alloboseaceae > Allobosea > Allobosea sp. Tri-49. The sequence goes on from NZ_CP017946.1 coordinate 4,281,663, forward strand.
GACGGGAGCGTCGGCGTCCAGCGTTTGCGGGCTCAGTTCCAGGGTCGAGAGCATCTGCATGGTCCTTCCGATCGGACGCTGATTACTTGCCGCCGCGCACGATGCGCCGGGCGATGATGGAAAGCACGAGGATTGAGACGGTGATGATCAGCGACCCCGCCCAGGCGAGCTGCTGCCAGTTCTCGTAAGGGGCAGAGGCGAACTGGTAGATCGTCACCGGCAGGTTGGAGACGCCGCCGAGCAGGTTCGGCGAGAACCAGAAATTGTTGTTCAGCGCGGTGAAGATCAGCGGCGCGGTCTCGCCGGCGATGCGGGCGAGCGCCAGCAGGATGCCGGTGACCATGCCGGACTTCGCCGCCCGCCAGGTGATCGAGGTGATGACCACGGAAGGCGGGGCGCCGAGCGCCGAGCCGGCCTCGCGGAGCGGGCCGGGCACGAGGCGCAGCATGTCCTCGGTGGTGCGCACGATCACCGGGATCGCGATGATGCCGAGCGCGACGCCGCCGGCCCAGCCGGAATAGCCGCGGAACGGCTCGACCATGATGACGTAGACGAACAGGCCGATCAGAATCGAGGGCGCCGAGAGCAGGATGTCGTTGATGAAGCGGATCAGGTCGGCGAGCTTCGAGCCCTTGCCGTATTCGGCGAGATAGGTGCCGGCGAGCACGCCGATCGGCGTCGCAACGACGATGCCGAGGAAGGTCAGCACGACCGAGCCGACGATGGCGTTGGCAAGGCCGCCGCCCTCCGTGCCCGGCCCCGGCGTGATCTGCGTGAAGGTCGCGGCGGAGAGCCCGCCAAGGCCCTTCACGACCAGCATGCCGAGGATCCAGAACAGCACGAAGATGGCGAGCAGGGTGAAGGTCGTGGCCGTGACCTTCATCAGCCGGTCGGCGGTGCGACGCGACTGGCGAACGCGGCCCCAGGTGACCTCGGGCAACGGGCGGACGGTGGAGGGGGTCGTCAGGCTCATGATCGGCTCCCGCTCAGAACGACTTGACGCGCGAGACGAGGATGCGCGCGATGACGAGGACGACGAAGGTGACGAAGAACAGGATGCAGCCAAGCGCGATCAGTGAATTGAGCTGCAGGCCGAGCGCCTCGTTGAATTCGTTGGCGATGCGCGAGGCGATGGTCGAGCCGGGGTCCATGATCGAGCCGGAAAGCCGGTTGGCGTTGCCGACGACGAAGGTCACCGCCATCGTCTCGCCGAGCGCGCGGCCAAGGCCGAGCATGATCGCGCCGATGATCGAGACACCGGCCTGCGGCACCAGCACATGGCGCACGACCTCCCAGGTCGTCGCCCCGATGCCATAGGCGCTCTCGCGCAGCACCGACGGGATCTGATCGAGCATGTCGCGGGTGATCGAGGCGATGAACGGGATGATCATGAACGCCAGGATGATGCCGGCGGTCAGGATTCCGAGTCCCGAAGGTGAGCGCGAATAGAGGATCGTCCCGACGACCGGCATACCCTCGACGATGTTCGAGAGCGGGATCTGGACATAGGCGGCAAAGAGCGGCGCGAAGACGAACAGCCCCCACATGCCGTAGATGATCGAGGGCACGGCGGCGAGCAGCTCGATCGCGGTCGAGACCGGCTGCTTGAACCAGGGCGGCGCGAGCTGGGTCAGGAAGACGGCGATGCCGAGCGAGAGCGGCACGCCGATAACGAGGGCGATCAGGGCGGTGGAGAGCGTGCCTACAATCGCCGGCCAGGCGCCATACTGGTCGTTCTGCGTATCCCAGACGCTGGAGGTCAGGAAGCCGAAGCCGAATTTGCTGAAGGCGGGCCAGCCGCCGATCACCATCGAGACCATGATGCCGGCGAGCAGCACCAGCACGAACAGGGCCGCCAGGAAGCTGGCATTGCGGAAGATGAGATCGAAGGTCCCCTTGGGGGTCTTGCGCACCGGCGCACTCGGCGCGGCGAACTGATCGGTCACGGCAACCATCCGTGGTTACTCCGGTCTCGAAAGGCGACTATCGGGGCGAAACGAGGCTCTTGTCGTCGCGAAGCGGGGGCCGTGGCCGGCCCCCGTTCCGTTTTCGTGCGCGGGAGCGATCAGAAGATCGGCTTGCCCGCCGGGTCGGTGGCGCCCTTCCAGGCGTTGCGCACCTGGTCCTTGACGCCCGCCGGCAGCGGCACGTAGTCGAGGTCGAGGGCGAGCTTGTCGCCGTTCTTGAAGGCCCAGTCGACGAACTTCAGCGCGGCCTGGGTCTCTTCCGGCTTCTCCGGCTTGGCATGGATCAGCAGGAAGGTCGCGGCGGTGATCGGCCAGGCCTCGGCGCCCTTCTGGTTGTTCAGCGAGATGCCGAAGCCGGGAGCCTCGTTCCAGTTGGCGTTGGCGGCAGCGGCCTGGAAGGCCTTGTCGTCCGGGGCCGGGAAGTTGCCGTCGGCGTTCTGGATCAGGGCGAAGGAGAGCTTGTTCTGCTTGGCGTAGGCGTACTCGACATAGCCGATCGAGTTGGCGACCTGCTTGACCGAGGCCGAGACGCCCTCATTGCCCTTGCCACCGATGCCGACCGGCCACTGCACGGCGGTGTTGGTGCCGAGCTTCGACTTCCAGTCGGGCGAAACCTTCGAGAGGTAGTCGGTGAACACGAAGGTCGTGCCCGAGCCGTCCGAACGGTAGACCGGGTTGATGTTGGCATCCGGCAGGGTGACGCCGGCATTGAGGGCGGCGATCTTTGGATCGTTCCACTTCTTGATGTCGCCGAGATAGATCGCGGCTAGGACCGGGCCGGTCAGCTTCAGCTTGCCGGCCTCGACGCCAGCGATGTTGATCGCCGGGACGACGCCGCCCATCACGGTCGGGAACTGGATCAGGCCTTCCTTGGTGAGCTCCTCGCCCTTGAGCGGGGCGTCGGTGGCGCCGAAGGCGACGGTCTTCGCCTTGATCTGGCGGATGCCGCCACCCGAGCCGATCGACTGGTAGTTGAGCCCGATATTGGTCTCCTTCTTATAGGCCTCGGCCCATTTGGAGTAGATCGGGAAGGGGAAGGTCGCGCCGGCGCCGGTGATGTCGGCAGCCTGGGCAACGCCCGACAGGCCGACGGCAGCGGCCGCGAGAATGAGAATTTTGCGCATGAGATGTCCTCTCTGGGTCGCAAGAGCAGCGGCCCTGCTAGAACACCGGCTATATGACAGCTGCATGACAGACAGTCATGAAAGCGGACCCGCCTTCGTCACAAATCGTTAACGGACCGCGTCGGGCAGGCGCGGCAGGATCGCCCGGAAGGTCGCGCCCTGGCCGACGACGCTCTCGATGGTCAGGCGGCCGCGATGGCGCAGGACGATGTGCTTGACGATGGCGAGCCCGAGGCCCGTGCCGCCGGCCTCGCGGCTGGCGGCCGTGTCTACACGATAGAAGCGCTCGGTCAGACGGGGCAGGTGCTCCGGGGCAATGCCGGGCCCGTCGTCACGCACGCTGAGGCTGACCTCGCCGTCGGAAACTCCAACGATGATGTCGACCTCGCCGCCGCGCTGGCCGTATTTGATCGCGTTCTCGACCAGGTTCTCGATCAGCCGCAGCAATTCGTCGCGGTCGCCCGCGACGGTGACAGGCCGCTGCGGCACGTCGAGCTTCAGCGTCACCTCGCGCTCGCGCGCCATCAGCACGAGCGAGTCCAGGATCTCGCGGGCGATGCCGGCAAGATCGACCGGCGCCTCCGGCGCGAGATGGGCGCGCAGTTCGATGCGCGAGAGCGAGAGCAGGTCATCGACCAGGCGGGCCATGCGCAGGCCCTGCTCGCGCATGATCGCGAGGAACCGGTCGCGCGCTGCGGCGTCGTTGCGCGCCGGCCCCTGCAGGGTCTCGATGAAGCCGAGCACGGAGGCGAGCGGCGTGCGCAATTCATGGCTGGCATTGGCGACGAAGTCGACGCGCATGCGCTCGGTCATGCGCTGCTCGCTGAGGTCCTCGAAGGTCAATAGCACCGCCCGGCGCCAACCGCTGCCGGCGAGCGCGGCGATATGGATGCGGAAGGTGCGCTCGACCGGCACGCGCTCGATCAGCTCGATGGCACGGCGGCCGCCATGGCGCGAGACCTGCTCGATCGCATCGATCAGATCAGGATCGCGCATCACCAAGGCGAGCGGCTTGCCCTTGGCGAGTGCCGCGATCAGGGCCGGCGCTGTCGGGCTGAGTGCCTGGATCACGCCCTGCGGGTCGAGCAGCACGGCGGGGACGCCGATGGCCTCGATCAGCGCGGCGGTGACCGGCGCCTTTGGGTCGACCAAAGCGTGCATGCGGTTCCTGCCTTTCGAGGCGTGGTCTGCGGCGAGGCCTCTTAGGCCGGAGTGGCACCAGGGCGCAATTCCCTTCCTGCACCGCGCACTCTAGCTTGCGAGCCAGCGCAGGAGACAATCGCGATGGCGAAGAAGGCTTCGAATGGCATGAAGGCAGGCAAGCACGGTAAGGCAAAGCATAACGAGCTCGATTTCGACATCGAAGCGGAAGCCCTGCCCAAGGAGATCGACGACAAGGCCTTCGCCAGCGGCGGATACCCCTATCACCGGAAATACAAGCGCAAGCTCTACGAGAAGGAGCTCGAGCCGCTCCAGATCGAGCTGCAGAAGCTGCTCGGCTGGGTGCGCGAGAAGGGCGAGCGGCTGGTCATCGTCTTCGAGGGGCGCGACGGTGCCGGCAAGGGCGGCGCGATCACGCGCTTCACCCAGCATCTCAATCCGCGCCAGGCGCGGGTCGTCGCCCTGTCGAAGCCATCCGACACCGAGAAGGGGCAGTGGTATTTCCAGCGCTATGCGGCAGAGATGCCGGCGGCCGGCGAGATCGTGTTCTTCGACCGCTCCTGGTACAACCGGGCCGGCGTCGAGCTCGTCATGGGCTTCAGCACGCAAGAGCAGTCGGAGAGCTTCCTGCGCGAAGCTCCGGTCTTCGAGGGCATGCTGGCTCGCGACGGCATCAGGCTGGTCAAGCTGTTCCTGACCATCGGTCGCGAGATGCAGATGAGCCGGCTGCACGCGCGCTGGCACGATCCGCTCAAGCGCTGGAAGCTGTCATCGATCGATTTCGAGGCGATCCCGCGCTTCGACGCCTATTCCGACGCCTTCGACGGCTTGCTCGACAAGACCTCGACCGATCAGGCCCCCTGGACGGTGCTGCGCGCCAACGACAAGTTCCGCACGCGCCTGAACGCGATCCGCCATGTGCTCCACGCCGTGCCCTACAAGGGCAAGGACGAGGAGGCGATCGGCGAGATCGACCACAGGATCGTGCTGACGGCCGAGGAATATCTGAGCAACGGCGGCGAGAGCTGAGACTTTAAGACTTAGCGCTCGTGCCGCCTGATGCGCCGGAACATCTCGTTCAGCGCCAGCAGCACCAGCGCCAGGATGAAGGGCAGGATGTAGTAGATGATCCGGAAGAGCAGCAGCGCGCCGAGCACCTGCTCGAAGGGCAGGCGGCTGAGCGCGATCAGCATGGTCGCCTCGAAGACCCCGAGCCCGCCCGGCGCATGGCTGGCGATGCCGATCAGGCAGGCGAAGATGTAAGCCGCCAGGAAGCTCTCATAGGGCAGGTCGTGGCCGCCCGGCAGCAGCACGTAGAGCACGGCGGCGGCAGCGCAGACCTCGGCGGCGCCGAGCAGCATCTGCGCCAGCGTGACGCCCAGGCCCGGCAGCGGCAGGTTCCAGCCGCTGACCCGCAAGGTGCGCTCGCCGGTCGCGATCCAGAAGAGGTAGCCGAGCGTTCCGAGCGTGACCGCACCACCGACTGCCTGGACCACCAGAGGCGAGGTGCGCGCCAGCTGGGCCACCGAATCCGTGGCGTAGAACAGGCTGGCGCAGAGGATCATGCCGAGACCGAGCCAGAAGGTGAGGCCGGCGATCACGGTCAGGCTCGCGACCTCCGAAGCGCGCACGCCCTTGGCCGAATAGATCCAGTAGCGCACCGTGCCGCCGGTCACGATCGGGAAGCCGAGCGTAAAGGCGACGGAATAGCTGGTGAAGGAGGCGAGCGCCGTCGTCCGATAGGGAATCGACAGGCCGAGCCGGCGCAGAGCCACCGCGTCATAGCCAGTGAGCAGCAGATAGCTCAGCGCGGTGAAGCCGAGCGCGAGCAGGAGCTGGCGCTGGCTGGCATTGGCGAAGGCACGGGCAAGCTCGCCGGGCTCGATCTCGCGAACGATGTAGTAGAGCACGACCAGCGAGGCGATGAAGATCACCGAACTGGCGAGCGGGCCGAGCCACCACCAGCGGCTGCGCTTGCGCAGCGGCATCCCTGGCTCGTGCGGGCCAAACGACATCAGCACTCTTGTCGGGTTGTGCTCGCACGCAGAATGCGGCGAGCAAGGCGGGTTGCTGGCGGCTGGCCCTGACGGCCGGCCCGAGAGATAGCGCCTCCGCCGCGATGCACAAGTCGGTACACCGCGGCGAATGCGCGCCATGAAGCTGGCGCAGGACGCGCCGGCTGCCTGGAGAGTGGCGAGCGAAATTGCTAGCCCTCGCCCGCCATGGCCTCCGCGAAGAACGTCTCGGGATCGTCGACCTCGACCAGCCGCCGCCGATCGATCTGCCAGAAGCGGTTGCCGATGGCTCGAACGAAGCTGCGATCGTGCGAGACCAGCAGGCAACTCGTCTCGCCGGCAGTGAGCTCGGCTTCCAAGGCTTCCTGCCCCTCGATGTCGAGATGGTTGGTCGGCTCGTCCAGCAGGTAGAAATTCGGCCGGGCGAGGCGCAGCGCCAGCATGGCGAGCCGCGCCCTCTGCCCGCCCGAAAGCGCGCCGATCGGACCGGTCTGGCGATCGATGACGATGCCGGCGCCGGCAAGCAGGCCGCGGGCCGGCTGGTCGCCGATATCGAAGCGACGGCTGATCAGCCCGTGCGGTGTCTCGGCATCGGGCAGCTCGGCGAGACTCTGGCTGGCATGGCCGAGCACCAGCGAGGGCGTCGGCTTGATGCCGCGCTGATCGCCACCTGCGATCGCCTTATGGAGCATGGTGATGAAGCGCGACTTGCCGGCGCCGTTCAAGCCGAGCAGCACGATGCGGTCGCCGGGGCTGATCCAGCGCTTGCCAGTCTTGAACAGCAGCCGCTCGTCCGGCGTCTCGACTGCGACGTCGTCGAGCGCGATCAGGACCCGCGCATGCGTACCCTGGCTGGCGAGCCTGATCGCGCCCGCGGAGCGCTCACGATGGGCCGGACGCGCCACCGCTTCGAGCTCGTCGGCCCGTCGCTTTAGCTGCTTGGTCTTGCTCAGCAGGAGATCGCTGCCGGAATTGATGCCGAGATTGTTCAGCTTCGCCGCCTGCCGCCGCATCTGCTGGACGGCCTTGAGATCGCGCTCGTTGCGGCGCGCCATCGCAGCGTCGCTCTCGTCGAGCGCGACGCGGGCCCGCGAATAGGGCAGCGCGAAGAGCTGTGAGTGCTCCTGGCGCAGGAACAGGGTCTTGCCGGTCGCGCTGTCGAGGAAGGCACGGTCATGGCTCGACAGGATCACGGCCATGTCGCGCGGCAGGGCCGCAAGCCAGCTCTCCAGCAGGCCGATCCGCGCGAGGTCGAGATGGTTGGTCGGCTCGTCCAGCAACAACAGGTCAGGCTCGGCGATACCTGCACGCGCCAGCAGGACGAGCCTCTGCCAGCCGCCGCTCAATTGCCCGAGCGGACGCCGGCGCAGTTCTTCGGGTATCGCGAGCGTGTCGAGCGCGACCTCGACGCGCCAATGCTCGCTCTCGCGTTGATCGGCCGGCAGCCTATCGAGCAGCAGCCGGTCGACGGGCTGGTCCAGCAATTGCGGCGGGGCGTCCTGCTCGACATGGCCGATGCGCAGGCCGCGCGAGCGCGTGATCTCGCCGGCCGCAGGTTCGACGAGGCCGGCAAGGCAGCGCAGGAGGGTCGACTTGCCGCGGCCATTGGCGGCGACGAGACCGAGGCGATCGCCGGCAACAAGGGAGAACGAAAGATCGGTGAAGAGCGGCGTTCCCAGCGTGACGCTGAGATTGCGCAGGGTGATCAGGGTCATGGTCGGTCTCTGGACTGCCCGAGCCGCGCGTCGTCATCCGGCCGGGGTCCTGCCCCGGAGCGTCACGAATGCGGAACGCTGTGCTCGATGAGAGGATGAGACGCAGCGGAAACGCTACGCCCTCACGAAGGGCAGACCTGGACGAGAACCGTGGGGATCGCCTGTGCGGTCAGCCCTGCAAGCTGGCTTGCAGGGCCTGAACGGGGCCGCGCTGACGATGGTGACGAAAGAACGTGATCACGCAGCCCTCCTTTGGTTCGTGTGAACAGACGAGACGGAATTAGCGCCGTTCGCTGGCCAGCGCAATCGCCTCAGGCGGTCTTGCGGAAGATGCGGAGCGTCTTGAACTCGCCGATCTCCTCAACTCCACGGGACTTGGCCCAGTCCGCGATGATCGGCTTGGCTCCCTCGTAAGCGAAGGAGCCGGTGTAGAACAGGATGTAGCCGCCGGTATCGGTCTGGTCGGTGAAGAGCTGCATCACCTCGAGATCGGTCAGCGCGCCATAGGCGTCGTTCTTCTCGCTGCGGAACTCGCAGGAGTGGAACAGCGTGACGACGTCGAACCGCGGCAGCAGCCGGACATTGCTGGTGTAGATGTCGCCGAAATAGGCGCTGTAGGTCTTGGTGATCGTCGGATTGTCGATCGCGAGCTTGACGAAGGCATCGTATTCCTTCGGCGAGGCGGTGATCCCAAGCACCGTATTGTCGAATTCCGGCTCGGCGCAGCGGATGCCGACATAATGGTGGCCGCCAGTGCCGAAATGGTAGATGCGCTTGCCGGTCAGGCCCTGCTCTTCCAGCCATTCGACGAAGTGCACGTCGCAGGGGCATTGCTCGACGCGCAGGCCCCAATAGACGTCCCAGATGTTCAACATGTGATCGCTCCGTATCGTGAAGGCCGGGAGTGCCGGCACTGGATGGAAAAGGTCCTGAATCCTGCCTGAGCCTCAGCCGCCACCGGCTTCGGCGAGCGCTGCCGGACGCACGCCATCGCTGGAGACGATGCGGGCGACGCCACCGGCGCGGCGCATGGTGAGATGATGGTCGGCCGCTTCGGCGAAGCCGGGGCTCTGGCCGATCAGCAGCATGACCGCATTGGGACGGGCCGCCCGCAATCGCGCCAGCAGATCGAGCGCCGCCTCGGTCTCCAGACCACTCGTCGCCTCGTCGAGCAGGAGGATGTCGGGCTCCGCCAATTCGGCGCGCGCCAGAGCGAGGCGCTGGCGATCGCCAGTGGTCAGCGCCTTCTCCCAGTCGCGCGACAGATCCAGCTGCGGCACGAGGCCCGAGAGACCGTAGTGCCGCAAGGCCGCCTCCGCCTGCGCAGCGCCATGGCCGCCGATCGGATCGAGCGCGGCCCGAAGGCTGCCTTCCGACAGGTGCAGATGCTGCGGCAGCACCGCGATACGCGCCTCGTCCGGCAGAGCAACCGAGCCCCGGCCCCAGGGCCAGAGGCCCGCGACGGCCTGGATCAAGGCGGCCTTGCCGTGCCCCATCTCGCCGGCGACATGGATCGTCGCTCCGGCCGGCAGCGCCAGGCCGAAATCGGCGAGGAGCGTGCGGCCGTCGCGGTCGGTCAAGGTCAACTCGTCGAGCTGCAAGCCACCGTCCTCGCTCGGCAGGACGACGATGTCGCTTTCCGCCGAGCCGGCCTCGATCGCGCCCAGCGCAATGGCGAGCTCGTTGACGCGCCGCGCCGAGGCCAGCCACTCGGCAATCCGCATGAAGTTGTCGAGCACCCAGTTGAAGGCGTTCTGCACGGCGACGAAAGCGGCGGCGACCTGGACGACGTCGCCAAGCGACATCTCGCCCGAGAGGTACTTTGGCGCAGCCAGCAGGAGCGGCACGACCGGGACGAGGGCGCCGCTGCCATTGGTGATCCAGGTCAGCCGGCCGCGCTGGCGGATCATGGCGAGCCAGCGCGTGACCAGGGTGTCATAGGTCGCGGCGACGGCACGGCGTTCGCCGACCTCGGCCCGCGAGAGCGCGATCGTCTCGCCATGGTCGCGGATACGCATCAGCGAGAAGCGCAGGCGTGCCTCGCCCTCGTTGCGGGCGGCGATCAGGCGCGGCAGCGGCCGACCGACCCAGGTGATCAGGCCGGAGACCAGGACGGCATAGATGATCGCGGCCAGGACCATATAGGCCGGAATCTCGAACGGAACGCCGTGAGCCTCGACGCTGAGCGAGCCGCCGATCGACCAGAGGATGCCGATGAAGGTGATCGCGGTGATCACGGCCGAGAGCAGGCCGATGGCGAAGTCGACCACCGGCTCGGTCGCCCAGCGCACATCGTCGGCGATGCGGTATTCCGGATTGGCCGGCTCGTAGCCGGAAAGGCCGAGCCGGTAGAAGCGGCGCTCTCCGATCCAGCGATCGGCGAGCTTGGCCGTGACCCAGGCGCGCCAATGGACCTGAAAGGTCTCGCGCGAAATCAGGATGATGACGCCCAGGCCCGCCGCGATCAGCACCAGCACCGGGAAGACCGCCATGGCGATCAGCGCGCTTTCGCCGTCCTTCTTCTCGAGCGCGTCGAAGAACCAGCCATTCCAGCGATTGACGGTGACGTTGGCGAAGACGGAGAGGATGATCGCGCTCGCCAAAGCGAGCGACCAGAACCAGGCCCGGCTGGCGGTGCCACCGCGCCAGAAGCCGCCGGTCAGGCGCGCAAAGCTCTTGGCGACCTGCCAATCGGATGGCGGGCCGGCGGCCTGGATACGCTGGTCGACGGCCTTGAGCACAGCCGAAAGATCCCCCCGGATCGTGACATCGGAGGCGTGACCCGCCGGGTGTTCCCGGTCAGGCTGCGCCACCATCCCGCTTAGCCGGCGGGGGATGAACTGCCGGTGAATGGCGGATGAATGGCGCCCCGCGCCTCAGGCCGCAGCGTTCGCAGGCTCGCCGAGCATCCTTGCCAGGCTTTCGAGTAGCTCCCGCGAGCCTTCTTCGCGCTGGATAGGGCCGTCCTTGCCGTCGAGATAGGCGCCCTGCTCGGTGAAGACGAACCTGGTGCCGGTTCCCTCGGGCATGAATTCCATGGTCAGCAACGAGCCCGAGAGCGGCGCTCCATCGATCGCCATCGCATAGGCGAGGATGATGCGCTCGTTTTGCTGGATCACCTGATAGACGGTGTCGTTGTTGATCGGCGGGCCGCCCTGGAAGCGAAAACGGCTGCGCTCATGGCCGCCGACGCGGAAGTCGACATCGAATTGCTCGACCTCCCAGCCTTCGCCCTCGGCGAACCAGCGGCGCTTCTGCTTGGGATCGGCGAAGGCGGCGAAGACGCGGGCAGGCGAGGCGGCATAGCTGCGCTCAAGGGTGAAGCTGGCATGGACGACGGGGGTGGCGGTCATGGTTGTTTCTCTTGGCTGATGAGGATCGAAGAGGGTTGGACTAGCGGGAGAGCCCGGCATCGCCCGGATTGCGCGGGAAGAACTCGAAATAAGGCTCGGCCTCGGCCAAGGCGCGGGCATAGGACGGCCGCATGCGCAGGCGCTCGAAATAGGCCCAGAGCCGCGGATGGCTGTCGCGGAAGGACAGCGCCCGCTCGGCATAGAACAGCGCCGGTGCGGCCGAGCAGTCGGCCATGGTGAAAGCGTCGCCGGTCAGCCAGTGCCGGTCGCCGAGCTCGGCCTCCAGCACGTCATAAGCTGACGCAAGCGTCGCCTTGGCCTCGGCGACGCCAACCGGGTCATGACTGCCCTCCGGGCGCAGTCGGTCGAGCACCACCTTCTGCATGGGGATGGCGACATAGAGATCGAAGAGCCGATCGAGCCGCCGAACCTCGAGCGCCGCGACCGGGTTCTCCGGCAGCAGCGCCACCGGACCGGGATAATGCAATGCGAGATACTCGATGATCAGGCTGGTCTCCGGCACCAGCCTGCCATTGCTATCGTCGCGCAGCAGCGGGAACTTGCCGATCGGCCAGAGCTTCAGGAAATCGGCGCGCTCGGTGGAATCTCCGAAATTGACGAGTTGCGGCGTGAACGGCGTGTCGTTCTCGTAGAGCGCGACCAGTGCCTTCTGGCAGAAGCCGGAAAGCGGATGGAAATAGAGCGTCAGGGACATGGCTGTGCATTCCTGCTTCTGGAAAGGAGCGGGTTGAAAGGGTTCTTGGTCGAAGACGGGTGCGGCTCAGGCCGGCGCCTGCTCCTGCGCGAGATAGTCGGCCAGCCTGTCGAAGCCGATGCGCGAGCCCTGCTCGCGCCATTCGGGCCGATCATGGCCGTCGAGGAAGGCAGCCTGCTCGGTGAAGAGCAGCCTCGTGCCGGCGCCGTCGCGATGGAACTCGATCGTCGCCAGCGAGATCGACAGGCGAACATCGTCGCGCAGCAGTTCGTAGCTGTAGATGATGCGCTGCTCCGGCACGATCTCCGCGAAGGTCGCGTTCATCGCAAAGACGCCGCTTTCCGCCGGAGCGCCGCGCATGGTCTCCCGGCCGCCCTCGCGGAAATCGAGCCTGTGCTCGCCGAGCCCACCCTCGTCATGACAGGCCGACCAGCGCCGCTTCGCCACGGGATCGGCGAAGGCGGCGAAGACGCGGGCAGGGCTCGCATCGTAGCGGCGCTCGATGGTGAAATCGGTATGGACGACGGTCCGTTCGGTCATTATCCGCCTCCTTCCTTCAAATCTTGGTCCTGCTCGGCGAGGAAGGCGCCGAGCCGGTCGAAGCGTCGCTCCCAGAGGGAGCGGCGCTCGCTGATCCAGCGCTCCGCCGCCCGCAAGGCCTGCGTGTCGAGCTGGCAGGTGCGGACCCGCCCGACCTTCTGCGAACGCACCAACCCGGCTCCTTCGAGCACGGCGAGATGCTGCACCACAGCCGACAGCGTCATCTGCAGTGGCGCAGCGAGCTCGCTGACGCTCGCCGGTCCCTCGCAGAGCCGTTGCACCATCTGCCGGCGGTTCGGATCCGCCAGCGCCTGGAACATCAGGTCGAGCTGCTCTGGTTGGTGAAGCATGCGCTTAAGTATCGTGATGCGAGCGACCTGTCCAGAGAAACTTTAGGGATCACTAAAGTGTCTGATCCACGGCATCCGAATGACACCCCCTGCATTGCTCCGAAAGGTTCGAGCGGCTATGAATCCCGGCACGCTCCCTGAAGCCGCGTGCGCCTTTCACCGTCTGCGTCAGCCGCCGGAGCTTTCATCATGCGCATCGAGAACGATCCGAAGCTCGACTTCCGCGACGTGCTGATCCGGCCGAAGCGCTCGACGCTCGGCAGCCGCGCCGAGGTCGACGTCAACCGGAGCTTCCGTTTCGCCCATACCGGCCGCGAATGGACGGGCTTTCCGCTGATCGCCGCCAATATGGACGTGGTCGGCACCATGGCGATGGCGCGCGCTTTACTGAAGCACGGCGCCATGGTCGCCCTGCACAAGCATTACGACGCCGACGAGCTGATCGCCTTCTTCAAGGAGCCGGGCTCCGCCAACGCCTTCTATTCGCTGGGCACCACCGATTCCGACCACGACAAGCTGAAAGCGGTCCACGCCAAGGCGCCGATCGACAAGATCTGCCTCGATGTCGCCAATGGCTACACCGAGAAGTTCGTCGACACGGTCAAGGCGACGCGCGAGGCCTTCCCGAACGCGGCGATCATGGCCGGCAACGTCGTCACCGGCGACATGACGGAGGCGCTGATCCTGGCCGGCGCGGATATCGTCAAGGTCGGCATCGGCCCGGGCTCGGTCTGCACCACCCGCAAAATGACCGGTGTCGGCTATCCGCAGCTCTCGGCGATCATCGAATGTTCCGACGCCGCCCACGGGCTGAAAGGCCTGGTCTGCGGCGATGGCGGGCTGACCGTGCCCGGCGACGTCGCCAAGGCCTATGGCGGCGGCTCCGATTTTGTGATGATGGGCGGCATGCTCGCCGGCCACGACGAATGCGAGGGCGAGATCCGCTACGAGACCCATGACGGCGAGACCGTGCCGGTCGCGATGGTCTTCTACGGCATGTCCTCCGACACGGCGATGAAGCGGTATTCCGGCGGCGTCGCCAAATACCGGGCCTCCGAGGGCAAGACCGTCGAGGTGCCCTATCGCGGCCCGGTCGAGGGCACGATGCAGGAGATCATGGGCGGGGTGCGCTCGGCGATGACCTATATCGGCGCGGTCAGGCTGAAGGAGATGCCGAAGCGCACCACCTTCATCATGGTCGGCAGCCAGCTCAACACCGTGTTTGGCAATTGAGCGAACCGGACGTCGCCATCATCGGCGCCGGCCCGGCCGGGCTGATCGCGGCCGAGCGGTTGGCCGAGGCCGGCCACAACGTCGCGATCTATGAGCGGATGACCTCGCCGGCGCGCAAATTCCTGCTCGCCGGCCGCGGTGGGCTCAATCTGACGCATTCCGAACCGCTCGACAGCTTTCTCGATCGGTATGGCGCAGCGCGAAGCTGGCTGGAGCCGGCGATCCACGCCTTCCCGCCACCGGCGCTACGCGACTGGGCCGACGGGTTCGGTGCCGAAAGCTTCATCGGCTCGAGCGGGCGTATTTTCCCCAGAGCGATGAAGGCTTCGCCGCTGCTGCGCGCCTGGCTGACGCGGCTCGATGGGCTCGGCGTGCGACTGGTGTCGGGCCGACGCTGGATCGGCTGGGACGAGAGTGGCGCGCTGCGCTTCACCGCTCGCGAAGGCGGCGAGGAGATTGTGAGCCCGCGTGCGACGCTGCTGGCGCTCGGCGGCGCAAGCTGGCCGCGACTGGGCTCGGATGGCTCCTGGGTCGAGTTGCTTGCCGAAAAAGGTGTCGTGATCTCGCCGTTGCGACCCGCGAATGCCGGCTTCACGGTCGCCTGGTCGCCCCTGATGCGTGAGCGCTTCGCCGGGCAGCCGCTGAAGCGGATCGCGCTGAGCTTCGCCGGGCAGCGCGTCCTTGGCGAAGCAATGATCGACGCGGACGGCATCGAGGGCGGGGCGATCTATGCGCTGTCGGGACCGTTGCGCAAGGCGATCGACCGCGACGGCCATGCCGACCTCGTCATCGACCTGCGGCCCGATCTCGACGAGTCCGCACTGGCGGCCCGCCTCGAACGCCGCCGGGCCGGCGAGACGCTGAGTAACCACCTGCGCA
The DNA here is from genome assembly GCF_003952665.1 of Bosea sp. Tri-49. Lineage (NCBI taxonomy): Bacteria > Pseudomonadati > Pseudomonadota > Alphaproteobacteria > Hyphomicrobiales > Alloboseaceae > Allobosea > Allobosea sp. Tri-49. Next base: position 4,296,715 of record NZ_CP017946.1, read on the forward strand.
AGGCGGCCGGGCTTTCGCCAGTGGCAGCGGCGGCGCTGCGGGAGACGGCAAACGGGCCGCTGCCGGCCGAAGCCGGCAATCTAGCCACCCTGATCAAGAGCGCGTTGCTGCGCCTGACAGGTACCGCACCGATCGCCCGCGCCATCTCGACAGCGGGCGGTATCGTCACCGACGAGATCGACACGGACTTCATGCTGAAGCGCCTGCCCGGCCTCTTCATCGCCGGCGAGATGCTCGACTGGGAGGCGCCGACAGGCGGCTATCTGCTGCAAGCCTGCTTCGCCACCGGTGTGGCGGCGGCGGAGGGGATCAAGCGTCGGCTCAGTTCAAACGCTTAAGCCTGTAGAGCGCTTCCAGCGCCTCGCGCGGCGTCATCTCGTCGGGGTCGATCCCAGAAAGCGCCTCGCGCAATTCATCGGGGCCAGCGACCGGCGCTGCGGCCGGTGCCGGCTTGCGCATCTGCACGGCGAAGAGCGGGAGGTCGTCGACCAAAGCCGCGACCGGCTTCTCGCGCTCGCTCTTCTCCAATTCGCCGAGGATGGCGCGGGCCCGCTCGACCACCGCCGGCGGCAGGCCGGCGAGCTTGGCGACCTGGATACCGTAGGAGCGATCGGCCGCACCGGGCACGACCTCATGCAGGAAAATGACCTCGCCATTCCATTCGGTGACGCGCACGGTGGCGTTGACGACGCGGTCGAGCCGCTCGGCCAGCGCCGTCAGCTCGTGATAATGCGTCGCAAACAGTGCCCGGCAGCGATTGGCCTCATGCAGATGCTCGATCGCGGCCCAGGCGATCGAGAGCCCGTCGAAGGTCGCGGTGCCGCGGCCGATCTCGTCGAGGATGACGAGGGCACGCGGCCCGGCCTGGTTCAAGATCGCGGCAGTCTCGACCATCTCGACCATGAAGGTCGAGCGGCCGCGAGCGAGATCGTCGGCGGCGCCGACGCGCGAGAACAGCCGGTCGACCACGCCGATATGGGCGCTCCCAGCCGGCACGAAGGAGCCCATCTGGGCGAGCACGGCGATCAGCGCGTTCTGGCGCAGGAAGGTCGACTTACCCGCCATGTTGGGGCCGGTGATCAGGCAGATGCGGCCGTCCCGGCCTTGCGCAGCGGCGGACAATTCGCTGTCATTGGCGACGAAGGGCTGGCCCTGCCGCTTCAGCGCGGCCTCGACCACGGGATGGCGGCCGGCCTTGATTGTGAAGGCGGCACCGTCATCGACCTGCGGGCGCGTCCAGCCGGCATCAATCGCGAGCTCGGCCAGCGCCGCGGCGACATCGATCACCGCCAGTGCCTGCGCCGCCGCCTTGATCGGCTCGGCCTGCGCCAACACGGCCTCGGTCAGCGCCGCGAAGACCGAGAGCTCCAGCTTCAGCGCCCGGTCTGCGGCGGAGGCGATCTTGGCCTCGAGCTCGCCGAGCTCGACCGAGGAGAAGCGCATCGCGTCCGACATGGTCTGGCGATGCACGAACACCGCCCGCCAGGGCTCCCTCAGGAAGGTCTCACCGACCGCCTGCGGCACCTCGACGAAATAGCCGATCATGGAGTTGTGCTTGATCCGCAGTGTCCGGCAATCGGTCTCGGCGGCATAGCGCGCCTGCAATTGCGCGATCACCTTGCGCGAATCGACCTGCAGCAGCCTGAGTTCGTCGAGAGCCGCGTCGAAACCCTCGCGCACGAAACGGCCGTCGCGCTTCATGAGCGGTAGCTCGTCGGCGAGCGTTGCGGACAGGCGCGTAGCGAGATCAGGGTCGGTGCGGCCAAGCGCGAGGGCCGCTTCGCGCAGTTCATCGGGCAGATCGCCCTGGCGCAGCAGAGCGGCGGCGACACCACGGGCGGCCTCCAGCCCGACGCCAAGCGCGGCGAGATCGCGCGGGCCGCCACGATCTAGCGAGAGCCGGGCCAGCGCGCGGGCGATGTCGGGCACGCGGGAAAGATCACGCCGCAGCGCCTCGCGCAGCGACGGCGTCTCGACCAGGAGCGTCACGGCATCGTGCCGCCGTCCGATCGCGATCGGATCGGTGAGCGGCCCGGCCAGCCGCTCGGCGAGCAGGCGGCTGCCGCCCGGCGTCTCGGTCCGATCGATGGTGGCGAGCAGGCTGCCCGAGCGCTCACCGGCGAGGGTTCGGGTCAGTTCGAGATTCGCACGCGTGGCCGCGTCGATCAGCATGGTCGCGCTCTGGCCCTCGCGGACAGGCGGCGACAAAGGCGGACGGGCGCCAAGCTGGGTGCGCTCGACATAGGCGAGCGCTGCAGCGGCGGCGGCGATCTCGGCACGCGTGAAGGCGCCGAAGGCATCGAGCGTAGCGACGCCGAAGAACTCCTTCAGCCGGCGCTCGCCGGAAGCCGGGTCGAGCCCTTCGCGCGCCAGCGGCGTCACGGGAGCTGCAACGTCGCGCCAGAATTCCTTCAGCTCGGGATCGTCATGGATCGCATCGGGACAGACGATCTCGCGCGGCTCCAGGCGGGCAAGCTCGACGGCAAGCCCGCGCTGGTCGGTTTCGAGCACGGCGAAGCGACCGGTCGAAATGTCCACAGCCGCGATGCCATAGGCATAAACCTCGTCCGACAGCCGGCGCCGGGCCACCGCGACGAGCAGGCTCGCCCGGCCGGGATCGAGCAGGCGCTCCTCGGTAATGGTGCCGGGCGTGACCAAGCGGACGACATCGCGCTTCACCACCGATTTGGCACCGCGCTTCTTGGCCTCGGCCGGATCCTCGGTCTGCTCGCAGACCGCGACGCGATGGCCAGCAGCGATCAGCTTCTGCAGATAGTCGTCGGCGCGCTCGACCGGGACGCCGCACATGGCGATGTCCTCGCCCAGGTGCTTGCCGCGCTTGGTCAGCACGATGCCGAGCGTGCGCGAGGCGATCTCGGCGTCCTGGAAGAACAATTCGTAGAAATCGCCCATCCGGTAGAACAGCAGGCAATCGGGATTATTGGCCTTGATCTCGACGTACTGCGCCATCATCGGCGTGACGCGGCCGAGATCGGCCGTGCTGGCGGAGCGGGCTTCCGCAACATCGCTTGGGGTGGTGTGGCGCATGGGGCGGGCACGCTAGCAAATCGCGCCGGCAAGGCCATCCGTTAGGATGGCTTTCAACAAATTAAAGCAGCTTCATCGGGCCGTTCCCGGCCAAGGGCCCGCCATGTCACTGTTCATCAACCTGATCGAGAGCCTGTCCTTCCTGCTGCTGGCGGCCCTGATCCTGACGGCGGCCGCCACGTGGATCGATCAGCGTCCGCTGCTGCGCCAGCTCGTCGTCGGCGTGCTCTTCGCCGCGGGAGCGCTGTGCAGCATGGCCAATCCCTTCGTCATCCAGCCCGGACTGGTCGTCGATTCGCGTAACACCTTCGCGATCCTGGCCGGCCCGATCGGCGGACCGCTCGCCGCATTGCTGACTGCTGTCCCCCTCGCCGCTGCGCGCTACAATCTGGGCGGTGTCGGGATGCCGACCGGGATCGCCGGAATCGTCCTGCACGCCGTTGCCGGCGTGATCTACGCCGCCTGGCTCGGCCGGCAGAAGCGCTCGCTGACGCTGCGCGATCTCGTCCTGCTCAGCCTGATCAGCGCCGGCTGCCTCATCGCCTCGAACGTCTTCATGCCGAACTGGCCTGCGGCGGAACGCTTCCTGCGCGAGGCTGTGCCGATCATGATCGTGGTCAGCACGATCGGCACCATCCTGGTCGGACTCGTCCTCAGCAACGACCGGGACCGGCGCGAGACGTCCTATCGCCTGCGCACGCTGATCCAGCGCGCGCCCGGCACCCTCTATCAGCGTGTCGTGTCACCCGATGGTTCGCTGCGCTATCAGTTCGCATCCTTCGCCATCGACAAACTCCTGGGTGTTACCAAGGAGGAGGTCGAACGCGATCCGGAGGCCTGGCTCGGCAAGATGCTGCCGGAGGATCGGCAGCGTTTCGAGGCAGCGCGCGCCGCTCTGACAGCCCTGGACGACGTCTGGCGCTTCGAGGCGCGCTATGCCGCGCCCGATGGCGGCATCGTCTGGCTGCGCAGCGAGGCGACGATGCGCCGCCTGTCCGACGGGACGGCGATCTGGGATGGCATCCTGCTTGACGTCACGCCCGAGAAGACACTGGAGACCCGCAGGGACGAGATTGAAACGCTGCGCCGCGCGGCGCTCGAGGAGCTGGCCGTAAATCTCGAAGTGACAGTGGGCAAGGCATTGCGCCGGGTCGGCGATTCGGCACGCGGCATGCACGAGGCGGCGCGCGGCATGGCAGCGAACGCCGACCGTACCACCTTGCGGGCCGGCGAGGCGACGCAACAGGCGGAGCTCGCCTCGCAACGCGTCGGCAGCGTCGCCCACGCGGCCGAGCGGATCGACGCCTCGATCCGCGAGCTGACGCGCCAGACCGATCTTGCCGCCGAGACCGCGCGGCAGGCGGCGAACCATGTCCGCTCGACCCGAACCGACGTCGACGGGCTCGCGGTTGCCGCCGACAAGGTCGGGGCCGTGCTTGCATTCATCGAGGACATCGCGGTCCGCACCAATCTGCTCGCTCTCAACGCGACGATCGAGGCAGCACGCGCCGGGGTTGCCGGCCGCGGCTTTGCGGTGGTCGCCGGCGAGGTCAAGAACCTCGCCGAGCAGACCCAGCAGGCGACACAGAACATCGGCGCCACGCTGCAGGAGATCCGTGGCGCTGCCGCGGCCGTCGCCAATGCCGTCGGACAGATCGAAGGGACGATGGGGACGATCGAGACAACCTCGGACGCGATCGCGCAGGTCGTGACCAGCCAGGGCACGATCGCCTCAGGCATCGCGCTGGACGCCCAGGCCGTGGCAGGCTCGGCCGCCACCGTCACGGAGAACGTCGCCGGAGCCGGGGGCGAAGCCCGAGCCACCGGCGAGGCCGCAGCACGGGTCGTCGAGGCGGCGCGTCTGGTCAGCGAGCAGGCGGTCGAGCTCGACCGCTATGTCGGCGACTGCGTCGGGCGCATGCGCGCCGGCCTCTGACGCTTCCGCTCCCGTCCCTACCCTGCCGTCACAGGAAAGGTGCTGTCGCGCAATCGCGCCTTGTCGAGGAAAGCGGCGCTACCCTATGGTCGGCTCCCCCGAGGAAACGCCTTTGAAAAAGAACAAGCGCATGAACGATCGCTCCCCGCCGCCCAAGCGCACCCGTCCGACCTTCACCGATCAGGAGGCGCTGCTCTTCCACTCGCAGGGGCGGCCAGGCAAGCTCGAGATCATTCCAACCGTGCCGATGGCAACGCAGCGCGACCTGTCGCTGGCCTATTCGCCCGGCGTCGCGGTGCCGGTCCTGGCGATCGCCGAGGATCCCAGCCGCGCCTATGACTACACCGCACGCGCCAATCTCGTCGCGGTGATCACGAATGGTACCGCCATCCTTGGCCTCGGCAATCTCGGCGCGCTCGCCTCCAAGCCGGTGATGGAAGGCAAATCCATCCTGTTCAAGCGTTTCGCCGATGTCGACTCGATCGATCTCGAGGTCGATACCGAGGATGCCGACAAGTTCATCGAGGCCGTGCGTTATCTCGGCCCGTCCTTCGGCGGTATCAATCTCGAGGACATCAAGGCGCCGGAATGCTTCATCATCGAGCAGCGCCTGCGCGAACTGATGGACATCCCGGTCTTCCATGACGACCAGCATGGCACCGCGATCATCGCCGCCGCCGGCCTGATCAACGCGCTCGACCTGACGGAGCGCGACGTCAAGTCGACGAAGCTCGTCATCAACGGTGCCGGCGCCGCCGCCATCGCCTGCATCGAACTGCTCAAGGCAATGGGCTTCAAGCCCGACAACGTCATCCTCTGCGACACCAAGGGCGTGATCTACCAGGGCCGCACCGAGGGCATGAACCAGTGGAAATCGGCCCATGCGGCGGTCACTGACCGGCGCACGCTGGCGCAGGCGCTGGAAGGCGCAGACGCCTTCTTCGGCCTGTCGCAGAAGGGCGCGGTGACCCCGGAGATGGTCGCCTCGATGGCGGCGAACCCGATCATCTTCGCCATGGCCAATCCCGATCCGGAGATCACGCCGGAAGAGGTGCACGCCATTCGCGACGACGCGATCATGGCGACCGGGCGCTCGGACTATCCGAACCAGGTCAACAACGTCCTCGGCTTCCCCTTCATCTTCCGTGGCGCGCTCGATGTCCGCGCCACCACGATCAACATGGAGATGAAGATCGCCGCAGCCGAGGCACTGGCCTCGCTGGCGCGCGAGGACGTCCCCGACGAGGTCGCCGCCGCCTATCAGGGCGCACGCCCGCGCTATGGCAAGGATTACATCATCCCGGTACCGTTCGATCCGCGACTGATCCATGTCGTGCCGATGGCGGTCGCCAAGGCGGCGATGGAGACGGGTGTCGCCGGCAAGCCGATCGTCGACACCGGCGCGTACAAGGCGCAGCTCTCGGCAAGGCGCGACCCGGTCACCGGCACGCTCAACCGCATCTTCGAGCGCGTCCGGCGCTATCCCAAGCGCGTCGTCTTCGCCGAGGGCGAGGAGGAGCAGGTCATCCGCGCCGCGGCCTCCTTCGTCAATCAGGAGCTTGGCAAGGCGATCCTGGTCGGACGCGAGGAGCGCATCAACGAGACGGCCGAGCATCTCGGCGTCGACCTCGCCGCCAAGGGCATCGAGGTCCAGAACGCGAGGCTCTCGCATCGCAACTCAGCCTATGCGCAGTACCTCTACGAGCGGCTGCAGCGGCACGGCTATCTGTTCCGCGACTGCCAGCGCCTGATCAACCAGGATCGCAATCATTTCGCCGCCGCCATGGTCGCACTCGGCGATGCCGATGCGATGGTGACCGGGGTCACCCGCAACTACTCGATCGCGCTGGAAGAGGTCCGCCGTGTCATCGACGACCGGCCGGGCCATCGGCTGATCGGCGTCTCGATCGCGATCACGCGTGGGCGTACCGTGCTGGTCGCCGACACCGCGATCACCGAGATGCCGACGGCGCAGGAACTCTCGGAGATCGCGATCGAGGCCGCCGGCGTCGCGCGTCGCCTTGGCTACGAGCCGAAGGTCGCGATGCTCGCCTTCTCGACCTTCGGCCATCCGGCGGGGGAGCGCTCGGAAAAGGTGCGCGATGCGGTGACGATCCTCGACGGCCAGCGCGTCGACTTCGAGTATGATGGCGAGATGGCCGCCGACGTCGCGCTCAATCGCGATCTGATGGCGCAGTATCCGTTCTGCCGCCTGACCGGGCCGGCGAACGTCCTGATCATGCCGGCGTTCCACTCGGCCTCGATCTCGACCAAGATGCTGCAGGAGCTCGGCGGTGCGACCGTGATCGGCCCATTGCTGGTCGGCCTCGACAAGCCGGTTCAGATCGTGCCGCTCGGGGCTAAGGATTCCGATATCGTCAACATGGCCGCGCTGGCGGCGTTCAACATCGGCGGGTGAGCAGTTGCTCACGTCATGCTCGGGCTTGACCCGAGCATCTCAGGGCAAAAAAGGCGCCCGTGAAAGGCGCCTCATTCTGCAAGAGATTCTCGGGTCGGCGCTCTGCGCCGCCCGAGAATGACGCCCTTTCGCGAGCCTCAGTTCGTCCGCGGGCCGAGATCGCGCGGGGCTGCGTTGACCGTGACGATCTGGCCGTTGCGCAGCTCGAGCACGGCAAGCCCGCGCTCATTCAACCCATCCGGACGGAAGCGGAAGACCCCGTCGGCCCCGGCAAAGCCCGAGGCATTGGTCAAGACGCTTTCGGAGAAGCGCTGGCTGCCTTGAGTTCGGGCGAGCGCCGCCGCCAGCGAGACCGCGTCGTAGGACAGCGTCGCGGTCCGCGTCGGGGCACTGTTGAAGCGCTTCTGGTAGCGGCCGGAGAAGGCGTTGAAGCCGGCGGTGTCGGGCGAGGCGAACCAGCCACCCTGGATCGCCGGGACGCGCGCGACATTGGCGTCGTTCCAGACGCCCGTGCCGAGCGGCTTGACCTTGGCGGGGTCATAGCCGGCCTGCTGCAAGACGAGGCCAAGCGTCGGCATCGCAGCAGCGTCGGCGGGCACGAACAGGGCATCGGCCTGCTGCAGCGCCGGCACGAGCCGCGTCGCCGCGGCGCGCATGCTGTTCTGGTCGGAGCCAAAGCGTTCGATCACGACGACACGAGCACCGCGATTGGCGACCGCCTGCTGGAAGGCGCCTTCGACGACCTTGCCATAGGCGGTCTCGGGTACCAGTGCAGCGAAGGATTTGCGCCCCTGCGCCGAGGCATAGGCGATGACGCGGTTGACGTCGTTCTCAGGCGGGAAAGAGAGCAGATAGATGCCGCGCGAGGCGACATTGCTGTCGCTGGAGAAGGCCATCACCGGCTTGCCGGCACCGCGGGCGACCTGACCGACGGCCTGGACGGAGGGCGCGAAAAGCGGTCCGATGATCAGCTCCGCGCCCTCGCGGAGCGCCTCCTGCGCTGCGGCCTGGGCGCCCTCCGGCGTGCCGCGATCATCCTTGACCAGCAGCGTGAGGTCGGCGCCGGGGAATTCCGCAAGCGCCATCTCGGCGGCGTTCTTGAGCGAGTTGCCGACGGTCGCGCCTTGGCCTTCGGCGGTCAGCGGCAGGATCAGCCCGACCTTTACCGAGCCGGCGCCGATGGTCGGACCGCTGGGCTGAGTACCGCCGCCCTGCGGCGTCGTCTGGGTGTCGAAGCCGGGAAGGCCGCCGGTACCGCCGCTGCAGGCAGCGAGCGCGGCGCCAACGCCGGATAGCAGGATCAGCCGGCGGCTCGGCGGGACGAGGAGCTTCAAGTGACGCGACACGGTTTTCGTCTCCACTCCTCGGCGAGGCGCAAGGCAAGCTCACACCAGCTGAATGTCTTGTCCCGAACCGTGAACAAGTCCTGCCAGTGAGCGAAGCTATTTTCAAGTTGTTAACTCTAGGTTGCCGGGCCGGCGGTGGCATCTTGCCGATCGCTGTGGCAGTTTCGCCGCCATGTCCGGCCCCATATCCGCCCTGCCTGCTACTGGTCGCGCTCCGAGCTATACGGCCTTCGGCCTCCGGGCCGAGGCCGAGCCGCTCGCGCCGGGCCTCCACATCGTCGCAACACCAATCGGCAATCTGAAGGATATATCCTTCCGGGCGCTGTCGACGCTCGCCGCCGCCGATGCCGTGCTGGCGGAGGACACCAGGACCTCGAAGACGCTGCTGGCGCATTACGGCATCGCGACGCCGCTGCTGCCCTATCACGAGCACAACGCCGCGCAGATGCGCCCGAAGATCCTTGAACGGCTGCGCAAGGGCGGCAAGCTCGCGCTGATCTCGGACGCCGGCACGCCGCTCGTCTCCGATCCCGGCTACAAGCTCGTCGCTGAGGTCGTCGCGGAAGGGCTGCCGGTCACCGGCATTCCCGGCCCGTCCGCCGTGTTGGCGGCGCTGGTGCTGGCGGGGCTGCCCACCGACCGCTTCTTCTTCGAGGGTTTTTTGCCGCCGAAGAGCGCCGGCCGCAAAGCCCGGCTGACCGAGCTTGCCGCCATTCCCGGCACGCTCGTTTTCTTCGAATCGCCGCGACGCCTCGCGGAGATGCTGGCTGACGCCGCTGCGGTGCTCGGCGCGCGGTCAGGAGCTGTCGCGCGCGAACTGACCAAGTATTACGAGAACGTCCGCCGTGGCCCTCTGCCCGACCTTGCTGCGCACTATTCCGAGGCCGAGGAGGCGCGCGGCGAGATCGTGGTGATCATCGGCCCACCCGACGCCTCCGCCGCGGCGGTACAGGGCGACACGCTCGACGAGGCGCTGCGCGCCGCGCTCGCCAAGGTTTCGCTGAAGGAGGCGGTGGCGCAGGTCGCGGCCGCGAGTGGGCAGCCGCGCCGCGTCGTCTATGCCCGCGCCCTCGAATTGACCCGCGCGCCATGAGCGAGGCGCTGCGCAGTCGCCGCGCGCGCCATTCCGGCCTCGCCGGCCGCCGCGGCGAGTGGCTCGCCGTCGCCTTCCTCAGCGCCAAGGGCTATCGCCTGCTGCAGCGCCGTTTCGGCGGCAAGGGTGGCGAGATTGATCTGATCATGGCCCGCGGCGACGATATCGTCTTCGTCGAGGTCAAGGCGCGCGCATCGCTCGACGATGCCGCCATGGCGATCACGGCGGACAAGCGCCGGCTGATGGAGGCCCGCATCAGGCAATGGCTGGCGCGCAATCCCTGGGCGATGCAGCGCAACCTTCGGGCCGATGCCGTCTTCCTCGCGCCCTGGCGGCTGCCTCGCCATGTCCCCCGCGTGTTCGAGCTCGTGCTCTGACGCAAGGCCAGCCCTCTTGCGCCGCAATGGTCGCGCAGCCGATATAACGGCCGCAACCGGAGCTTTCGCCCATGCCGCTGAACGTCGCCATCCAGATGGACCCGATCGAGAAGGTCCGCATCGCCGGCGACACCGGCTTTTCGCTGATGCTGGAGGCGCAGGCGCGCGGCCACAGGCTCTTCACCTACACGCCTGAGAAGCTGACCCTGCGCGACGGCAAGGTCACCGCCGTGATCAATCCGGTCGAGGTGCGCGACGTCGAGGGCGACCACTACACGCTCGGCCAGCCCGAGCGCACTGACCTCTCGACGCTGGACGTGGTGCTGCTGCGCCAGGACCCGCCCTTCGACATGGCCTATGTCTCCTCGACGCATATGCTCGAGCGCATCCATCCGAAGACGCTGGTGGTCAACGATCCCACGGAGGTCCGCAACGCGCCGGAAAAGCTCTTCGTCACGCATTTTCCCGATCTGATGCCGCCGACGCTGATCACGCGCGACCGCGCCGAGATCGAGGCCTTCCGCGAGGAGTTCGGCGATATCGTGATGAAGCCGCTCTACGGCCATGGCGGCGCGACCGTGTTCAAGACTGGCAAGGGCGACCCGAATTTCGGCTCCCTCTACGACCTGTTTGCCAACCTCTTCCGCGAGCCCTGGGTCGTGCAGGCCTTCCTGAAGGAGGTCTCCGAGGGCGACAAGCGCATCATCCTGATCGACGGCAAGGCGGCCGGCGCGGTCAACCGCGTCCCGGCGGTCGGCGACCTGCGCGCCAACATGGTACGCGGCGGCGCAGCCAAGCCGACGGACCTCTCCAAGCGCGAGCTCGAAATCTGCGAGCGCATTGGCCCGGCGCTGAGGGAGCGCGGCCTCCTGCTCGTCGGCATCGACGTGATCGGCGGCCGATTGACCGAGATCAACGTCACCGCGCCCACCGGGGTGCGCGCGATCAAGAAGCTCGGCGGGCCGGATCTGGCGGCACAGCTCTGGGACGTGATCGACGCAAAGCGGGCGGCTTCGGCCTAATTTTGTAGCCCTTTTCTGAGAACTGGCTCGGCTGACGAGGCATCGTTGCTCGCGCTCTTTCGAGCGCTATGCTCAACCTTGTAACTGCGCCATCTCCGGGCATCCTGATGAAAGGTCACGATGTTCGCCTCCGCCTCTCCATCGCAAACGATCGCCCAGCGTTCGGTGTAGGTCCGGAGCATGCCCACGAACGAAGGCGCATCGCGGGGAGTGCGATCGACCTCGCTCAACGAGGTCACTCGCAATGAGTTCAGGTCGCAACTCTTCTTTTGCGTGATGTTCAAAGTGATGATTTTTCTGAAGCTGATAGGCTGCTTTCGTGCCGATCCGGTCGGCAGCAGGGATTGAATCCGTGCGCTCGGAACTTTGGAGCGGGGCCGAGCGAGCCATCTCGGTAACCTGCTCCTTGGTCATAGGCTTGGGAAGGTTGAGGCCGAGCTTCTGAATGACCCTCGGACATCCCATTGTCTTCAGCCCGCCTTCGAGCTGAGCTACCATCACGACGTGGTAGTCATCGAGCTCATTCTGCGCCCTCGCAGCATCGCCGGCTGTCTTAACCCTGGAGGTGAATACCACTTCTCGTTGGCGAGCGATCTCGATCGCTTCTTCCAGATCGGACGTCGACAAGCCCTTCAAGGCCGACTGAATGTCGGAACGGCAGCTTGGTTCGAGAATTCGATAGCTCGCGAGCCAAACCCAAGTACTCTCGAACGCCTGTACCGATGTGCACAGAATGCACCCGACAACACAAATGACCAGCCGGCGCATCGGTAAGTCCCCTGCCAAGCTCATAACCATGGCAGAGGATGCAAAAATTCAGATGAAACCCGTTAGATCAAATTGAAGCATTCGCTGTTTGGCTTCTCGCCGTCCCGTTCAGCGGATTTTCCGGATCCCAGCCGTATTTCATCGTCCCGAAGCGCATCGCCATCGCGTCGACGAGCAGGAGCTTGCCGACCAGCGGCTCGCCGAAGCCGGTGATGGCTCGGATCACCTCCAGTGCCATCATCGAGCCCATGACGCCGGCGAGCGCGCCGAGCACGCCGGCCTCAGCGCAGGGCGCAACCGTGCCGGGCGGCGGCTCCTGCGGGAACAGGCAGCGATAGGTCGGATTGGGCCGGCCGTCGGCGCTGGTCTCATGCGCGCGGATCGTGGTCAGCGAGCCGTCGAAGCGGCCGAGCGCCGCCGTCACCAGCGGCTTCTTCTCGTGGAAGCAGGCATCGGAGACGGCATAGCGCGTTGCGAAATTGTCTGAGCCATCGGCGACGACATCATAGAACGCCACGAGGGCGCGGGCGTTATGCGCGTCGATCCGGGTGACGTATTCCTCGATCTCGACCCGCGGGTTGAGCCTCGTGACGAAATTGGCGGCCGCGACCACCTTGCGCGCCCCGATATCCTCCGCCCCGAAGATGATCTGCCGCTGCAGGTTCGAGAGCGAGACATGGTCGTCGTCGACGATGCCGATCGTCCCAACGCCGGCGGCGGCTAGATAGGGGATCAGCGGCGCTCCCAGCCCGCCCGCGCCGATCACCAGAACCCGGGCGCGCTTGAGCTTGGCCTGGCCGGGGCCGCCGATCTCCGGCAGCACCAGATGGCGGGCGTAGCGTTCGATCTCGGCATCGTTCAGCGTCATGGCGGGAAAGCTAGGCCGATCCCGTCCTGCCAGCAATCGGGTGCGGTGCCGTGACAGGAAGCGGGTGTCTGCACCCGCCCGCCGCCTGCGATCACCCGTGCCTCATCGTCTGAACGAAGGAACGGGACATGATGGCACTGAAGGACAAGGTCGCGATCGTCACCGGCGCGAGCTCCGGCATCGGAAGGGCGGCGGCAAAACTGTTCGCGGCCGAGGGCGCCAGGCTCGTGATCACGGCGCGGCGGCAGAGCGAGCTCGATACGCTCATCGGCGAGATCAAGGCGGAAGGCGGCGAAGTGATCGCTGTCGCCGGCGACATTCGCGAGGAGGCCTTGGCGCAGCGCCTGGTCGAAACGGCGACCGAGCGCTTCGGCGGGCTCGATATCGCCTTCAACAATGCCGGCACGGTCGGCGATCTCGGACCGGTCGCCGAGATGTCGCTGGCGACTTGGCACCAGCTGATCGAGACCAACCTGACCAGCGCCTTCCTCGGCGCGAAGTATCAGGCGCCGGCGCTCGAGACCCGCGGCGGCGGCTCGCTGATCTTCACCGCGAGCTTCGTCGGCTACACTGCCGGGCTCGCCGGAATGTCGGCCTATGCGGCGAGCAAGGCCGGGCAGATCGGCCTCGTGAAGGCGCTCGCGGCCGAGCTCGGCGGCAAGCGCATCCGCGTCAACGCCCTGCTGCCGGGCGGCACCGACACGCCGGCGAGCATCACCAACGATCCGACCTCCGGTCCCGAGGTCACCGCCTTCGTCGAGGGCATCCATGCGCTGAAGCGGATGGCGCAGCCGGAGGAGATCGCCCGCGCCGCGCTGTTTCTCGCCTCGGACGCGTCGAGCTTCGTCACCGGCACGGCCTTCCTCGCCGATGGCGGCGTCTCGATCCAGCGCGGCTAAGGCGACTGTTCATATATGACATATATCGCCAAGCGGGCTCTCCAGCCCGCTTGGCCCCGTCGGCAAGCCGTGCCATCGTGACCGCAGGCAGGGATGGGGCAACCATTCCGCGCATGACAGGGGAACGGCTCGATGCAACTGAAATCTCTCGCGCTCGCTTTGGCGGGCGTCGCCCTTTCGGCCATAGCGGCCATGGCCCAGACCGCGATCAAGCCGGCGATCGTCTATGACAAGGGCGGCAAATTCGACAAATCCTTCAATGAGGGCGTCTTCGTCGGGGCCGAGAAGTTCAAGGCCGAGACCGGCGTCGAGTTCCGCGATTTCGAGCCGACCAATGACGCCCAGATCGAGCAGGCGCTGCGCCGTTTCGCTCGCGACGGCCATTCGCCGATCATCGCCGTCGGCTTCTCGCAGGCGACCGCGCTGCAGAAGGTCGCGGCCGAGTTCCCGAACCTGAAGTTCACCATCATCGACATGGTCGTCGAATTGCCGAACGTGCAGTCCGTCGTCTTCAAGGAGCATGAGGCCTCCTATCTCGTCGGCCTCATCGCCAGCCTCGCCTCGAAGACCGGCAAGGTCGGTTTCGTCGGCGGCATGGACATCCCGCTGATCCGCAAATTCGCCTGCGGCTATGTCCAGGGCGTCAAGGCCGGCAAGAAGGACGCCGAGATCTTCCAGAACATGACCGGCTCGACTCCGGCCGCCTGGAACGACCCGGTCAAGGGCGGTGAGCTCGCCAAGTCGCAGATCGATCGCGGCGCCGACGTGATCTACCACGCCGCAGGCGGCACCGGCATCGGCGTGCTGCGCGCCGCAGCGGACGCCGGCAAGCTCGGCATCGGCGTCGACTCGAACCAGAACATGCTCCATCCCGGCAAGGTGCTGACCTCGATGCTGAAGCGCGTCGACGTCGCCACCTACACCTCGTTCAAGGAGGCGCGCGACGGCACCTGGAAGCCGGGCGTCTCGGTGCTCGGGCTGAAGGAGGACGGCGTCGGCTGGGCGCTCGACGACAACAACAAGGCGCTGATCACGCCCGAGATCAAGGCCACCGCCGACAAGGCGCGGGCCGACATCATCGCCGGCACCGTCAAGGTCCACGACTACATGTCGGATTCCAAGTGCACGATGTGAGCTTGCGCTGCCGGTGACGAGCCCGCCCCCTGCCATCGAGCTGATCGGCATCAGCAAGGCGTTCGGCCCGGTCAAGGCCAACAAGGACGTGTCGCTTTCGGTCGCCGCCGGCTCGATCCACGGCATCGTCGGGGAGAACGGCGCCGGCAAGTCGACGCTGATGTCGATCCTCTATGGCTTCTACGAGGCCGATACCGGCGAGATTCGGGTCCGTGGGGAACCGCACCGGATCCGCTCCTCCTCGGATGCGATCGCCGCGGGGATCGGCATGGTCCACCAGCATTTCATGCTGGTCGAGCCGCTGTCGGTCGTCGAGAACATCGTGCTCGGCGCCGAGGGCGGGGCGCTGCTCAAGGGTGGCATCGCCAAGGCGCGGGCGGAACTGGCACGGCTTTCCCAGGAATACGGGCTCGCCATCGATCCCGACGCGATCGTCGGCGAGCTCTCGGTCGGCTTGCAGCAGCGCGTCGAGATCCTGAAGGCGCTCTATCGGGGCGCGCAGATACTGATCCTGGATGAGCCGACCGCGGTGCTGACCCCGGCCGAGGCCGACCAGCTCTTCGAACTGCTCAAGGCCCTGAAAGCGCAGGGCAAGACGGTGATCCTGATCACCCACAAGCTGCGCGAGATCATGGCGGTGACCGACCGCGTCTCGGTGATGCGGCGCGGCGAGATGGTCGCGCATGTCGAGACGACCAGGACGTCACCGGCCGAACTCGCCGAGGCGATGGTCGGCCGGCGCGTGCTGCTGCGCGTCGAGAAGACGCCGCGAAAGCGCGGTGCGCCGGTGCTGGAGGCGGCCGGCCTCTCCGTGATCGACGAGCGCGGCTGCGAGACCTTGCGCGACGCCAGCCTCACTTTGCACGAAGGCGAGATCGTCGGCATCGCCGGCATCGCCGGCAACGGCCAAAGCGAATTGCTCGACGTCCTCGCAGGACTGATCCAGCCGACGCGCGGGGTGATCCGGCTCGGCGGCCAGATCCTCAACGCCGCCGACCGCAACCCAGCCAATCTGCGCCGGCTCGGGCTGATGCATATCCCCGAGGATCGCCTGAGGACCGGCCTCGTCACCGCCTTCGCCGCAGCCGAGAACGCGATCCTCGGCTATCATGACGATCCGGCTTTCGGGCGAGGCCCCTTCCTGTCGCCGACCCTCGTCGAGCAGCATGCCCGGGCCGGCATGCAGGATTACGATGTCCGCCCGGTCGACCCGGCCTTGAAGACGGCGAAGTTCTCCGGTGGCAACCAGCAGAAGATCGTGCTCGCCCGCGAGATCGAGCGGGCGCCGAAGGTGCTGCTGGTCGGCCAGCCGACGCGCGGCGTCGATATCGGCGCGATCGAATTCATTCATCGCCGCCTGATCGCCCTACGCGATCAGGGTGTCGCGATCCTGCTCGTCTCGGTCGAGCTCGAGGAGGTGATGGCGCTCTCCGACCGCATTCTCGCGCTCTGCGGCGGCCAGATCACCGGGGAGCGCGAGGCGGTGGCGACCGACGAGCGCGATCTCGGCCTGCTGATGGCCGGCGTCAGCGAGCGCGCGGCATGAGCGCGGCCCCGATCGAACTTCCCCGCTGGGCCGACACCGCGCTGGTGCCGCTGGTCTCTGTCGCGGCAGCGCTCGTCGTCGCCGGGCTCGTCGTGCTCTCGATTGGCGAAAGCCCGCTGGAGGCGACGGCGCTCCTGCTCAAGGGCTCGCTCGGCAGCCTGGAGGGGCTCGGCTTCACCCTATACTACACTACCAATTTCATCTTCACCGGACTTGCCGTCGCCGTCGCCTTCCATGCCGGCCTGTTCAATATCGGCGGCGAGGGCCAGGCGACCATCGCCGGCATCTTCGCCGCGCTCGCCTGCCTCTGGCTGGCGCCGCTGCCGGGTATACTGCTGGTCCCGCTCGCCATCCTCGCCGCGGCCGCGGGCGGGGCGCTCTGGGCCTTCATACCCGGCTACCTCCAGGCGACGCGCGGCAGCCATGTCGTGATCACCACGATCATGTTCAACTTCATCGCAGCGACGCTGATCGTCTATTTGCTGGTCGAGGTCATGGGGAAAGCGGGCTCGATGCAGCCGGAGACCCCGGATTTCCCGAAGCAGGCTGTGCTGACGCCGATTCACGAGCTGCTCGGCGCCTTCGGCCTTAAACTACCCTCGACGCCGCTCAACACCTCGTTTCTGCTGGCGCTCGCCGCTCTCGTCGCGGTCTGGGCGCTGATCTATCGCTCGCGGCTCGGCTACGCGATCCGCACCGTCGGCGCCAATCCGCGCGCCGCGGCCTATGCCGGCATCTCACCAGCCCGCATTACGATGGTGGCGATGGCGATCTCGGGCGCGCTCGCCGGCGGGCTCGCGGTCAACGAAGCCATGGGCGTGCAGCACAGGCTCGTGCTCGATTTCACCGCCGGCTACGGCTTCGTCGGCATTGCGGTGGCGCTGATGGGCCGCGGCCACCCGGTCGGCGTCGGGCTCGCGGCGCTGCTCTTCGGTGTGCTCTACCAGGGTGGGGCGGAGCTCTCCTTCGACAAGCCGACCATCACGCGCGACATGGTCGTGGTGATCGGCGGCATCGTCATCCTCTTCGCCGGCGCGCTGGACGGGCTGTTCCGGCGGCTGGTGGCGAGCGTGCTCAATCTCGGGCGCGGAGGCTAGGCGATGGAGATCGTCCAGACGCTCGCCGTCATCCTGGATTCGACGATCCGCCTGTCGATCCCGCTGCTCTGCGCCGCGCTGGCCGGGCTCTGGTCGGAGCGCTCCGGCGTCGTCGACATCGGCCTCGAAGGCAAGATGCTGATCGCCGCCTTCGCCTCGGCCGTCGTCGCCTATCACAGCGGCTCGGCCTGGGCGGGCCTCGGCGCCGGCATGCTCGCCGCGATCGCGCTGTCGCTGGTGCATGGCTTCGCCGCGATCACCTGGCGCGGCAACCAGATCGTCTCCGGCGTTGCGATCAACATGCTGGCGGTCGGGCTCACCGCCATCCTCGGCAATGCCTGGTACGGGCAAGGCGGGCGCACGCCGAACCTCGAAGGATCGGCCCGCTTTCCCGAGCTCGACCTGCCTTTGGTCGGAGCGATCAAGGGCATCCCTATCCTCGGCCCGATCTACGACATCGCGATCTCCGGCCATACCGCGCCGGTCTATCTCGCGGTGCTTGCCCTGGTGCTGACGGCGCTGACGCTGAAGCATACCCGCTTCGGCCTGCGCCTGCGGGCGGTCGGCGAGAATCCCGCTGCGGTCGACACCGCTGGCGTCTCGGTCGCCGGCTTGCGCTATGCCGCGGTGATCATCTGCGGCGCGCTCTGCGGGCTCGGCGGCACCTATCTCGCGGTCTCGCAATCGGCCGGCTTTCTGCCGCAGATGACCGCCGGCAAGGGCTTCATCGCGCTCGCCGCCGTGATCTTCGCCAATTGGCGGCCCTGGCCAGCGCTCTTCGCCTGCCTGCTCTTCGGACTGCTCGATGCCGTCGCGATCCGGCTGCAGGGCGTCGTCCTGCCCGGCATCGGCCAGGTCCCGGTGCAGGCGATCCAGGCCCTGCCCTATGTGATGACAGTGGTGCTGCTCGCCGGCTTCATCGGCAGGGCGACGCCGCCGAAGGCCTCCGGCCTGCCTTATGTGAAAGAACGCTGAGTGTCCGCCGAACCCGATCTCGACGCGCTCTTCGCCGCGGCTCTTGCCGTGCAGCAGAAGGCCTACGCGCCGTATTCACGCTTCAAGGTCGGCGCCGCCATCCTGGCCGATGACGGCAAGGTCTATCCGGGCTGCAATGTCGAGAACGCAGCCTATCCGGTTGGCGCCTGCGCAGAGGCCGGCGCAATCTCGGCGATGGTCGCGGGTGGGTCGCGCGCGATCCGGGCAATCGTCGTCATTGGCGACGGCGCCGAACTGGTGACGCCCTGCGGTGCCTGCCGCCAGCGCATCCGCGAATTCGCCGCGCCGGAGACGCCGATCCTGATCGCCGGACCGGAGGGCATCCGCGCCCGCTTTTCGCTGGCCGAGCTGTTGCCAGCCTCGTTCGGACCGGCCAATTTGCCGAAGTGATTTGCGGGCGCCTACAGAGTGACCCGATGAGCGCAGACAACGCGCCGATGGAGCAGACAATATGGCGGCGGATGCGCTTTTCGACCAAGCGGCATCGGTACTGATCGATCGTGGCATCGATGGCGGCATCGACTGCGCCGTCGTGCTCGGCACCGGGCTCGGACGCATCATCGACGATATGGTCGATCCGATTTCGGTGCCTTTCGAGGAAATCCCGGGCTTTCCCAAGGGCTCTGTCTCGGGCCACGCCAAGCGGCTGAGCTATGGCGTGCTGCACGGCAAGCGCGTGCTGGTCTTCGAGGGGCGCGCGCACTTCTACGAGACCGGCGACCCCGCCATCATGCGCGTGCCGCTCGGCATGCTCGCCGCTTTCGGCTCGCCGCCGCTGGTGCTGACCAATGCCGCGGGCTCGCTGCGGCCCGATCTCAGGCCCGGTAGCCTCGCTTTGATCACCGACCACATCAACTACAACGGCCCGAACCCGCTGGTTGGCGATATCGGCGACGGCCGCTTCGTGCCGATGATCGACGCTTATGACCCGCATCTGCGCGCCCGCCTGAAGAAGGCCGCCGCCGCCAGTGGCGCCAATATGGGCGAGGGCGTCTATATGTGGTTCTCCGGACCGAGCTTCGAGACGCCTGCCGAGATCAAGATGGCCAAGACCCTCGGCGCCGACCTCGTCGGCATGTCGACCGTGCCGGAGGTGATCCTGGCGCGCCGCTACGGGCTGCGCGTCGCCGGCATCTCGATCGTCACCAATATGGGCGCCGGCATCCTCGGCGGTGCGCCCAGCCATGGCGAGACGCGCGACGTCGCGGCGACCGCGACCACGGCGCTCCGGCGCGTGCTGCGCGCCTTCCTTAGCGAGCTCTGACCATGTCCGACGCCGATCTCGCTTTGCGTGCGCTACGCCTGCTCGATCTGACCGATTTGTCCGATCAGGCGAACGAGACCGGCGCGCTGCAGCTCTGTGCCCGCGCCGTTGCCGCGCCCGGCCCGGTCGCGGCGATCTGCATTTGGCCGCAGTTCGTCAAGCTGGCGCGTCAGACACTCAAGGGCTCGCCGGTCAGGATCGCGACCGTGATCAATTTCCCCGCCGGCAACAGCAATTGCAGCCTGATCGGCAGCGACATCACCGAAGCGATCGCGGATGGAGCCGACGAGATCGACCTGGTGCTGCCCTGGCGCGCCTTTCTCGCCGGGAATGTCGAGATCGCGCGCGAAATGGTTGCCGAAGCACGCGGCAGCTGCGGCGACAAGACGCTCAAAGTCATCCTCGAAACCGGCGAATACCCGGATCAGGCAGCGGTGCGCGCTGCCTCCGATCTCGCCATCGCCGCCGGCGCCGACTTCATCAAGACCTCGACCGGCAAGACCGGGACCTCCGCCACGCCGGCCGCCGCCCGCACCATGCTGGAGGCGATCAAGGTCTCGGGCAGGGCGGTCGGTCTCAAGCCCTCGGGCGGTCTGCGCACGCTGGCCGATGCCAGAGCCTATCTCGACCTCGCCGACGAGATCATGGAGCCGGGCTGGGCGACGCCAAAAACCTTCCGCTTCGGCGCCAGCGGGCTCTACGGCGTGCTCGCCGACATCATCGCCGGCACCACCCCGCCCGAACGGACAGACGGAGCCTATTGATGCGCCTGCCGCAGGAGATCATCGCCGCCAAGCGCGACGGCGAGCGCCTGAGCGCCCAGGACATCCGCCAGATGATCGCGGGCCTGACCGACGGCTCGGTCAGCGAGGGCCAGGCGGCCGCCTTCGCCATGGCGATCTTCTTTCGCGACATGGATGCCGAGGAGCGCGTCGCGCTGACGCTCGCCATGCGCGATTCCGGCACGGTGCTGGACTGGCGCGATCTGCCGGGCCCGGCGCTCGACAAGCACTCGACCGGCGGCGTCGGCGACACGGTCTCGCTGCCGCTCGCGGCGGCGGTCGCGGCCTGCGGCGGCTATGTCCCGATGATCTCCGGCCGCGGCCTCGGTCATACCGGCGGCACGCTCGACAAGCTCGACGCGGTGCCGGGCTATGTCACCCAGCCGGGCATCGACCTCTTCCGCCATGTCGTGCGCGAGGTCGGCTGCGCCATCATCGGCCAGACCGCCGACCTCGCCCCGGCCGACAAGCGGCTCTATGCGATCCGGGATGTGACCGGCACGGTCGAATCGATCCCGCTGATCACCGCCTCGATCCTGTCGAAGAAACTTGCCGCCGGCCTGCATGGCCTCGCCATGGACGTGAAGTTCGGCTCCGGCGCCTTCATGCGCGATTTCGACAAGGCGGAGGCGCTGGCGCAGAGCCTGACGGATGTCGGCAACGGTGCCGGCCTGCCGACACGGGCGCTGCTCACCGATATGAGCGAGCCGCTGGCCTCCGCCGCCGGCAATGCGCTCGAAGTCGCCTATGCGCTCGACTATCTGACCGGGCGCCGGCGCGAACCACGCTTCCACGAGGTCACGGTGGCGCTCTCCGCCGAGATGCTGCTGCTCGGCCGGCTGGCGGCGACGCGCGAGGAAGCGATCGCGAAGATCGAGGACGCCTTCGCCAGCGGCGCGGCGGCGGAGCGCTTCATCCATATGATTGCGGCGCTCGGTGGCCCGGCCGACCTGCTGGAGCACCCCGAACGGCATCTCGCCCGCGCTCCGATCGTGCGGCCGGTCTTCTCCGACCGGCCCGGGCTGGTCGAGGCGATCGACACGCGCGGCATCGGTCTCGCCGTGGTCGCGCTCGGCGGCGGCCGGACCCGCCCGCAGGACGAGATCGACCATGCCGTCGGCATCACCGAGCTCGCCGGCCTCGGCGACCGGGTCGGGCCGGACCGGCCACTCGGCATCATCCATGCCCGCAGCGAGGCCGGCTTCGACGCCGCCCGCATCCGCCTGAAGAGCGCCTATCGCCGCGGCGAGGCTGCTGTTACGCGTGGCCCATTGATCATCCCCGCCTAGGAAAGTTTCCGCTTATGAGCCTGCTTCTGGCGATCACCGGCTGGCATGTCGAGAGCTGGCGCGAGCGCTTCGCGGCACTGCTGCCCGAGCTGCCGATCGTCACGCTTGGCGAGCCCTTCGACCGGCGCGCCGTCCACTATGTCGCGAGCTGGAAGCATCCGGAGGGGAGCCTCGCCGGCCTGCCCAATCTCGCCGCGATCTTCTCGCTCGGCGCCGGTGTCGACCATCTCTTTACCGACAGCCGTTTGCCCGAAGTGCCGATCGCGCGGGTGATCGACCCCGACCTGACGACGCGGATGAGCGAATATGTCGTGCTGCACTGCCTGATGCAGCTGCGCCAGCAGCACCGCTATGATCGGCAGCAGCGCGAAAAGTCCTGGGACGACGACCGCCACCAGCCGGCCGCGCGCGAAGTGCGCGTCGGCATCATGGGGCTCGGCGAACTCGGGCAAGATGCGGCGCGCAAGCTCCAGATCATCGGCTTCGACGTCGCCGGCTGGAGCCGCTCGCCAAAGACGATCGAGGGACTTGCCACCTTCTCCGGCGAGGACGGCATGGCAGCCTTCCTCGCCCGCACCGACATTCTCGTCAGCCTGCTGCCGCACACCCCGGAGACGCACGGCATCCTGAACCGCCCGCTGCTTGCAAGCCTCGCCCGCAATGGACGGCTCGGCGGGCCGGTGCTGATCAATGCCGGCCGCGGCAAATTGCAGGTCGAGACGGACATCCTCGCAGCGCTCGATGCCGGCGAGCTCAGAGCTGCGGTGCTGGACGTCTTCGAGACCGAGCCGCTGCCGCAGGATTCGCCGCTCTGGAGCCATCCCGCCGTGACGGTGACGCCGCATAATGCCGCCATGTCGGCGCCGGAAGCCGTCGCCGACCAGATCGCGGCGCAGATCAGGCGGCTGGAAGCCGGCGGGGAGCTCGAGAACGTGGTCGATCCGGCGCGGGGTTACTGAGGCGCCACGCGCTTGATCGCGGTAATCGGCCCGCCATTGCGGGCGAGGATGCGATCGCGCGCCGGGCGCAGGGGCTCGCTGATCACGCTCATGGTGAAGGCGGTGGCGTGCAGCAGCGTGTCCGGGTCGGTCATGATGCCGACATGGCCTTTCCAGAAGACGAGGTCGCCGCGGCGCAGGCCAGCGAGGCCGTCATCAACGGCGACAGCTTCTCCGAGCCCCTGTTCCTGCATGTCCGAATCGCGCGGCGCCGCCACGCCAGCCGCAGCCAGCGAGAGCTGGACCAGCGCCGAGCAGTCGAGGCCGAGGCTGGTCTTGCCACCCCAGAAATAGGGGACGTGCAGGAAGCGCTCGGCGACCGCGACGAAATCGGGCTCGTGCTGATCGCGCGGACAAAGATGCTGCTTGAAGATATAGCCGCCATGCCCGGTCGTGAAGAAGTCGCCGCTCTCGCCGATGACCGCCAGTGCCGCACCGATGGACAGCGCCTCCAGCGGCGGCAATTTGATCGAGGGACCGGGGTAGACGAAGGTCCGCAGCGCACTGACGCGATGCGTCGGAACCGGCGCGTCGCCGGCCAGGCAGTCCTCCGGCAGATAGCCGACATAGGAATCGCCGACGAGCTGGCCCCAGGCCCAGCCCTCATGCTGCTCGTAGACCCGGACGGCCTCGCCGGCGAGCGCCTCGGTGTCGAGGGGAGCATCCGGCCGCGGCTCGCGCCGCAGCGGCGCTGACGGCGTCACCACCCGCATCGGGATCGGATCCGCGAAAGCGAGCGCCTCGACCTTGCCGTCGAGATGACGGGCGGCGAGGTCCGGGCGGGCGGGGGTGAGGCGGCGGTCGAGAATCGCGGTCATGACAGCACTCTAGCCCCGTCCGGTTAACGGGCGAAGCGCGGAACGCTCAGGCTGGGCCGAGCTCTCGCGCCCGAGCCGTGACCAGATCGGCGAGGTGCTCGACCGCCAACGCGCCTGCGACCGTCCGCTGAATGACCACATTGCGCTTGTCGAACTCGTCGCGCTTGCGGCTGACCAGGCCGAGCTTGCCCATGCTGTCGAGAGCGCGGGTGATCACCGGCTTGGTCACGCCGAGGCGCGCCGCGAGGCCGCGCACGGTATGCGGCGGCAGCTCAAGATAAATGGTCAGCAGGATCGCGGTCTGGCGGACCGACAAGTCGGACTGGGTATCGCGCACCAGGTCGAGATGAACCTCGCGCCAGAGCTTGAGCGCCTGCGTCGGCTTGATCTCCAGCGCCATGCCGCCCCCGATCGTTACGGGGCCGTATCATTATCGCACCACCGCCGCCGTGCAACCGAAGTCGCAGGGCAGGCTTAACGGGCGCCGTAGAACTGCTTGGCCAGCGCGTAGGTCAGCCGCGCCGCCTGGCACTCGCCGCCTTCCGGGCGCCCCGGCTTGGTCGAGGGATTCCAGCCATAGATGTCGAAATGGGCATAGGAGCGGCTCTTCTCGACGAAACGATTGAGGAAGAGCGCGGCCGTCACCGAGCCGGCGAAGGCGCCACCGGAAACATTGTTCAGGTCGGCGATCTTGGAGTCGAGCATGCCGTCATAGGGCGGCCAGAGCGGCATGCGCCAGACCGGGTCGTTCACGGCGGCGCCGAGGCGGGCGATCTCGGCGGCGAGCCCGTCATCATGGGTATAGAAGGGCGGCAGATCGGGCCCGAGCGCGACGCGGGCGGCGCCGGTCAGCGTGGCGAAATCGATCAGCAGCTCCGGCGCCTCCTCGTCGGCAAGCGCCAGCGCGTCGGCGAGGATGAGCCGCCCTTCCGCGTCGGTATTGCCGATCTCGACGGTCAGCCCCTTCCGGCTCTGCAGCACGTCGCCGGGGCGGAAGGAGGCGCCCGAGACCGCGTTCTCGACCGCTGGCACCAGCAGGCGCAGGCGAACCTTCAGCTTCGCCTGCATGATCATGCGCGCCGCCGCGATCGCCGCCGCTGCGCCGCCCATGTCCTTCTTCATCAGCAGCATGCCGGCGTCGGTCTTGAGGTTGAGCCCGCCAGTGTCGAAGGCGACGCCCTTACCGACCAGTGTCACCTTGGGATGATCAGCTGCGCCCCAATGGAGATCGATCAGCCGTGGCGCCCGGGTCGAAGCCCGGCCGACGGCATGGATCATTGGAAAATTGGCCACAAGCAGATCGTCGCCGACCGTGCTGCCGACCTCGGCACCATAGGTGTCAGCGAACGCCCTCACGGCCGCCTCGATTTCGGCCGGGCCGAGATCGGCGGCGGAGGTATTGACGAGGTCGCGCGCCAGGGCGCTCGCGTCGGCGAGATTGCTCAACTCGTCGCCGTCGATGCCCTGGGGCAGGACGAGCCGCGCCGCAGCGGGCTTGGGCTTGCGGTAGCGCTCGAAACGATAGGCGGTGAGTAGCCAGCCGAGCGCGGCGAGACCGGCATCGCCGATATCACCCGCCAGGGCATAGTCGCCCGGCGGCAGGCTGGTGGAGAGGCGGCCTGGAGCAAACGGGTCGCGTCGCCGCGGGCCGGTGGGCTCGACCCCGAGCACCACGGCGGCGAGTGAGCCGGCGGCGTCCGGGAGCAGGGCATGCTGGCCCGGCCGTGCTTCGAAGCCCTGAGCCTGGGCAAAGCTGCGCGAGACGGACGCGAGTTTTTCTTGCAAGGCCGGCCAGTCGGCCTTGGCGACGCAATGGACGGGGATGGCGGACGTTCCGGCAGGGAGCAGCAACGGGTGCACGATCGACAAACCTCGGATTGGCGAGCCAGGCGCCGGCATTCAAGCCCACGCGAATCCGCCCGGTTAACAGTCCGTTAGGGTTAACGTTTTATCACCGAGGGCAACAGCTTTCCCGTACCGGCGAGGCATTCCGGCTGATGTCCATCCGCATCCGCGCACTCCGTTTCGGCCATTTCGCCGCGGCTTCGGCCCTCTGCCTTGCGCTCGGCGCCTGCCAGATGCGCGGCGGCCCCGGCGACGTCACCGGCTCGATCGGCACCAGGCAGACCCAGCCACGCACCGAGGCGCAATGGCGCAGCGAGGAGGCGCAATGGGCCCCGCGCTACGAGGCGAATCAGAAGGACCGAAACGCCGCCTTCTTCTATGCCCGCGCCTTGCGCGCACTCGACAAGAATGCCCAGGCTCTCGCCATCCTGGAAGGCGCGGTCATCGTCCATACCGAAGATCGTGAGCTGCTCGGCGCCTATGGCCGCTCGCTCGCCGACAATGGCCGCTTGAAGCAGGCCGACGACGTGCTCAGCCGCGCCCATCTGCCGGAAAGGCCCGATTGGCGGATCCTGTCGGCACAAGGCACTGTCTCCGACCAGCTCGGCGAGCATGAGCGTGCCCAACAGCTCTATGCGGCCGCGCTGAAGCTGGCACCGAACGAACCAACCATCATGTCCAATCTCGGCCTGTCGCTCGCGTTGTCGAAGCATCTGCCAGATGCCGAACGCGTGCTGCGCGAGGCCGCTGCCATACCTGGCGCCGACGCCAGGGTGCGCCAGAACCTCGTCCTGGTGCTCGGCCTGCAGGGGCGTTTCCAGGACGCCGAGCAACTGGCCCGCCAGGACATGAGCCCGGCCGAGGCCTCGGCGACCATCGCCTATCTGCGCCGCTCGGTCAGCCAGCCGAACAGCTGGGATTTGCTGCGCGGCAGCAAGGCCAAGCCAACAACCCGTGCCGCAGCCCCGACGTCGAGGCCAACGCAGGACGACGCTCAGCCCACGAACGGCTGAAGACCCGCGGCGCTCCCTGAGCCCTTGTTCCGGCAGCAAGAGGCGGAGCGCGTGCCGGATCCTCACTCCGGGGGAAGCAAGACCGGCAATGGTTGATTGCCTGTCACAGCTTGGCACGACATGCAGCTCGCACCACTCGCAATTCAACCTCCACCCGCGCGCCTATCGCTCAAAGTTTTGCCTGGGGGCACCATGAAGGCGTTGGGAAGCCTCCCTGGACCAGATCATCGCAGGAGGCCTGCTTGAGGCAGCCCGGTGGCTGATCTGGCGTGGAAGCTAATGGCAAAAAGCGGGTGCTTCTCCGAACTCCGTCACAAGCGTCGCTTAGAAGTTGGCGAAGACTTTGATCATCGCCGGAGTCATGATCACCACGAACAGCACCGGCAGAAAGAACAGGATCATCGGCACTGTCAGCTTCGGCGGCAGGGCCGCGGCCTTCTTTTCCGCCTCGTTCATCCGCTGATCACGACTCTCCTGCGCGAGCGTCCGCAGCGCTGTTCCGAGTGGCGTCCCGTAACGCTCGGCCTGGATCAGCGCCGTACACACCGACTTCACCGATTCGAGCCCGGTGCGTATGGCGAGGTTCTCGTAGGCCTGCCGACGCTCGGAGAGATAGGACAGCTCCGCCGTGCAGAGGGAGAACTCCTCGGCCAGCGGCACCGACTGGCTGCCGATCTCGGTCGAAACCTTGCGGAAGGCGAGTTCGATCGACATGCCCGATTCGACACAGATCAGCATCAGATCGAGCGCGTCCGGGAAGGCGCGCCGCATCGAGTGCTGGCGCTTTGTCGTCGCATTGGACAGGTAGATTTCGGGCGCCTTGATGCCGAGATAGGCAGCGCCGATCACGATGCCGACCCGCACGATAAAGGTCTGGCCGAAGCTATTGATCACGAAGAGGTAAAACAGGGCGAACAGAAAGAGGGCGATCGGGGTGATCAGCCTGAAGAAGAGGAAACCTACCTCGGCCTGCTGACCGCGGAAGCCAGCCATGGTGAGCTGCTTCTTGGCGTTTTCGGTACCGAGCCAGTCGCTGAGCTTGAAGCGCTCGACGATGTCGCGCATGAAAACCTTCGGCTCCTGCCGGAGCGAGACTCGCTCGTTCTGCCGCGTCAACCGATCGCGCTCACGTGCTCGGATTTTGTCGCGTTCGGTGGCGACGGATTTCATGCGCTTGCCCAGCACATTGCCTTCGAGCAAGGGCGCCGCCACGGTCATGATCGTGATCGCGACAGCCACTCCGCCGACCAGGGCAAGCAGGAACCTGATATCGGTGAGCTTCTCGATCAGGAGCGCGAGCATGCCAAAGGCTCCTCAGATCTCGAAATTGATCATCTTGCGCATCACCAGCACGCCGGTTGCCATCCAGACGCCGCAGCCGACGAGCGCCGCTCGTCCGATATCGGTCGTCCAGAGCGCGTCCATGTAGCCTGGGCTCGTGAGGTAGACGAGGACGGCGACGACGGGAGGCAAGGAGCCGATGATTGAGGCGGACGCCTTCGCCTCCATCGACACGGCCTTGATCTTGTCGCGCATCTTGCGGCGCTCGCGGATCACGCGCGAGAGATTGGCCAGGGTTTCGGCGAGGTTGCCGCCGGTCTTCTGCTGGATCGCCAGAACGATGCCGAAGAAATTGGCCTCGGCGCAGGGCATGCGTTCGAACAGCTTGGCGACCGCGTCCGTCAGCGACAGGCCAAGCGTCTGCGCTTCGACGATCAGGCGGAACTCGGTCTTGACCGGCTCCTGAGCCTCGCTGGCGATGATGCGCAGGCAATCGTTCAGCGGCAAGCCCGACTTGATGCCGCGCACGATGACATCGAGCGCATTCGGGAATTCGTTGGTAAAGCGCAGCATCCGCTTCTTGCCGAGATAGCCCAGATACCAGCGCGGCAGGCCGAAAAGGCCGACGAGGAAACTGACCAGCACGACGCCCCAGTTGCCTGAGACGATGAAGAGCACAACAGCCAGGGCAATGCCCAGCGCGACGCCGAGCAGCCAGTACTGCTTGCGCGACCAGGAGAGCCCGGCCTGCTCGATTCGCCCGTCAATCGTGAGCTTGTGGCGTGCTTTCTCGCGGTTTTCGATATCCTTCAGGCTTTGCGCGACCTGCCCGCGCCTTACCTGGCTCTGCGCTTCACGATCCGCCGCGGCGCGGACCACGGCCGGGGCGGCGAACTCGCGGCGGCGCTGCTCGGCGCGCGCCTGGCCGCTGAGCCGAGGGTAGAACAGGGCGTAAGCGATCCCGCCCGCCGAGACAGCGGCGAGGATAGCGGCGGCGATCTGGCCATAGTCCATGACGTGCCTTCTCCCCGCGCCTAGGCGTCGGCCCGGCCTTCGAGCTCGAGCTGGTCGAGCGCCGTGGCGAGCCGCTGCTCGTCGCCGAAATAGCGGGCGCGTTCCCAGAGGCGAGGCCGGCCGATACCGGTCGAGCGGTGCCGGCCGATCAGCCGACCGTTCGGGTCTTCGCCGAGCACATCGTAGAGCATCAGGTCCTGGGTGATGATCACATCGCCCTCCATGCCCATCACCTCGGTGATGTGGGTGATGCGACGCGAGCCGTCGCGCATGCGCTGAGCCTGGATGATCACATCGACCGAGGAGCAGATCATCTCTCGCAGGGTCTTCGAGGGCAGGCTGAAGCCGCCCATGGTGATCATCGATTCGATGCGGCTCAGGCACTCACGCGGCGTATTGGCGTGCAGCGTGCCCATCGAGCCATCATGGCCGGTGTTCATCGCCTGGAGCAGGTCGAAGGCCTCCGGGCCGCGCACCTCGCCGACGATGATGCGTTCGGGCCGCATGCGCAGGCAGTTCTTGACGAGATCGCGCATGGTGACCGCTCCCGACCCTTCAAGATTGGGGGGACGGGTCTCGAGGCGGACTACGTGCGGCTGCTGCAGTTGCAGCTCGGCCGCGTCCTCACAGGTGATTACACGCTCATCGTGCTCGATGTAATTGGTCAGGCAGTTGAGCAGCGTCGTCTTGCCCGAACCGGTACCGCCCGAGATCACGATATTGCAGCGGACCCTTCCGATGATCTTCAGGATCTCGGCGCCGGGCGGCGAGATCGCGCCGAAACGGACGAGCTGGTCGAGGGTCAGTTTGTCCTTCTTGAACTTGCGGATGGTGAGGGCCGGCCCGTCGATCGCAAGCGGCGGAGCAATGACGTTGACGCGCGAGCCGTCAGCGAGGCGCGCGTCGCAGATCGGCGAGGCCTCGTCGACACGGCGGCCGACCTGACTGACGATGCGCTGGCAGATATTCATCAGCTGCGCGTTGTCACGAAAGCGGATGCTGGTGAGCTGAATCTTGCCGCCGGTCTCGATAAAGGTCCGGCCGGCGCCGTTGACCATGATGTCGGCGATGTCGTCGCGCGCTAGCAGCGGCTCGAGCGGCCCATAGCCGAGCACATCGTTGCAGATGTCGTCGAGCAGCTCTTCCTGCTCGGAGATCGAGAGCACGACATTCTTCAGCGAGATGATCTCGTTGATGATGTCGCGGATCTCCTCACGTGCCGATTCGCCGTCGAGCTTGGCCAGCTGGGAGAGGTCGATCGCTTCGATGAGAGCACCGAAGATCATGCTCTTCATCTGGTAGTATTCGTCGGATTTTTGTGCCTCGACCGGCGCTGGCGGCGGCGGACGCCGCGCCTCCGCGGCGGCGGAACGCGATTCGACCGGACGCACTGACGAGAGCGGCGCTGCGCTCGACTGAGTCGTCGGAGCCGGGGCAGTCGCCTGTCGCTTGCCAAACATCTTCAGGCCTTCCGACGCATCAGCTTGGCCAAGGGCTCGAACAGGCCACGCTTGCCACGCTTCTGCTCGCCGCGCCCGGTGAGAGCAGTTGCGATCTGGACGAAGGCCTCCGCTGCCTTTCCGCCCGACTGGACCTCGGCGATCATCTGACCGTTGTTGGCTGCCGTGCCAAAGAGCGGCGCATCGAAGGGGATGGAGCTCAGCACCTCGATCCCGAGCGCCTTGGCGAACTCGCCGGCCTCGATCTCCGGCCGCTTGGGCAAGCCGACCTGGTTCAGGATCAGGCGAGGCACGGAATCGTTCGGCCGGGCCGCACGCAGGAGGTCCACCAGATTCTTGGCGTTGCGCAGCGAGGCGAGCTCCGGCGCGGCGACGATCGCCACCTCATCGGCGCTAACGAGCGCGCGCTTCGCCCAGCCCGACCACAGATGCGGCACGTCCAGCACGATGCAGGGCACGCTCGCGCGCAGCAGGTCGAACAAGAGCTCGAACGCGTCGTCGCTAAGATCGATCGTCCGATCCAGCATGGCCGGAGCCGCGAGCAAAGAGAGGTTCTCGCTGCAGCGCGACAGAAGCCGGTCGAGCATGTTGGCGTCGAGCCGCTCCGGCGCGAACACAGCGTCGGCGATGCCTTGCGGCGGATCCTGATTGAAATCCAGCCCGGCCGTGCCGAAGGCGATGTCGAGGTCGGCGATCACAGTCGAGGCGCCGAGATCGCGAGCGACCGCCCAAGCGACATTGTGCGCGACGGTGGAAGCGCCGACGCCGCCCTTGGCGCCGACGATGGCCATGGTACGCCCCAGCGTCGCCGAGCCTGATGCGGCATAGAGTTCGGACAGGGTACGCAACAGGTCGAGAACGCCGAACGGAGCGACGAGATAGTCGCTGACGCCACGCCGGATCAGCTCGCGATAAAGCTGGATGTCGTTGACATGCCCGATGACGACGACTTTGGTGCCCGGATCGCAGCTCGCGGCGAGGGCATCGAGATTCGCGATCAGCCCCGACGGCTCGCTGACCGTTTCCAGGACGATCACATTCGGTGTCGGCGCGCCGCGGAAAGCCTCGACCGCCGCGGCCGGCCCCCCCATCTGCACTCGGGCCTGGACCTTGTCCATGCGGCGGTCGGCGGCGACCGCCTGCATCGAGTCCGCGACCTCCCGCGTTTCGCAGAAGGCCTGCAAGGTGACGCGGGGCAACGGGGCGATGATCTCCTCGCCGCCGGTATCCGGCTCAAATCCTGGCATGTTCGCCATCATTTGCCTCCGACGGCGTCACTGACCTTGGTTTGTTCCTGGCGATACTGCGTGGACGGATCCTTGCCCTCACGCAGTTTCTTGATCGCCTCCATGCGCTTGAGGGTGTCGAGGCGACCTTCGCTGCGCGCGCGCACCAGATCGAGCGGATCGGCGATCTGCGCAGCGAGATTGGCTTGAGTAGCGCAGCCGAAATTCCAGTAGGGCTCGTTCGTTGCACTCGTCTTGTAGCTGGAAGCGCCAAGATCGGTCGGCCATTGTCCGCAGGAATGCGGCAATCCCGCCTGCAGCGAGGCATAGGTCAGGCGAATCGGCGATGCGAGCCCGGGATCGGCGATCGGATAGGTCCTGACCGAAAGAGCGCCGGGCGAGACACCGGCCCTGGCCAGCGAGCGACGGATGCTGTCGAGCGTGTCGCGCGCGGCGAGGTCGCGCCCGGTTCCCGTCGGTACCTCCGCGACGAGACCACCTTTGCCGCTGCGACGATAGTCCGCGCCGAAACGGGTGACGTCATCGGCCTGGCGCGGATCCAATCCACCGCCTGCCCGACCGACAAAGACATCCAGCGAATTCGGCGCATCGCGCAACACGATCGGATGGCGCTCGCGGGTATCGATCGGGATACCGGAGGTTGAAATATCGCCCTTGGCACAAGCCCCGAGCAGGAGCGCGGCGCCAAGAGCCACCGGCAATGCGGCGCGCCGAGCGCGCTTCGGGTGCGGTTTCCTGTGTACGACCATGATCGCCATCCTTGTCACGGCCCGTCTTCAATCAGCGATGAAACCGACGCGACCCTTGTAGGCCTGCGGGATCGGCCCTCCGCTCGTCGAGCCGTACATCTTGTTCAAGCGTCCCATCAGGATCGTCTGGGCATCGTGCGCCTCGACGAAGCCGTCATCCGGCCGCTGCAGCGTATTGGGCCCGACCGGCTTCACGATGTAGGGTGTCACCGCGATCATCAGCTCGGTCTCCTCGCGCTGATAGTCGCGCGAGCGGAACAGCGTGCCGATGATCGGAATGTTCATCAGCGCCGGCATGCCGTTGATCGCTTGACGCGAGACGCGCTGGATCAAGCCTGCCGTCGCCAGCGTTCCGCCAGAGGGCAGCTCGACTGTCGTATCCGACTTGCGCGTCCGGAAACCCGGTGCGTTGACCGCACCGGTCTGTCTGGTATCGGCGAGGAGCAGCTGATTTTCAGCGTCAAGCTCGGTGACCTCTGTCGCAATCCGCATCGAGATCCTGCCATCGGACAGCACGATCGGGGTGAAATTCAGCGAAACACCGATCGTCTTGTAGACGATGCTGAGATTGCAGCGCCCCGAGACGTCGCAGCTGTAGCCGCTCGGCACGGGAATCTCGCCGCCCGCAGTGAACTTCGCGCTTTCGCCCGAGATCGCCGTGACCGTTGGTTCGGCGAGAATGCGCGACATGCCGGCCCGCTCGAGTGCACGCAAGGTAACGTTGGTCGAATTGCCGATGCCGGCGGCGATCGAAGTCGCCGCGAGCGTTTGCGGCTGCACCGAGAACGGATTGTCGATCGTCGGGGTAATGCTGAGCTTGCCCAGCTTCCATTCGCCGGTCGAGTTGATGCCGAGCTGCTTGATCGCCTTGCGGGCGATCTCGGAAACGGTGACCTTGACCATCACCTGGTCGCGTCCCCGAATGGTCAGCGAGTTGATCACACCTCCTTTGGACGTGCTTTGGACGAAACCTCCCGTGGTGGAGCTGCCGACGAAGGCGCTTGCGATATCCACGGCCTGCGTCGCCTCGGAGGCATTCGCGACGGTGCCGACGAGAAGAATCGAATCCCCAGCAGGCTTGACCTGGATGTCCGCGCCCGGCATCGCCGCGCGCAGAGTCTGGCGCAGCACGTTGAGGTCGCGGCCGACCTCGATTTCCAGGGCCGTGATTTGCCTGCCCTCGGCGTCCATTACGAACATCGAAGTCGAACCGTCGGCCATGCCGATGACGAAAAGTTTGCGGGCCGAGCGCACCACGGCGTTCGCCACCTTGGGATTGGCGACGAAGACCTCCTTGGCGTCGCGCGGCAACTCGACGATCAGCGAGCGGCCGATCGAGAGATCGAGCCGACGCGAAATAGCGTGCTCGCTGGCGCCGACGTTCAGGACCGGCGCGGCGCCCTTGCTCTGCGCCAAGGCCGGAGCAACGACCAGCGATGTGATCATAGGTACGATCGCCAGCGTCGAGGCAAGGCAGCACTTGTAGACACAGAGAAACAGCGGAGTGAACCTCGGCATGGGGATCATGGCTTCACCGCCTTGGTGACGACGCCGAAGCGCACGAGCGTGAGGCCGCCCTCGTCGCTCGGCAGGCTCTTGTCACCGGCATCCTGCAGGCTGCGCAGCGCCAGAGAGAGGGTGCTGGTCTTCTGCGCCAGCGTCACCGCTTCGACATGCTTCGGATCGAGCTCGAGTGTCGCGGTCTCGCCGATGACGACCTTCTCGCCGTTTTTCTCCTGGATGTTCTGGCCGATGGCGAGCACGCGGACATTGGCGACCAAGGTCTCGCTCGCCGCCGCCGCGCCGTCCCTCGCGTTGCTGTCGTCGCGGCTGGTGCGGATGATGTCGACGCGATCATTGGGCAGGATGAAGCCGCCAGCGGTATTGGCTCCGCGACTATCGGTGGTGATCGCGACCGCGCGCTTACCAGGCGGCAAGATCGCCGCCAGGAAACCGGAATCGGCCTTGAGCAACTTCTCCCGCCGGATCGGCTCCGAACTGTAAAGCTGCGCGCGGGCGATCTGTCCGACGAATTCGCCCTCGCCTCCGGGAAGGTCCTGACGGCGGATCACCTCGGTCGGCAGGCTCGCCAGCGGCCAGGCCAGCCATTTGAGATCGCCCGCGGCCAGCTTGTTGCCGAGCGGGACATCAGCGGCCGCGACCAGCACCTCGACCGTGGGAGCAGGCTCGTACGTGGTCTCCGACGGGGTCGTGACCTTCGGCGGCTGACTGATCAGCAAGGCAGCGCCGAGACCGGCGACAACCGCTACAGCCAAAATGATGATGCGGGCGGGACTCATGGCACACGATCCTTGGCCGGCATACGCCGACCCTCAGCCGGATCGTGGCCCCGGAATCGTCAACTTATGGTTAACCGGAGGTATCTTTTTGCGCGGATCGATCACCATGAAACAGGATCGATATCTCAGGCACTAACTGCGGCGCGCCAGATCGCCGTTTCCGGCAGCACCACGAGCGCAGCGAAAGCCAGCGCTACGCCATAGGGCACACCCTCGTCCTTGTCGTGCAGACGCAGCGCCCAATCCCAATTCATCGCAGGCCGCGGCAGCGGCATTTTTCTCAGTTGGAGCAGCCCCAGAGTAAGTGCTCCGCCTGCGAACGAAGAAATCAGAATGTAGGGCAGCAACTGGTCGAAGCCGAACCAAAGCGCGGTCACCGCAGCGAGCTTGGCGTCACCGCCACCGATCCAGCCGGCCGCGAAAAAGCCGAAACAGACGGCGAGCACGAGCAAACCGGCGGCCACGTGCCAGCCAAGCTGGCTCCAGGTCAGCCCAACGCTCACCGCGCACACTGCGAAGCTGGCGGCCAGCACCAGGCAGAGTCGGTTGGAGATCGTCATCGACACGATATCGCTGGCCGCGGCATAGGCCATGGCGGCTGGGAAGACGACGAGAATCAGGAGCAGCGGTATCGTCATCACAGAGATTCCATGCGGAGTCGCGCGATCTTGCCGCAGTCGCCTCACCAAAGGCTTACCAACTCAAACGCAGATATGGATCAGGCGTCGAAGAAATGTGAAACGCCCTGGGTTAGGCTCCAGGGCGTTTCGTGCCGTCCAACGAGGGTCGACCGCTTTAGCGCTTACTGTCCGAGCGCCGTGGCGACCGTTTTGAACTTGGCGTTCAGGCCCGTGCCGATGCTGCCCCAGATGGTAATGCAGACGACGGCGATCAGGGCAGCGATCAGGCCGTACTCGATGGCGGTG
Organism: Bosea sp. Tri-49; assembly: GCF_003952665.1. Classification (NCBI taxonomy): domain Bacteria; kingdom Pseudomonadati; phylum Pseudomonadota; class Alphaproteobacteria; order Hyphomicrobiales; family Alloboseaceae; genus Allobosea; species Allobosea sp. Tri-49. The sequence goes on from NZ_CP017946.1 coordinate 4,332,250, forward strand.
GCGCCCGACTCGTCCTTGGCGAAACGCGCAAACAGGTTCTTCATGGTAGTCTCCTTTGCACCACGTTTGACTGCTGCCTTCGCTCTAAGTGGCTTCGGTCAGCGACAGGAGAGACACTACAGAGCCCCCCTTGCAGATCGGTTAAGGCGACCGAATAATTCGCCGAATTTTATAGGCCTTCACTTGATGGTTAATGAGCTTTTATCAGGAAACCGTAGTTAATGACTGGTATAAAACTTTTCTCATTGCCAATTTATCTGAAACAACTTCGCATGACTTCAAAATATTACGCTACGTTAGCATAAGCGACGCCGTCAGACATCTGTGCTTTTCACTGCACATCAACGACCTTCAATGACTGTCGAGCCAGCGGGCACCTCGCTCAAATCGCCATCTTAGGAATGCATTCATCATTTTCGGCTTACCTCACCCCGTTCGAAACCTTGGGGCGCGGACCATGTCCATTGCGATGCCGGGATCGCGGCTCTCCAAATCCTTCCTGGCGCTCGTCTGCGCCGGATTTGCGGGCGCTGCGGGCTTGAGCTTTTCAGCCGACCTCGCACGCGCGCAGGCCCGGCTCGTGCCGGCGCCAGTACCGGAAAACCAGGGCGACATCGGCAGGGAAGCGAAAATCGATGCCGTTACGGTGACGGTCGATCATGCCAAAGTGCTGCGGCTGCCCGAACGGGCCCAGACGGTGATTGTCGGCAACCCGGCGATCGCCGACGTCACGGTCCAGCCCAATGGCGTCATGGTCGTCACCGGCAAAAGCTACGGCGTGACCAACCTGATCGCTCTCGATGCCACCGGCGCCCTGTTGGCGGAATCCAGCGTGCGCGTCGGCGCGGCCAGCGACTCGATCCTGACCGTGCAGCGCGGCCTCGAGCGCGAGAGCTATTCCTGCACGCCCGATTGCCAGCCGAGCGCTCAGCTCGGCGACGCACAGCGTCACTTCAACGAAGCCGGCGGACAAGCGGCTGCCCGCAATGCCGCGGCGGGCGGGGGCCAGAAGAGGTAGCCCCGCCCGGAGGCGATCGTCAGATCGTCTGGTTGTAGGCGCCGACTTCCGGGTTCTCGCGCAGCACGCTGTCGATCGCCTTGAACATCTCGCGCATGCGCGCTTCCGAGACCGGGCTCTCGCAGACCACGACCAGTTCCGGCTTGTTCGAGGAGGCGCGGACCAGCCCCCAGGTGCCGTCCTCGTTGACGACGCGCACACCGTTGACGGTGATGACGTCGCGGATCGCCTGCCCGGCGATCTTGTCGCCCGCCGCCTTCATCGCCTCGATGCGCTTGGTCACCTTGTCACTGACGCCGTATTTGATCTCGTCGGCGCATTTGGCCGCCATGGTCGGCGTGCCCCAAGTCTTCGGCACCGCGGCATAGAGCTCGGCCATCGACTTATCCGGGTTGCGGTCGAGCATGTCGATCACGGCGATCGCGGTGACGACGCCGTCATCATAGCCGCGGCCGACCGGCGCGTTGAAGAAGAAATGGCCGGACTTCTCGAAGCCAGCGAGGGCGTTGAGATCACGGACCCGGCGCTTGATGTAGGAATGGCCGGTCTTCCAGTAGTCGGTCTTGACGCCGAGCTTCTGCAGTTCCGGATCGGTCGAGAACAGGCCGGTCGACTTGACGTCGACGACGAACTGCGCGCCCGGATTGAGCTTGCCGAGGTCGCGCGCCAGCATCACGCCGATCTTGTCGGCGAAGATCTCCTCGCCATGGTTGTCGACCACGCCGCAGCGGTCGCCGTCACCATCGAAGCCGAGCGCGACGTCGGCGCCGTGCTGCTTCACGGCATCGGCCATGGCGTGCAGCATCTTCATGTCTTCGGGGTTCGGGTTGTAGCGCGGGAAGGTGTGGTCGAGCTCGGCATCCATCGGGATGACCTCGCAGCCGAGCGCCTCCAGGATCTGCGGCGCGAAGGCGCCGGCGGTGCCGTTGCCGCAGGCGGCGATGACCTTGAGCTTGCGCTTGATCTTCGGACGGTTGGTCAGGTCGGCGATGTAGCGCGCCGGGAAGTCGGGCACGAATTGATAAGAGCCCCCGCCCGAGAGGTCGAAATCGCCCGCCAGCACGAGATCGCGCAACTGCCCCATCTCGTCCGGGCCGAAGGTGACCGGGCGCTGGGCGCCCATCTTGATGCCGGTCCAGCCATTGTCGTTGTGCGAGGCGGTGACCATGGCAACGCAGGGCACATCGAGCTCGAACTGGGCGAAATAGGCCATGGGCGACATGGCGAGGCCGATGTCGTGGACCTTGCAGCCGGCGGCCATCAGGCCGGTGACCAGCGCCATCTTGATCGAGGAGGAATAGCTGCGGAAGTCATGGGCGGTGACGATCTCGGGCTTGACGCCCATGCGCTTGATCAGCGTACCCAGGCCCATGCCGACAGCCTGCACGCCCATCAGGTTGAGCTCTTTCCCGAAGAACCAGCGCGCATCGTATTCGCGGAAGCCGGTCGGCTTCACCATCGGCAGCGATTCGTAGTCGAAGGTGTTCGGGAAGAGCTCGGGCAGGGGCTTCGGAAACATCGGGCCATCCATTTTCGAGGAGCGCCGGCCGTAAGGCCTGCGCGGAAACCATGCAGCGAGACGCGTGCGGAACGGACAGGCCACAGGCTACATGAATGCAGCCTGAGCATGACAGGGCGGGGACGCAAGGCCGGCATAGCCGATCGGCATGAGGTTGGGAACCGACGGCAGGCTGCTCAGCCGCGCAGGACCATGCGGCCGCCCTGGACCTCATAGCCACGCAGCCGGCGCAGGAAGGATGTGCCGAGCAGGCTGACCGACAGGGCGCCGGCGGGCAGCACGACGGCCTCGACATCGCGCACCGAGATGTCGCCGAGCCGCACCTCGCGCAGCATCGTCCTGGCGCCCCGCACCACACCGTTGGCGGTGCCGAGCCCGATTGTATACGCAGCGCGGTCCGGCCTGACCCCGAGCGCGCGGGCGTCGGCGTCGGTCAGCGCGATAAAGCTCGCGCCGGTGTCGACCATCATCTTCACACGATAGTTGTCGATCGACGGGTGGACGACATAGTGGCCGCGATAGTCGGCATGCACCGTCAGCACGCGTTCAGCGTTCGCCGGCGCGCGCTCGCTCGCACCGGCCTTGGCAGGAGCCGGCGCCTGCCGGGCCATCCGATCGAGAGTGCCGGCAGAGCCCAGCGCGAGCAGGCTGGCCAGCCCGCCAACGCCCAAGAACCAGACAATCGGCCGAGCCATGAACGGCTTCCCCTTCGCGTGTCCCTGTTGGCTACGCTGCAGGCGAAGATGCTGACCAAGCGTAAATCTGTGAGCAGAAACCGCCGCCGCAAGCGAGAATTCGCCTTGCGGCGCAAGGTCAGCCTTAACCGCCGGTCAATGAAGCAGCCGGTGTTCTACAGGACACTTTTGCCCGCCAGCGCCTCGATCGCCTCGCGGCGCGGCACGCTCGGCTGGGCGCCGGCGACAGTGCAGGCCAGCGAGCCGGCGGCGAGCCCGCGCTGCAGCGCACCCGAGAAGCCGAAGCCGGCTTGCAGCGCCGCAGCGAAGGCGCCGACGAAACTGTCGCCGGCCGCAACGGTGTCGACCGCCTCGACCACCGGCGCCTCGAGCCGGCGCCGGACGCCGCCATGCCAGCCGACCGCGCCGGCGCTCCCCAGCGTGACGATGCAGGCGATACTGCGCTCGCCATCGACGCGCTGGGCGATCGCATCGGGCTCGGTCTCGTCCCAGCCGAGCGAGCGGGCCAGGATCAGCGCCTCATGCTCGTTGACGATCAGGATGTCCGTCAGCGCCAGCAACTCCGGGGCTGGTTCCCCGGCCGGAGCAAGGTTGAGGATCACTTGGCCGCCGCCGGCGCGCATCGCGCGCGCGGCCCGCAAGCACTCGCTCTCCGGCACCTCGCGCTGGAGCAGCAGGAGATCGTCCTCGCCCGGCTTCAACTCCTCGGCGGCATCGGCCTTCGCCAGCGCATTGGCGCCGGCTGCAACAACGATCTGATTGGCGCCATCGGCATCGACGGCGATGAAGGCCGCGCCGGTCGGCGCGTCGGTGCGCGCGACGTGGGAAAGATCGACGCCATCCTCGTCCAGGAGACCGAGCGCGATCTCGGCGAAGCCGTCGCGGCCGACCGCGCCGACGAGCGTCACCTCGGCGCCGGCACGGCGGGCCGCCAACGCCTGGTTGGCGCCCTTGCCGCCGGGATGCAGGACATAGCCGGGGCCCATTACGGTTTCCCCCGCACCCGGCAAGCGCTCGACCAGCGTCACCAGATCGACATTGAGCGAGCCGAAGACGATGATCATGCGTGTAGCCCGGTGGCGAGGTGGGTCACGCCGGCGATAAAGGCGTCCTCGGGCGTGATCAGCGTATGGTCGAGGCCGGCAGCGGCGAGCGCCCGGCCATAGCTCCCAGCCAGCACGCCGTCGGCGACGAGATGGATATTGGCGAGGCCACCGAACAAAGCGCGGGCGCCTTCGATCTCCTGCGCCACCAGCAGGGCAGAGAGATAGGGGCCGACCGCACCGCCCTCCATGCGCCCGCCCAGGATCTCGCTGCGCGCATGGAAGGCGGCGTTGAGCAGGCCGCCGGGCCGCCGCGCCGCGGCAAGCCCGCGCCGCGCGCCCTCGGCTGCGTCATCGGCCACGGGCTCGCTCGCCAACCGCGACAGGATCGAATGCTCGCGCAGCAGGCCGTAGACCTCGCCGGTCATGAAGCTGGCGAAACGCGTGATGCGGCCGCCCTTGACCTCAGCCCATTTCGAATGGGTGCCGGGCAGGCAGGCGATGCCATCGGTCAGCCTGAGGCCGACGATCAGCGTCTCCTCACCGCGCATCACGTCGAAGGCGGCCTCGTCGCAGGACAGGCCGGGCAGGATGGTCGCTTGCGTGCCGTCGTCGAGCGTAACGGCCAAGCCGGCGGCGGCGATGTTCTCGGGCGCCGCCGGGCAGGCGACATAGGGCGCCTCGACCCAGCCATTGCGGCTGCCGACCATACCGGCCAGCAACACCGCCGCATCGGGGCGCGCCTGGCGGAATTCGCCGGCGATCTCGGCGAAGGCAGCCGGGAAGCCACCAGCCGGCACCGACTGGATGCCGCGATCGGCGCTGCGCTTGGCCAGCACCGCGCCATCCTCGTCGATCAGGAAGGCGCGAACGCGTGTCGTGCCCCAGTCGAGCGCGATCAGGGGTTTCGGCATGGCAGGCTCCGGCGCGACGCCACCCAGGACGGCGGCTCATCCTGTCCATAACGCGATATCGCTGGGCTTCAAGGTTCGATTCCGAGCCGCTTCAACGCATCGCGCGCCTCAGTGAGATCCGGAACGAGCTTCAGTGCCGCGCGGTAGTCGGCGATCGCCTCGTCGCGCTGGCCGAGCGCCTCGCGGATATGGCCGCGGGTATCGAGCGCATAGGCCGAACCCGGGCTCGCGAGCACCGCCCGCTCGGCATCCGGCAAGGCTTCGGCCGGCCGGCCGAGCTTGTAGAGCGCCCAGGCCTTGAGGTTATAGGCTTCGCTGCGCGTATTGCCCCTGGCGATCGCCTCGCCGATATCCGCCAGAGCCTTGTCGAACTGGTCGAGGCCCGCATGGAGATAGGCCCGCTGATAAAAGGCAGGCCCGGCATTCGGCTGGCCGATATCGATCGCCGCTGTGAGGTCGGCAAGGGCGCCCGGCTTGTCACCCTTTTGCGAGCGGGCGCCGGCGCGGTCGATCAGAAACGCGCCGGCATTGCCGGGATCGAGCTCCATCGTCCGGCCGAAATCGGCGATCGCCTTGTCGTAGTCGCGGGCACGCATATGCAGCTGGGCGCGTGTCCAATGATTGCGCGCATCGTTCGGCGAGAGCCGCAAGACGGCATCGTAGTCGGCGATCGCCGCCTCGAGCTTGCCCTGCCGTGCGAACAGATCGCCGCGGACGCGATGGGCCTCGACCAGCGCCGGATCGAGCGCAATCGCCTTGTCGAGATCGGCGAGCGCCTCAGGCTCCCGCTTGAGCTGGGCCAACAGGTTGCCGCGAACCACGAGAGCCCGGGCGAACTTCGGGTCGCTGACGAGCGCTGCCGCGAGGTCGGCGAGAACAGCCTCGTCATTGCCAAGCGGAGTGCGGGCTTCGGCCCGCGCCGTCAGCGTCGCCGGATCGTTCGGTTTCAGGCGCAGGGCGTCGTTGAAGTCGAGCACAGCACGCTCGCTATCGCCGCTCTGAAAATAGGCGGTGCCGCGATTATAGAAGGCGCCGGCATCGTTCGGGGTCAGGCGCAGAAGGTTGGTGTAGTCGGCGATCGCACGCTGCGGCTGCTTCAGCTTCATGTAGGTGGCCGCCCGCAGCTGATAGGCTTCGACCGAGCCCGTCGCGAGGCGCAAGGTCAGGTTGAACTCGGCGATGGCGCGGCCGAGCTCGCCCTGCAGAAACAGCACCTTGCCGCGCTTCACCCGGACCGAGGCGTCATTCGGCGCCAGCTTCACCGCCTCGTCGAAATCCTTGAGCGCGAGATCGAGCTTGTTCTGCTCGGCCAGAAGGACGCCGCGATTGTACCAGGCGTTGGCGAATTTCGAGTTGAGCGTGATCGCCTGCGAGAAATTCTCCGCGGCCTTGTCGAACTCCTTCTTGTGAAAGAAGGCAGCGCCACGATTGTCGAAAGCCTCGGTGAAGTCGCGTTTGAGCACGATCGCCTGCGAGAAATCGGCGATGGCGAGATCGAACTCACCACCGGCGGCGTAATCGACGCCGCGATTGAAGATGAGCAGCGCGTTCTTCGGATCCCGAGCGATAGCAGCGCTGTAGTCGATGATCGCCTTCGTCCTCTCCCCCTTGTCGGAGAAGGAGACAGCCCGGTTGGCGAGGTAGCGCACCTCTCCCGGCGCCAGCGCGATCGCCGCATTCAGCTCCTGGATGGCCCGGTCGGATTCGCCGCGCTCGCGGAAGACGTCGGCGAGGCGACTATGGGCTCGCGCCCGGACAGCCGGCGGCTCACGGTCGCCGCGGGCAATGACCGCCTGGCAGCGGGCCAGAAGCTCGTCGGCCTTGTTGGTGCCGAAGCAGGCGCGCGCCTCGCGGCTGGTCTGGGCCAAGGCACTCGTTGCAGAGGTGAGTAGCAATGCCATGGCGAGCGCGGCCCAGCCTCGAAGCACTCTCAACCGTTCTCGCATCCCAACTCCCTGTCAGATGGTCCGACCTTGCCGGAGGCCGGCTGCGGACGCCAGCGACCGACTGCGGCATTGCCGCGCCCGATCTGAGCGGCATCGAGCCTGGGCAGCAGCTTGGCTAGATCCGCCTTGGCGTCGGTTCCGTTCTGGCGCGCGGCCAGTGTCAGCCAGACGAAGGCGGCGACCGGATCGGCCCCGACGCCCTTGCCTTCGACATAAGCGCGGCCGAGATTGGTCTGGCCGTCGGCATCGCCACGCTCGGCAGCGAGCCGATAAAGGCGCGCGGCTTCGGAAGGATCCCGGGCGACGCCCGCACCGCTGGCATACATCGTGCCGAGTGCGCTCAAGGACCGGGCAAAGCCCTGGTCGGCGGCCTTGCGGAACCAGCGCAGCGCCTCGGCATTGTCGCGCGGGACGCCTTCGCCGCGTGCGTAACGAACCCCGAGGTTGTGTTGCGCCGGCACGTCGCCCGCCTCCGCGGCCTGGCGATAGAGCGCTACGGCGACGGGCAGGTCCATCGGCACGCCGTAGCCATACTGATAGGCCTTGGCCAGGTCAGTCTTGGCCGAGACGCAACCGGCGGCCTCGGCCTTACGCATCCAACTTAGCGCCGCAGTGTAGTCCCGTTCCGTGCCGCGCCCTTTCGAATAGAGGGTCACCAGGGCACGCATCGCGCCGATATGGCCTTGCTGTGCTGCCTGCGTGAAACGGGTGAAGGCGAGCGGGTCTGCCTCGGCATTGCCGCGCCGGTACAGAAGCAGGCCGAGATTGTGCTGGGCCACCATGTTGCCGCCCGCGGCGGCACGCTCGAACAGCGCCTGCGCTCTGGCTTCGTCGCGCAGCACGCCGTCTCCCATCAGATAGGCAGCCGCCAGATTGTTGATCGAGGGCGGATGACCCTGCTCGGCCGCCTGCCGATAGAGACCGAGCGCACGCCGCGGGTCCTTTCGGACGCCCTGACCATGCTGGTAGCGCTTGCCGAGCTCGAACTGCGCCGGCGCATCGCCTCGGCCGGCCTGTTTCTGCAGGGTCGGCAGATCGAGTTGCTCCGGCGCCGGCCGGGCAGCCGGCGTCTCGGCCATCGCGCCCGCACAGAACAGCCAGCCGAAGACGGTTACAGGAAGCAGAACGGTTTCGCGTCGCACGGTCACATCCAGAACGGCCTTCGCTGACCCCGATAGTCTTGGCGGCATCAGCGATCTAATCCAACTGGCCGCTCATCGAACTGGATCGTATCGCCTCGCTACCGATGAGACCGGACCTGCCTGCAATCGGATGCCGAAGAAAATCGTCTCGCGCTGCACGCGGTTCTGCGCCATCTAGCCTTGCCGCAGCCAGACGGCCTGAAGGACATCGCAATGCTGATTCTCTCGGCGAGCCATTACTCCGCTCATATCGCTCCGCAGGCCGGCGGCATGATCGCGGCGCTCGAATGGCAGGGATCAGACGGGACGACGCGGCCGCTGCTGCACGCGCCAGCCGGGCTGACGCCGCAAACCGAAACGCCTAACAAGTTCGGCGCATGGGCGATGCTGCCCTTCGCCAACCGCGCTTTCGACAGCATGATCGACGACGGCCATACCCGGTTCACCGTGCCATCAAACAATCCTGCCGGCACGATCCATGGCTTCGGTTGGCAGTCCGCCTGGCAGGTCGAGCAACAGGGCACCGGCCATACCGTGCTGGTGCACCGGCGTAGTGCCGGCCCCGATCCCTATCGCTACCTGGCAAAACAGGAAATCCGGCTGGGTGAGAGCGGTATGACCGTCGCGCTCTCGCTGACCAATGAGGCCGATCAAGCCCTCCCCTTCGGCATGGGCTTGCATCCCTGGTTTCCCTGCGCCGCCGACACCCGTCTTGGTATGACCGCGACCGGCGCGCTGATCTTCGGCGACCAGTTCCGCGCCACCGGCACGCAAGCCTTCGCCGATGGCGGGCCCTATGCCGGGAACCCGGTCTTCGCCACTGATGCGGAAAGCGCCTGGAGCCTTTTGGGCTGGGACGGCACGGCCCGGATCGAGACACCCTCGACCGGCCTCGCGATCACGCTGAGCGCGAGCGAGAGCCTGCGCTGCCCAGTGGTCTGGGCGCCGGCTGGCGTCGATTTCCTCTGCGTCGAGCCGCAGAGCCATGCCGCCGGTGCCCCGAGCGAACGGATCGTGCGCGAGGTCTCGCCGCTCGCCCGGCTTCAGCCGGGCGAGACCCTGGCAGGTTGGGTGCGGATCGCCGCTGAGGCGATCTAGCTAGCGCCAGCCCGTCCCCGAGAGTGGCTGAAAGCCGATCGCACCGGCAGGGATAGCCGGCCTGAGCAGCATCTGCTCGCGGGCCTCGCCCCAGGCCGGACCCTGGCGCTGCTGCTTGGCCGTGAGCACGGCCTTCTGCGTCTTGATCTTGGCCTTGGCGATGGTGTGCTTCGTGCCCGAGGACGCCTTGGCGAAGCGCGAGAGATTGTCCGACGCAGCGCCGTTCAGGGCGATGCGGGTGCTGCCGGCGCCGTGCTTCTTGACCAGCGCGAAGAGCTTGGCGGCGTTGGCCGGATGCAGGCGGATGCAGCCATGCGAGGCCGGGCGGCCGAGTGCACCGACGGCGGTGGTACCGTGGATGGCATAGCCGCCGCGGAAGAACACCGAATAGGGCATCGCCCCGCCATATTTGCGCGAATACCAGCTGCGCTCGAGTCGCGTCGGGCGATAGACGCCGTTGGGCGAGCGGAAACCCTTGCGGCCAGACGAGATCGCCCAATTGTAGACCTCGCCATCGCTTGTGGCGACGCTCATGCGCTGGGCGACGATGTCGACGCGGACGTCGAGCTTGGCCTCAGCCGAAGCGAGGCCGGCGAATGACGCGCATAGAAAGGCCAGAATGCCGAGAAGGCGATACATGACGCGACTCCTGAACGACGCAACCTGAGGAAAGCGGCTCTTTGGTTGCTGTCGCTCGGGCGCGTGCGCCATGCGAAGTCAGCCCCGGCCTTGCCCTAAAGGAATCCCGAGGGGTCGGCGCTTGTAAAGTTGAAACCGCTAAAATGGTTTCCAATCGCGCCCGAGCAGGTGTCTCTCGACCGCTAGTCGAAGAACACGATCCAGGCGAGTAGCGCTGCGATCAGCCAGAGCGCCCAGTTGCCCCAGCGATTGCGCGCGGCTTCCGCCCGGCCGATCGCCTGCACGCTGGCCTCGTCGAGCGAGAAGCCATGACGCGAGGAATCCTCGAGCTGTCCCAGGACGCGCTCAGCCCGGCCGACCGTTTCGGGCAGGTTGGCGAGGCTGCCGACGAGGGTGCGAACGCTGCGGCCGGCATCCTCGAGCTTGCCGATCGGCCCGAGATTGCGGGTCAGCCAATCGCGCACGACCGGCTCGGCCGTGGTCCACATGTCGAGATGCGGATCGAGCGTGCGGGCGACGCCTTCGACGACCACCATGGTCTTCTGCAGCATGACGAGCTCGGTGCGCGTCGCCATGTCGAACAGGCCGGTGATCTCGAACAGGAGCGTCAGCACCTTCGCCATCGAGATCTCATCGGCGCGCTTGTCGTGGATCGGCTCGCCGACGGCGCGGATCGCCTGGGCGAAATCGTCGACCGAATGATGGGCCGGGACATAGCCCGCCTCGAAATGTACCTCGGCGACGCGCCGGTAATCGCGGGTGATGAAGCCGAACAGGATTTCGGCGAGGAAGCGCCGCTCCTTGTGGCCGAGCCGGCCCATGATGCCGCCATCGACCGCAACCAGCCGGCCTTCAGCATCGACGAACAGGTTTCCGGGGTGCATGTCGGCATGGAAGAAGCCGTCGCGGATGGCGTGCTTCAGGAAGGACTGGATGACGTTGCGGCCGAGCGCCGGCAGATCATGGCCGGCGGCGCGGAGCGCCTCGACATCGGATAGGCGGATGCCGTCGATCCATTCGTCGACCAGCATCTCGCGCGCGGTCAGTTGCCAGTCCGGCGCCGGCACGCGGAAATCGGCATCCTCCTTGGTATTCTCCGTGAACTCCGAGAGCGCCGCCGCCTCCAGCCGCAGATCCATCTCCATGGTGACCGAGCGTGCCAGCGTCTCGACGATGGCGACGAAACGCAGGCGGCGCGCCTCGGGCGAACGCGCTTCCGCCAGTTGCGCCCCGAAGCGCATGGAAGCGAGGTCGCGATGAAAACGGTCGCGGATACCGGGCCGGAGAATCTTGACCGCGACCTCGGAGCCGTCCTTGAGGCGCGCGCGGTGAACCTGAGCGATCGAGGCGGCCGCCACCGGTTCGCTGAAGTCGACGAAGATCGCCTCGACCGGCTCGCCATGGGCGGCTTCGATCGCGGCGCGCGCCTGCGCCATCGGGAAGGGCGCCATCCGATCCTGCAGCGCCGAGAGGTCCTCGGCGATCTTCATGCCGACGACATCGGGCCGGGTCGCCAGGAACTGGCCGAATTTGACATAGGACGGGCCGAGCCGCGTCAGCGCAGCGGCAAGACGCGTCGCGGATGAGCCGGCGCCGCGCCGCTCGATCAGGCGGCCAAGCGCGATCAGGCCACGCGCCGCCGGCGGCAGCACCGAAGGATCGACGAGCGCCAGGGCGCCCTCGCGCGCCAGCACGAAACCGACCCGCGCCGAGCGGGCGAGATGGGCGAGCGCGGAGATCATGCGGCGGCAGCGCCCGTCACAGCTTCCAGCCGGAATGCAGCGCCACGACGCCACCGGTCATCGGCGTGAAGCTGGCGCGGTGGAAGCCAGCGTCCGCAATCATGTTGGCGAAGACCTGCGGGCGCGGGAATTTACGGATCGACTCGACCAGATACTGGTAGGGCTCGGCCTCGCCGGTCACCATCCTGCCCATCGGTGGGATGACGTTGAAGGAATAGGCCTCGTAGACCTTGTCGAGCAGCGGCACGTCGACATGGCTGAATTCGAGGCAGAGGAAACGGCCGCCGCGCTTCAGCACGCGATAGGCCTCCGCCAACGCCTTCTCGATGCGCGGCACGTTCCTGATGCCGAAGGCGATCGTATAGGTGTCGAAGGACGCGTCCGGCAGCGCCAGCTCCTCGGCATTACCTTGGACGAAGCGGATGCGCTCATCGTCGGGAAAACGCTTCTGCGCCCGCTCGCGCCCAACGGCGAGCATCTCGGCATTGATGTCGAGCACGGTGACCTCGGTCTGCGGCCCGCCCTCCTCCAGCACCTTGAAGGCGACATCGCCGGTGCCGCCGGCCACGTCGAGATGGTGGAAGGCCCGGTCGCGCGGCGGTTTCAGCGCGGTCAGCAGCGCCTCCTTCCAGGCGCGATGCAGCCCGGCCGACATCAGGTCGTTCATCAGGTCGTAGCGGCCCGCGACCTTGTGGAAGACGTCGTCGACCTTGGCCTGCTTCTCGCCGAGCGGCACGTTCTCGAAGCCGAAATGAGTGGTGTCGGAGGCTGCTGTCACGGTTGGGCCGCTCTTGTGTTCGGGTGAGGCGATGAATAGCGAAAGGCTGGGCCGTTGTCGCGGGCCCTCTCGACGCATGCTGAAGAGCCGATGCCATGCCTGAACTTCCCGAGGTCGAAACCGTCAGGCGCGGGCTGGAGCCCGCCATGCTCGGCGAGCGCTTCGCCAAGATCGAGCAGAACCGGCCCGATCTGCGCTTCCCCCTGCCCGAGCGCTTCGTCGAGCGCCTGACCGGGCGGCGCATCGAAGCCCTGTCGCGGCGGGCGAAATACCTGATTGCCGATCTCGACGACGGGCAGGCGCTCGTGATGCATCTCGGCATGAGCGGGCGCTTCATCGTCGAAGCACCGGGAACGCCACCGACCGAGCCCGGCGCCTATTACAACGAGATCGGCCGGCATCTCGTCCACGACCATGTCGTCTTCCATCTCGGCTCTGGCGCGCGGGTCACCTATAACGACGTCCGCCGCTTCGGCTTCATGGATCTCGTCCCGCGCGCCGGGCTGGAAACGTCGAAACACTTCGCCGGGATGGGCATCGAGCCGCTCGGCAACGAATTGTCGGGCGAACTGCTGGCCAAACTGTTCTCCGGGAAGATCGCGCCGCTGAAGGCCGCGCTGCTCGACCAGCGCCTGATCGCGGGACTCGGCAATATCTATGTCTGCGAGGCGCTGTTCCGCGCCGGCCTGCATCCGGAGGCCGAGGCCGGCTCGCTGGCGACCCCGACCGGCAAGCCGCGCGACAAGGCCCATCTCCTGGCGCAGATCATCCGCGACGTCCTGGAGGAGGCGATCGCCGCCGGCGGCTCGACCTTGCGCGACTTCGCCCATGCCGACGGCTCGCTCGGCTATTTCCAGCATCGCTTCAAGGTCTATGACCGCGAGGGCGACCCTTGCGTCACGCCGGGCTGCGGGCATGTGGTCAAGCGGCTGGTGCAGTCGGGTCGCTCGACCTTCTATTGCGAGAGCTGCCAGAAGCGGGCTTGAGGACACGACATGCCCGACGCCGTTCGCCCGCCCGGCAAGATCATCCTGCTCAACGGCGCCTCGAGTAGCGGCAAGTCCTCGCTGGCACGGGCCGTCCAGGCCCAGATCGAGGAACCGTTCTGGCATATCTCGATCGACCATTTGCGCGATGCGGGTGTTTTGCCGACCGCGCGCATCCGCAGCGGCGAGTTCCAGTGGGCCGCGATGCGCGACGCCTTCTTCGAGGGCTTCGAACAGTCGCTGCTGGCCTATATCCGTTGCGGCAACAACCTGATCGTCGAGCACATCATGGAGAGCCGCGCTTGGCTGCTGCGGCTGGTATGCCTGCTCGCAAACGAAGACGTCTTCTTTGTCGGCCTGCATTGCGACCTCGCCGAGCTGGAGCGCCGCGAGATCGCGCGCGGCGACCGGAAGGTCGGCGATGCCCGCCGCGACTATCACCAGATCCATAGCTACTGCCTTTATGACGCCGAGCTGGATTCGGCAGTTCAGCCCGAGGTCAATGCGGACAGGCTGATCTCCGCCTGGCGTGCGCGCACAACGCCATCGGCATTCCGTCGTCTTCTTGCCGAGGCCGGACCGGCAAACTGAAGGCTGGCGGATCAGGCCGTCTCGATAAAGCGGGCGAGGTTCTCCAGCGTCGAACGCAAGCCGGCATCGTGATCCGCCTTGCCGATGCGGATCGGCACATTCTCGCACAGGATCGTCACCTCGGTCCCGTCACGGACCTCCTTGAAGCGCCAGCTCATCGTCATCGTGCCGGCGAAAGCCGGATCATCTGAGACGAAGCCAACCTCCCAGACGATGCGCTCGCGCGGTTCGAGCGCGACGAAGCGACCCTCAACGATATCGCTGTCGGCACTGGCCTTGCCAGGCGCACCGGCCGGATCGTCATAGGTCAGGACCATGCGGTAGCTGCCGCCAGGATGCGGCTCGAAACGCTCGATCCGGGCCCGCATCCCCTGCGGCGGCAGCCATCGGCTCAGAGTGGCGGGATCGACGAAGGCGTTGTAGATCGCGCCCGGCGAAGCCTTGATGAGCCGCGAGGCCGTGTCGGTTCTCGTCTCGGCTGGCATTGCAGGCTCCCTGGACGGCTACGCGAAGGCTAACGGAATAAAACGCCCGAACCGGGCAGCAGGTTTCCTCGCGCTTGGTCCGCGCACGCGCAGCCCCATCCCGGCTTGCACCGGCGCGCATGGACTTGCCGCACCACCACCCGCTAAAGCTGCGGCGACAGGATCATCCGGGAGGCCGCCATGGCTTATGAGACCATTCTCGTCGAGGTGAAGGGCAAGGTCGGCATCATCACGCTGAACCGGCCACAGGCCTTGAATGCGCTGAACGTCCAGCTGATCGCCGACATCAATGCGGCGCTCGATGGTTTCGAGCGCGATGACGAGATCGGCTGCGTCGTCATGACCGGCTCGGAGAAGGCCTTCGCCGCCGGCGCCGACATCAAGCAGATGCAGGAGCGCAGCTATCCCGGCACCTATCTCGACGACAAGTTCGCCGACTGGGACCGGATCGGCCAGCGCCGCAAGCCGATCATCGCCGCGGTCGCGGGCTTTGCGCTCGGCGGCGGCTGCGAGCTCGCCATGATGGCCGATTTCATCATCGCCGCCGACAACGCCAAGTTCGGCCAGCCCGAAATCAATCTCGCTGTCATCCCCGGCGCCGGCGGTACCCAGCGCCTGACCCATGCGATCGGCAAGGCCAAGGCGATGGATCTTTGCCTCACCGGCCGGCTGATGGATGCGACCGAAGCCGAGCGCGCCGGGCTCGTCGCCCGCATCGTTCCGCTCGCCGATCTGATGACCGAGACGCTCAAGGCGGCCGACCAGATTGCTTCAAAGTCGCTGCCCTCGCTGCTTTCAGCCAAGGAATCGGTCAACCGGGCCTTCGAAACGACATTGGCCGAGGGGCTGCGCTTCGAGCGCCGCGTCTTCTCGGCGCTGTTCGGCACGCACGACCAGAAGGAAGGGATGGCCGCCTTCATCGAGAAGCGAAAGCCCGAGTTCAAGAACCGCTGAGACGGGAGACCCCGGCCGATCAGCGCCGTGCATGGCCGGGGTCACGTTCTTTCACTTGAATGGCCGGCTCCGCTGCTGACACCATGCATGCTGATCGCAAGCACGCAGGAATTGCCATGACCGCCGTAGCCCGCTCCCTCACCGACGGCATCGCACTGCCGACCTACGCCGATGTCGAGGCGGCGGCGAAACGCATCACCGGCGTCGCCCATCGCACGCCGGCGCTAACCTCGCGCACGGCCAATGAGCGAACCGGCGCCAATCTCGTCTTCAAGGCCGAGAATCTGCAGCGCATGGGCGCCTTCAAGTTCCGCGGCGGCTACAATGCGATCGCGGCGCTGACGCCGGAGCAGCGCAAGGCCGGCGTGCTGACCTATTCCTCCGGCAATCATGCCCAGGCGATCGCCTATGCCAGCAAATTGCTCGGCGCGCCGGCGACGATCATCATGCCGCTGGATGCACCCGCGGCGAAGGTCGCGGCGACCAAGGGCTATGGCGCCGAGGTCGTGACCTATGACCGCTATACCCAGGACCGGCTCGCGCTCGGCGACCGGCTGGCGGCCGAGCGCGGGCTGACGCTGATTCCGCCCTATGATCATCCCGAGGTCATCGCCGGCCAGGGGACGGCGACCAAGGAATTGATCGAGGAGGCCGGCGAGCTCGACGTCTTGCTGGTCTGCCTTGGCGGCGGCGGGCTCCTTTCCGGTGCACTGCTGGCGGCCAGGGCGCTCAACCCCGGCTGCAAGGTCTATGGCGTCGAGCCGGAGGCCGGCAATGACGGCCAGCAGTCGCTGCGCAAGGGCGAGATCGTCAAGATCGACGTGCCCAAGACCATCGCTGACGGCGCCCAGACGCCCTTCCTCGGCAACTACACCTTCCCGATCATCCGCGATCTCGTCGAGGACATCGTCACCGTGCCGGATGCAGCGCTTGTCGCGGCGATGCGCTTCTTCGCCGAACGGATGAAGCTCGTGGTCGAGCCGACCGGTTGCCTCGCCGCGGCCGCAGCGTTCACCGGGGCGGTGCCGGTCGAAGGCAAGCGCGTCGGCGTCATCCTGAGTGGCGGCAATGTCGACCTCGCCAGCTTCGCCCGTTTCGTCGGTGAGGGCGCGTGAGCGAGATCGAGACGATCCTGTCGCCTGATGTGCCGGCGCCGGCCGGGCATTATTCGCAGGCGGTGGCCTACAAGGACCTCGTCTTCGTCTCCGGCCAGCTCGCGCCGCGTCCCGATGGCAGCCACACCGTCGGCGAGCCCTTCGCGACGCAGGCGCGCCAGGCGCTCGACAATCTCCTCGCCGTGCTCGCCGCCGCCGGCTGCGGCCCGGCCGATGTGCTGAAGGTCACCGCCTATCTGGTCGGCGCCGCGCATTGGCCTGACTTCAACGCTGTCTATGCCGAGGTTTTCGGCTCGCATAAGCCGGCACGCGCCGTCGTTCCGGTGCCGGAGCTGCACCATGGCTATCTCATCGAGATCGAGGCCGTGGCGGTCCGCCGCAAGGCGGTTTGAAACCGCCAGCGATTCCACCGTTGACGCCAAGCGCGGCAGGAACTATAGGGTCGGGCCTCGCGGCGGTCTTGCTCCGGCAGGACCGTCGCTCGCATTTTCAATCGAAGGTTCGTGGTCGTGCCAGCCGGCGGATAGCCAGGCGCTCACCGCGATGAGGACGAGGACAGACCATGGCCAACACGACTTCGGCCAAGAAGGCCGCGCGCAAGATCGTGCGGCGCACCGAAGTGAACAAGGCGCGCCGCAGCCGCGTGCGCACCTTCCTGCGCAAGGTCGAGGAGGCGATCGCTTCCGGTGACAAGACTGCTGCCGCAGCCGCGCTGAAGGCCGCTCAGCCGGAGATCATGCGGGCCGCGCAGAAGGGCGTGGTTCACAAGAACACCGCTTCGCGCAAGGTTTCGCGTCTGGCTCATCGCGTGAGCGCGCTGGCTTCCTGATCACCGTTCCGTAGAACGGCTTTCAGCTGATTTCGACCCGGCCGCGAGGCCGGGTTTTTTGTTTGCCGGATCGCTGGCGGAAGGCGTCCCCGATGCTGCGGCGCAACACCAGCTGTCAACGCAGATTCCGCAATCTTTCCACTGCTTTACCAGCTTGACTTCGATGTAGTTTTAGAGGTCGCAAACCACCCCGTTTCGAGCTTTTGACCGCACAAAATTCCTCCATATTTTTCATGACCTTAGTGGGCAAAGCAATTCGCCTTGAGGAATCACCCTCCCCCGGAAGGGGTAGACCACCCCCTTCAAAAAAAAAGATTCGGAGCCGGCGCGAGACCTCGCCGGTAAAGAAAAGCTTAACTTCCCCAACTGATTGCGAGGCACTTACCGGTAGGTCAGAGAGGGGGTCATTGCCCCCTGATCCGCGAAGCCGGCTGAGGGGGATATTGCTCCCGTTCGAGACGGCCCTGTAAGGTCTTTTTCATCGCCGGGCGGACAGAGATGTACGGCCGGCTCTCCTAAGAATTGTTGATGGTTTTGGCTTACAACCAGGCGGGGTTGGAAGAATGAGCTTTTATGTCTCAAAGATTTAAATTCCTTGAAATGAAGCGCAGCCGCAACTGAACTTTCAGAGCGCGCGGCACTACCCGAAAAAGCGTTGGGATGACCTCGCTTCGCGGCGTTTTTCGCCGACGAGGAGAGCGATGCTTTTTCTAAAACCGAAAATATTGCACAACCAACCCCAGAACGGGGTGGTCAAGTGCGTGGCACTGAAACGGGGCAATTGGAATGTTCGAGCGGATGGAGACTGGCAACTTGACCGACGCAACCACCACCACGGTGCTGACGGGACTTGTCCTGAGCGAACCGACGGGTGCTGCCGGGATCAAGGATCGCTGGGACAGGGTCCGCCGGCGTCTGCGCGCCGAGCTCGGCGAAGACGTCTTCTCCAGCTGGTTCGCCCGCGTCGAGATCGGTGCGATCGTCGAAGGCGTCGCCCATCTCACCGTCCCGACCCGCTTTCTGAAGAGCTGGCTCGAAGCACACTATGCAGAGCGCCTGCGGGCGCATTGCATGGCGGAGCTCGATGCCCTCCATGGGATCGCCCTCTCGGTGCGCCAGGTGGCGCGGGATAGCTCCGAGCCCTGCCGTGACACCTCGGCACAGCGAGCACGCCTGGCTCAGCCCCGTGCCACTGCTCCCGTCGCAGAGACTGCTCCCGCCTCTGCGACCCATCAGTCCGGCGAGCGCGATGCCATGGACGCCAATGGCACGCTGCTCGACCGGCGCATGACCTTCCAGAGCTTCGTCGTCGGCAAGTCGAATGCGCTCGCCTTCGCCGCGGCCGAGCGGATCTCGGCCGCGCCGGCCGGCTCGACGCCCTATAACCCGCTCTACCTCCATGCCGGTGTCGGCCTCGGCAAGACGCACCTGATCCAGGCCATCGCCCAGGATGCACGTCAGCACGGCAAGCGTGTCGCCTATTTCACCGCCGACCGCTTCATGTACGGCTTCGTCGCGGCGCTGAAGTCGCAGACGGCGCTCGCCTTCAAGGAGAAGCTGCGCGGCATCGACCTCTTGATCGTCGATGACGTTCAGTTCATCCAGGGCCGCTCGATCCAGCAGGAGTTCGGCCACACGATCAACGCGCTGATCGACGCCGGCAAGCAGATCGTCGTCGCCGCCGACCGGCTGCCTACAGATCTGGAGGCGCTCGACGAGCGCATCCGCTCGCGGCTCGCCGGCGGCCTCGTCGTCGAGATCGGCGAACTCGACGAGGCGCTGCGCGTCAAGATCCTGACGACCAGGCTCGACGGGCTGAAAGCTGCCCATCCGAGCTTCCACGTCAACCCGGATGTGATTGCCTACGTCGCCCGGGCGGTCGCCACCAATGGCCGCGACCTCGACGGCGCCGCCAACCGTA
This sequence comes from Bosea sp. Tri-49, assembly GCF_003952665.1. Lineage (NCBI taxonomy): Bacteria > Pseudomonadati > Pseudomonadota > Alphaproteobacteria > Hyphomicrobiales > Alloboseaceae > Allobosea > Allobosea sp. Tri-49. The sequence goes on from NZ_CP017946.1 coordinate 4,351,665, forward strand.
TCCTGGCGCATGCGACGCTGACCGGGGCGACGGTGACAATGGAGACCGCCGAGGCGGCGATCCGCGATCTGGTGCGGACGCGTGAGCCGCGCCGCGTCAAGATCGAGGACATCCAGAAGCTGGTCGCGACCCGCTACAATGTCAGCCGCGCCGATATCCTGTCGGAGCGCCGCACCGCAGCAGTAGTCAAGCCGCGCCAGATCGCGATGTACCTCGCCAAGGCGCTGACGCCGCGTTCCTTGCCGGAGATCGGCCGGCGCTTTGGCGGGCGCGATCACACCACCGTGCTGCATGCCGTGCGCAAGATCGAGAAGGCGATCGTCGAGGACCGGCTGCTGCATGACGAGGTCGACCTGCTGAAGCGCATGCTGCAGGAGTGAGCCCACCTCTCGTGTTAGCTGTGATTGCGGGCATTCCTGCCCTTGCGCGGGAACCGGCCCTCCGGCAATGTCGCGGGCCATTCTCTCGCCCGCGCGCCTTGCCGCGCGGGCGCCAGCACGCCAGAAGACGCCCATGAAGGTTACGGTCGAACGCTCCACGCTCCTGAAGTCGCTCGGGCATGTCCATCGTGTGGTCGAGCGGCGCAACACGATCCCGATCCTGTCCAACCTCTTGCTGCGCGGCAGCGAGGACGGGCTGAAGCTGAAAGCCACCGATCTCGACATCGAGGTCGTCGAGACCGTGCCGGCCGACGTGATCGAGCCCGGCGCGACCACGGTGCCGGCGCACACGCTTTACGACATCGTGCGCAAGCTGCCGGACGGCTCCCAGGTCTCGCTTGAGACCACCGGCGAGACCGGCCAGATGCTGCTGCGCTCGGGCCGTTCGCGCTTCACTCTGCAAACCTTGCCGGAGAGCGACTTCCCGGACATCACCGCCGGCGAGATGGCGCATCGCTTCGTGCTGCCGGCCGGCGAGTTCAAGCGCCTGATCGACAAGACCCAGTTCGCGATCTCGACTGAGGAGACGCGCTACTATCTCAACGGCATCTATCTGCACGCCATCGATGTCGATGGGCGCCCGGTGCTGCGCGCGGTCGCGACCGATGGCCATCGCCTCGCCCGCGTCGACACGGCTGCCCCGCAGGGCTCGCTCGGCATGCCCGGGGTGATCGTGCCGCGCAAGGCGGTGTCCGAGATCCAGAAGCTGCTGGAAGATGGCGAGAGTGAAGTCCAGATCGAGCTCTCGGCCACGAAGATCCGGGTCGCCACGGCGGAGGTCGTGCTGACCTCGAAGCTGATCGACGGCACCTTCCCCGACTATCAGCGCGTCATTCCGTCCGGAAACGACAAGCTGCTGACCGTCGACCGGGGCGATTTCGCCGCGTCCGTCGACCGCGTCTCGACGATTTCGTCCGAGCGTGGCCGCGCCGTAAAGCTCTCCATGGCCGATGGCCGCATGACGCTCTCGGTGACCAATCCCGATTCCGGCTCGGCGACCGAGGAGATCGAGGTCGACTACGATGCCGGCCCGCTCGATATCGGCTTCAACGCGCGCTACCTGATGGACATCGCCGCCCAGCTCGACGGTGACACCGCCCTGCTCAAGCTCGCCGATCCGGGCTCGCCGACGGTGATCCAGGACCGCGAAGGCGCTTCGGCCCTTTATGTGCTGATGCCGATGCGGGTCTGATCCCGGCAGAGCGTCTTGACCGCGGTCGCCCACCTCACTTTGCAGAATTTCCGCTCCTATCCGGCCCTCGATCTTGCGATCGAGGGCCGGCTCGTTGCGCTGTGCGGCGAGAACGGCGCCGGCAAGACCAATTTGCTCGAAGCCCTCTCGCTGTTCGCGCCCGGCCGCGGCCTGAGACGCTCCGACCTTTCGGATATGGCGCGCCAGCCCGGCGATGGCGGCTTTGCTGTCTCGATCGCGCTCACCGATGACGGGGGAAGGCTCGGCATCGGGCTGGAGCCGCCGGATGCCGAGGGGCGCCGGGCACGGATCGCCCGCATCGACGGCGTCTCGGCCGGTTCGGCGCTCGCCTTCAGCGATTATCTGCGCCTGGTCTGGCTGACGCCCGATCTCGACGGGCTGTTCCGCGGCTCGGCCGGCGAGCGCCGCCGCTTCCTCGACCGGCTGGTGCTCGCAGTCGATCCCGGCCACGGCACGCGCTCGAACGCGCTCGAAAAGGCGCTGCGCTCGCGCAACCGCATCCTCGAGGAAAGCCCGCATCAGCAGCGTTGGCTCGACGCGGTCGAGCGCGAGATCGCCGAGCTCGGCGTCGCCGTCGCCGCTGCCCGGGCCGAGACGGTAGCGCGGCTTTCCGCCATCATCGCCCAGAATCACGATGACGCCTCACCGTTCCCGCAGGCCGAGATCGCGCTGGAAGGCGAGATCGATGCGCTGGTCGCAAGCCTGCCGGCGCTCGATGCCGAGGACCGCTATCGCGAGCTGCTGGCTGGGATGCGCCCGCGCGACAAGGCGGCCGGGCGCACGCTCACCGGGCCGCAGGCCTCCGACCTCGCCGTGCGCCATGCCGCCAAGGACATCCCGGCGGGCCAAGGCTCGACCGGCGAGCAGAAGGCGCTGCTGATCGGGCTCGTACTCGCTCATGCGCGTCTCGTCGCAACAATGAGCGATCTACCGCCGCTCGTCCTGCTCGACGAGGTCGCCGCGCATCTCGATCCGCGCCGGCGCGCCGCGCTCTACGCGACGCTCGCCGAGCTTGGCTGCCAGGTCTGGATGACTGGCGCCGACCCGGCCCTGTTCGGCGATCTCCCCGATGGGGCGCAACGCTTCCTGGTTACGCCGGGCGAGGTTCGTGCCGTATCCTGAAAGCAGCCGCGGTCCATGATTGGTCAACTCGGCTGATCCGCGCCATCACGCATGCCGATGGGACGCTGAGCTTGCTTGCTGCTAGCATGGCGTGAAGAACGTCATCATCAGGGATGAGCGCCGATGGATCTCGCCGGGCTTCTGGTTTTCGCCGGTGTCTATTTTCTCGCCGTCGCCTCGCCGGGGCCGGGCATCGCGGCGATCGTGGCCCGCTCGCTCTCGACCGGGTTCCGGCGGGCGGTACCTTTCGTCCTCGGCATCGCGGCAGGCGACCTGGTCTGGCTGACTTTTTCGGTACTCGGCCTGTCGCTGCTGATGCAGAGTTTCCACGGCCTGTTCCTGGCGATCAAATACGCCGGCTGCGCCTATCTGATCTATCTCGCCTGGAAGCTCTGGACCGCGCCGGTGAAGAGCCTCGAAGACCAACCGGCAATGCGCGGCGAGGGCATTCGACTCTTCCTCGGCGGCGTCGCGCTGACGCTCGGCAATCCCAAGGTGATGGTGTTCTTCGTTTCGATCCTGCCGCTTATCGTCGACCTGCAGGCGATCACGCCGCTTGCCTTCGTCGAGGTCGCGGTGCTGACCATGCTGATCATCAACACCACCCTGCTCGGCTATGCCTTCGCCGCCGATCGGGCGCGGCGTCTGGTGGCGAGCCCGCGCACCATGCGCCGGATCAACCGCGTCACCGGCGGCGTGATGGCGGGTGCCGCGGCAGCGATCGCGGTGCGTGGCTGAGATGGCAGGCACGACAGCAGAACCGCGTGCCATTCGCCGCGAGGACTGGTCCGAGACGCCCGGCGAATGGCATGGAGAGGTCCAGGGCTTCGGCGGCGAGGTCTCGCTGATCTTCGTTCGGGCCGAGCCGGGCAAGGGGCCGCGGCTGCACAGCCACCCCTATCCCGAGACCTTCATCGTGCGCTCCGGCCGGGCGCTCTACACGATCGGCGATCAGGAGATCGAAGCTGGCCCCGGGCAGATCCTGGTCGTACCGGCCGGCGTGCCGCACAAGTTCCGCAGCCTCGGGCCGGAGGTGCTGGAATCGATCGACATCCACGCCAGCGAGCGCTTCGTCACAGACTGGCTGGAGTAGCGCTCAGCGCCCGCCCGCCGCGGCAATCAGCTTGGCGACCTCGCTCTGGCCGCGCTTGCGGGCGTGCTGGAGCGGGCTGACGCCATCCTTGTCGGCGAGGTTGGGATCGGCGCCCGCATCGAGCACGAGCCTGGCCACCTCTCGATGGCGCGGGCCGCCATCGCCGAGGATCACGATCTCCAGCAGGCAGGTCCAGCCGAGGTTGTTGACGTGGTTCACGTCGATGCCGCTGGTCAAAAGCAGCTTTGCCGTCTCGACATGGGCGCGCTCGCAGGCCGGGATCAGGGCATTACCGCCATAGCGATTGCGGATCGTCAGATCAGGCTTGAGCGGCAACATCGCCGCAATGATCTCGGTGCGGCCGCTGGCGCCGGCGAGCAGCCAGGGCGTATCTTGATTAGCGGCCTGGGCGTTCGGACTGGCGCCTGCAGCGAGCAATGCCTTGGCAATGGCGACATGGTTGCCGGCGACAGCGAGCAGGAGCGGTGTCTGCCTCTGGCCGTCGCGCGCTTCGAGATCGGCGCCGGCCGCGATCAGGCGGTTCACCGCCGCAAGATCGCCACGGCCGGCCGCGTCGAGCAGCCCTGTCCGCGCCTCGCTTGTTCCCGTCATCAGCAGCACTCCCGCCAGGACCGCGGCGGCGCGCAGCAGCCACCTCATCGTCCGCCATCGAGCAGGCGCCCGACCACCTTGGCGGTATAATCGACCATCGGCACGATGCGGGCGTAGTTCAGCCGGGTCGGGCCGATGATGCCGACGACGCCGACGATGCGCTGGCCGCCGTCGCGGAATGGCGCGGCGATGATCGACGAGCCCGACATCGAGAACAGGTTGTTCTCCGAGCCGATGAAGATACGCACGCCGTCGCCGGCCTCGGCACGCGAGAGCAGATCGATCAGCTCGGTCTGGGTCTCCAGATCGGCGAAGAGCAGGCGGATGCGCTCGAGATCTTCCTGCGCCTTCAAATCCTCGAGCAGGTTGGCCTGGCCGCGCACGATGAGGTGCCGGTCGCTGGAGGGGCCGGAGCTCGTCGCGATGCCCGTCTCGACCAGCCTGGCGGTCAGTTCGTCGAGCTCGCGCTCCATCAGCGTGCGGCTGTCGGCGATCTCGCGCCGGAGTTCATCCAGCGTCTTGCCGACGATGCGGGCATTGAGAAAGTTGCCGGCCTCGACCAGCGCCGAAGCGGGCAACCCCGGCGGCAGCGCCAGGATGCGGTTCTCGACCGTGCCGTCATCGGCGACGAGTACGGCGAGCGCCCGGGCAGCATCGAGCCGGACGAACTCGATATGGCGCAGGCGGGCATTGGCCTTGGTGGTGACGACGACGCCGGCGCCGCGCGACAGGCCGGAGAGCAAGGCGGACGCCTCGGTCAGCGTCTGGTCCAGCGAGCGGTTGCTGGCGGCCGCCCTGATCTGCACCTCGATGCGGGATCTTTCGTCCGAGGTGAGATTGCCGACCTCCATCATGCCGTCGACAAAGAAGCGCAGGCCCCGCTCTGTCGGCAGACGGCCCGCCGACGTATGCGGCGCATAGATCAGCCCGGCCATTTCAAGGTCGGTCATGACATTGCGCACCGTCGCCGGCGAGAGCGCGACCGGCAGCAGGCGGGCGATATTGCGCGAGCCGACCGGCTCGCCGGTCGTCAGGTAGCCGTCGACAATCTGGCGAAAGATCTCGCGCGAGCGCTGATCGATCTCGACCAGACCGCCGGGCGATTCCGGGCGGATATGGGCGCTCATCGCGGAGTGAACAGCCTCGTGACCATACCCTATTGTCCCCGGCGCGGGCGGCCGGATCAAGTCCTCATGCCGGCTCGCCTTGCCGCTGTTGCGCTAAGCGCCTACAAGCCGCGAATTCAGAAGACAGGATGGCACGATGAGACCCTCGAAGCGCGCAGCCGACGAGATGCGCAAGGTCACGCTGGAACGCGGCGTGGTCCGCTATGCGGAAGGGTCGTGCATGGTAAGCTTCGGCGAGACCAAGGTGCTTTGCGCCGCCACCGTCGAAGAAAAGGGGCCGCCCTGGTTGCGCGGCACCGGCAAGGGCTGGGTCACAGCCGAATATTCGATGCTGCCGCGCGCCACCCATGAGCGCACCCGCCGCGAGGTCACCTCCGGCAAGCCGTCGGGCCGGACGCAGGAGATCCAGCGCCTGGTCGGGCGTTCGCTTCGCGCCGTGGTCGACCTAACCGCGATCGGCGAGCGCCAGATCGTTGTCGACTGCGACGTGCTCCAGGCCGATGGCGGCACCCGCACCGCCTCGATCACCGGCGCCTGGGTCGCGCTGCACGACGCGCTGAAATGGATGGAAGGGCGCGGCCTGCTGAAGGGCGCCAATCCGCTGAAGGATCATGTCGCCGCGGTCTCCTGCGGCATCGTCGCCGGCAATCCCGTCATCGATCTCGACTATGTCGAGGATTCCGGCGCACAGACCGATGCGAATTTCGTCATCACCGGTGCGGGCGGCCTCGTCGAGGTACAGGGCACCGCCGAGGGCGCTCCCTTCAGCGAGGACGAGCTGATGGCGCTGCTCAAGCTCGCCAAGGGCGGCATCGGCAAGCTGGTCGCCCTGCAGAAGGCGACGGTGGCCTGACGTCATGAGTGCGAACCGCCTCCTCACCGGCAAGGTCGTGATCGCGACCCACAACCAGGGCAAATTGCGCGAGATGCGTGAGCTTCTGGCGCCCTATGGGGTTGAGTTGGTCTCGGCCGGCGAGCTCGGCCTGCCGGAGCCCGACGAGAACGGCCACATGTTCGCCGAGAACGCCGCGATCAAGGCAGTGGCGGCGGCAGAAGCCTCCGGCCTGCCGGCGCTCGCCGACGATTCCGGCGTCTGCATCGATGCGCTGGACGGTGCCCCCGGCCTGTTCTCGGCCAACTGGGCCGGGCCGGGCAGGGATTTCGCCCCGGCGCTGGCCAGGGTCCAGATGGAGCTCGACAAGCGCGGTGCGACCACGCCCGAGCAGCGCAAGGCGCATTTCGTCTCCGCGCTGGTGATCGCCTGGCCGGACGGGCATCAGGAACTGTTCGAGGGGCGCGTCTTCGGCACGATCGTCGATGCACCGCGCGGGTTGTCCGGCTTCGGCTACGACCCGATCTTCCAACCGACCGGTTATGCCAAGACCTTTGGAGAGATGAGCGCGCAGGAGAAGCACGGCATTCCCCAGGACGGCTCGCCCGGCCTGTCGCACCGGGCCCGCGCCTTCCATGTGTTGGCTGCCGCCTGCCTGAGGCAGCCCGCTTGAGCCCTCCGGCCGCCCTTGCCGCGCGGCCCGGCGTGCCGGCGCATCCGACCGCGGATGCCGGCTTCGCCGTCTATGTGCATTGGCCGTTCTGCCTGGCTAAATGCCCCTATTGCGACTTCAACTCTCATGTCCGGCATCAGCCTCCGGATCAGGCGCGCTATATCGCAGCTTTCCGCCGCGAGATCGCCCAGCGGGCGCAGCTCGCGCCAGGGCGCACGGTGTCCTCGATCTTCTTCGGCGGCGGCACGCCTTCGCTGATGGAAGGCGCGACCGTCGGCGCGATCCTCGATGCGATCGGCGAGCACTGGGCCGTCGATCCCAATTGCGAGGTCTCGCTGGAAGCCAATCCGACCAGCGTCGAGGCCGGGCGCTTCCGCGATTTCCGCGCGGCCGGCGTCAACCGCGTCTCGCTCGGCGTGCAGGCACTGAACGATGCCGACCTGAAAGCCCTTGGCCGGATGCATTCGGCGCAGGAAGCACTCGATGCGGTTGCGATCGCGCGCCGCTATTTCGAGCGTTACTCCTTCGACCTGATCTATGCCCGTTCGCCGGAGCAGACGCCGGCGTTCTGGCAGGCCGAGCTCGAACTCGCGATCAGCCACGCCGCCGAGCATCTCTCGCTCTACCAGCTCACCATCGAGCCCGGCACGGCCTTCGAGCAGCTCTACAAGGCCGGCAAGCTCGCCATTCCCGACCCCGATGCGGGGGCCGCGCTCTACGAGTTGACGCAGGAGATCACGGCCAAGCATGGCCTGCCGGTCTACGAGATATCGAACCATGCCCGGCCGGGCGCGGAATGCCGGCACAATCTGGTCTACTGGCACTATGGCGAATATGCCGGGATCGGCCCGGGCGCCCATGGCCGGCTGGTGACCGCCGATGGTCGCTATGCCCAATCGACCGAGAAACGTCCCGAAACCTGGCTGGAGCGGATCGAGGCCGGCACCGGCGCACTGGTCGAGAACGAGCGTCTCTCGGCCGAGGCACAGGGTGACGAATACCTGCTGATGGGCCTTAGACTGATCGAAGGCATCGATCTCGACGTGTTCGAGGGGCTCGCCGGCCGGAAGCTCAACGGGAACCGGATCGGCAGCCTAATCGCCGAAGGCTTCCTCACCCGCAAGCCGAATGGCCGGCTCGCCGCGACGCCGGAAGGCGCATTGCTGCTCGACGCGCTCGTCGCCGATCTGGCGGCCTGAGGACGGATCGCGGCGCCGATCTCCGGACTCGATATCATTAAACCGATTTAGGTCGATGAGAAGCCCTGCTCGGACAGGGCTTGCCATGACGAAACGTCAGCTTGCCGCCACGTCACCGCCGCAATCAGCGCTCCCGATGCTAACCGCAAGGACGGGACAGTCCGGCTCAGGGAGGTCACGATGCAGCAGAACAAGATCGACGAAACGCGCCCGGCGCTGTCGCGCCGCCGCTTGTTGCAGGTCGCGGGGGCAGGCGCGCTTGCCGCTGCCGCCGACACGGCCTTGGCGCAAGCCCCGGCGGCCCGCCCCGGGCCGCCGAGCACGATCACCAGCCCGCCGCGCGATTTCAGCCGCGGTGGCGCGCCTACCACCTATTTCTGGGATCCAGATGTCATCGCGGTCGATCCGGCCTTCGAGGGCCTGGCCCAGCCCAATGCGCCGATCCAGCGGCTCTGGACCGGCGCGCTCTGGGCAGAAGGGCCGGCCTGGAACGCGCAGGGGCGCTACCTCGTTTGGAGCGACATCCCGAACAACCGGCAATTGCGCTGGCTCGAGGACGATGGCCGCGTCAGCGTCTTCCGGACGCCCTCGGGCAACAGCAACGGCAACAGTTTCGACTTCCAGGGCCGGCAGCTCTCCTGCGAGCATCTGAACCGCCGCGTCGTGCGCTATGAACTCGACGGCTCGGTGACGATCCTCGCCGACAAGTTCGACGGCAAGCGGCTGAACTCGCCCAACGACGTCGTCCAGCATCCTGACGGCAGCTACTGGTTCACCGATCCGCCCTATGGCGGCCAGCTCTATGAGGGCGCGCCCGACGCGGCCGGCGGGCCGAGCAATGCGAGCGGCAAGGTCAATCCCCGGCTCGGCCAGCCACCCGAGATCGGCTTTTACAAGCGCGAACTGCCGACGAACTGCTACCGCATCGATCCGAGCGGCCGGGTCGACCTCGTCGTCACCGAGCAACAGGTGCCCGACCCGAACGGCCTGTGCTTCTCGCCGGACTTCAAGAAGCTCTATGTCGCCTCGACCGGCAAGGGTCCGGGCGATACCGGTCCCGGCGGTAAGGGCGACATCCATGTCTTCGACGTTGGTACCGACAATAAGCTCTCGAACGGCAAGCTGTTCGCGGACTGCATGGTCGACGGGGTGAAATGCGGGCCGGACGGGCTGCGCTGCGATGTGCAGGGCAATCTCTGGGCATCCAGCAATGCCGGCCGTGCCGTCGGCTACAATGGCGTGCTCTGCTTCAACCCCGAGGGCAAGCTGATCGGCCGTATCCGCCTGCCGGAGGTCTGCGGGAATGTCTGCTTCGGCGGACCAAAGCGCAACCGGCTGTTCATGGCGGCGAGCCAGTCGCTCTACGCGGTCTATCTCGGCACGCAAGGCGCCGGGCCAGCCTGAAGCCGGCTCAGGCCTCGTCCTGCTTGGGCCGATCCTGCTCCGCAGGGTCGGCCTCCGTCTCCGGCTTCGGCTGATCCGCATAGAGCTTGGGCAGGTAGGTCTCGTACCAGGACTTGAGCTCGGCAAGGGCCGGATGCTCGAGATTGCGGCGCAGATAGGCCTCGATCCGAGGCAAATGCTTGAGATAGCCCGGCTTGCCGTCGCGCCGGTCGAGCCGCGCGAAGATGCCGGCGATCTTGGCGTTGCGTTGCGCGCCGAGGATCGCATAGGCGCGGGCAAAGCCCGGCAGGTCGAAGCCTGGATCGGTGCCGCGCCGCGCCCCGGCATAGGCGGCGAGCAGTCGCAATTCCAGCGCTGCCGGCACATCGACGCGGGCATCCTGCCCGAGCGCGACGAGGTCATAGCCGGGGTGCCCGAGCACCGCGTCCTGGAAATCGATCAGGCCGAGCCTGGCATGACCAACACGCTCGGGCAGCCAGAGTAGGTTCGGCGAATGATAGTCGCGCAGCGTCCAGGTCGCCGGCGTCTCGAAAAGCTCGTCGAACAGCTTGTCCCAGATGCGGCTGAACTCGGCTCGCGTCACCGCCGGCAAGGTCACGCCGGCGATATGCGGGGCATACCAGTCGAGCACCAGCTCTGTCTCGATTGCGAGCGCCTCGCGGTCGTAGTCCGGCAGAACATGGTCGCGGCCTTCCGCCACCGGCAGGATCGTCGGCAAAGCATGCCGGTGCAGCTCGGCGAGAAGGCGGGCGGCGGCCTCGTAACGCTCGGGGATCGGGCCGTCTTCGCCGACGACCGGCTCGGAGCCGAGATCCTCGATCAGCAGCAGGCCAGTGACGAGGTCCTGCGCCAGGATCGCCGGCGCGGAGAGGCCGAGCGAACGCAAACCCTTGTCCATGGCGACGAAGGCGTCGACGGTCTCGGCGAGATGGGCGATGGCGCTATAGGGCTTGCCCTGGCGGATCGCCGGCCCGTCGGCCCGCGGCGGCGAGATCATCAGGATGGCGGTCTCGCCCGAGGGCCTGATCAGGCGCTCATAAGCACGGCTCGAGGCATCTCCGAGCATGAACTCGCGCCGCGCCTCGCTCCAGCCGGCCTCGTCGATCAGCTGCCGCGCGCCGATGGCGAGCGACAGCCGCTGGCGCCAGAGCACGCCGCCGGAGAGCGTCGCGATCCTGCCCTGCTCGGGGTTCTCGGGATCGACCTCGAGCACAATGTCGAGCCGCCGGCCCGCCGGCAGGCGCGTGCCGGCGCGGTCCGGCCATTCGACGATCGTGATCGCGAGATCGAGATCCTCGACCAGGCCGATATCGTCGAGCTCGTCGGAACTGCGGACGCGGTAGAGATCCGCGTGCAGCAGGAGCCCGGGCGGGCTGTCATAGCTCTGTACCAAAGTGAAGGTCGGGCTCGGCGCTTCCAAAGCGGGATCACCGGTGAGGCGGCGCAGCATGGCGCGGGCCAGTAGCGACTTGCCGGCGCCGAGATGGCCCGAGAGCGCGACGATGTCGCCAGTCTTGAGAATGTCGGCGATATCCTGAGCCAGCCGCACCGTCGCGGCCTCGGTCGACAGGACAACAACATGGCTGCCCGTCCGCGCGGCCTCGTCGCTCATTCCGCCGCATCCGAGATGCGCATGCCTTCAGGCGGAAAGACCGCGGTGACACGCGTGCCCTGACCGAGGGCGGAGTCGAGCTCGACGCGGCCGCCATGCAATTCGACGATCGAGCGCACCATCGACAGGCCAAGCCCGACGCCGCGATGGCGCGATCCCAGCGAATGGCTCTCGAAACGGTCGAACACCTTCTCCTTGACCTCGTCCGGGATGCCGCGGCCCTCGTCGGCGACGGTGATCCGAATCTCGCCGCCTATCCGGCCGGCGCTGACGCGGATGGTCTGGCCCGGCTGGGAGAAGCCGATCGCGTTCGAGAGCAGGTTGAACAGGATCTGGCGCAGGCGCTTGGGATCGGCGCGCAGCGGCCCGGTCTGGGGGGCGATGTCGACCTGGAGCCTGAGCTTGCTGTCGGTGAGGCGGTCCTGCAGCCCGGTCGCAGCCTGGGCGATGCTCTTGGCGACGTCGACCTCCTCGAGATCGAGCGCGAGCGCACCATTGTCGATCGAGGCGAGATCAAGAATGTCGTTGATGATGGCAAGCAGCGCCCCGGAGGAGCGGACAATATGGCCGGAATAGTCGCGCTGCTTGTCGTTCAGCGGGCCGACCGTCTCCTCGCCAAGCAATTGGGCGAAGCCGATGATGTTGGTCAGCGGCGAGCGCAATTCGTAGGAAACGTGATGGACAAACTCTTCGCGCAGCCGCGAGGCGCGCTCCAAGGCGTCGTTGCGTTCGGTCAGCGCCCGCTCGACGTTCACGCCGGCGGTGACATCGGCGAAGGTGATCAGCGTTGCGCCATCGGGCAGCGGCGCGGCGGTGCAGTCGAGCACCATGCCGTCGCGGCGCTCCATATGGCAGCGATAATCCTCGCGCGCATCGCGCACGCCAGCGACCGCGCTGCGGATCTCAGTCCAGACTGCATCGTCCGGGAAGAGCGGTCGGCTCAAGCTGACAACCTCGTCGATATGCGGCGCAGACGCGGCGCGCTCGGGCGAGAGCTTCCAGAGCTGAGCGAAGGCGGGGTTGGAGAGCTTGAGGCGGCCATCCGAGCCGAACACGGCGACGCCTTCGCGCAATGAATCGAGCGTCTCGCGCTGGGTGCGCGAGAGGGCGTTGAAGCGCGATTCCAGGGTGAAGCGCTCGGTCTCGTCATCGAAGAGATAGGTGACGCCGCCCTGCGGATTCGGGCTGGCAACGACATGGATGGTACGGCCATCGGGCAGATACCACCAATCCTCGCTGGCGCGCGTCGCGGTGTAGGCGGCGTGCACCTGCGCCTTCCAGGTCCGGTAGTCGCCGAGCTCGGGCAGGCGGCGCTCGGTGCGCAGGCGATCAAGGATTTCGCCGTCGCCCGGAGCGCTGTCGAGGAAGCCGGGATCGAGCGACCAGAGCGCTTCGTAGCCGCTATTGCGATAGACTAGACGCTGCGAGGCGTCGAAGACGGCGACGCCGGTTTTCAGCCGGTCCAGCGTGCGCACATGCGCATCCATCTGACGCTGCAGATCGGCGCGGACCGCCTCCAGCTCGCTCATGTCGGTGGCGATGCCGGCATAACCCGAGGGCGTTGGTGTTTCCAGGATATCGACGATCCGGCGCTGGCCAGCCATGACGACGGGTGCGCGCAGCTGGAAGACGCGGCCATCCTTGCGGGCCTTCGTGGCCGCCTCGCGCTCGCTGCGATCGAAGAGCTCAAGCCCAGCCTTGACCACCTGCTGGCCATCTGCGGCTTCGACCGCCCGAGCGTAAGCCCCATTGACCCAGGTCAGGCGACCATCGGTGGCGCGCGTCCAGACCGGCTGCGGCACGCCGGCGAGCAAGCTCGTCAACGCGGCATGGTCACTGGCGAGTTTGCCGAGTTCATCCTCGAGCGCCAGCGCCCGGGCGCGCTCACCGTCGACCTCGCGCAGGCGGATCACGGCGCGGCCAACCACGGGCCGACCCTCGGCGTCGACATAGCGTCCGATCTTGGCCTTGAAGGTGAAGGCAAAGGCTTCGCCATGCTCCTTGAGAGCTTCCGTCGCGAGTTCGAGCCGCTTCGCGTCGGCCGGCGGGGCCCAGGTGCCATAGGCCAGCGCCGGAGCGGACCCGCCAATGCCGAGAAAGCCGCTATCGCCCTCGATCACCGGGCTCGCCTTCGGGCCGTTCCAGCTCAGCACGACCTGTCGATCCGCCGCAAGCAGTGCGCCGAGGCGCTCCTGGTGGCCACGCGTCGCCTCTAGACCAGCAGCGAGCTCGCCTTCCCGCCGGGTCCAGCGCGAGCGCTCGCGGACGTAGAGAACCGAGGTGGTCGTGGCGAAGACCACAAGTCCGACGAAGATCAGCGAGAGACCACCGGCGTTGAGCCACTCGGCTCGCACGGGCAGGATGGCCTCGACCTGAGCGAGGGCGGGGGCCGGCGCTACGCCGGCAAGACCCGGCAGGAGAAAGCGGACCGCTCCGTTCATCTCCCGCCCGACCTGCCTTGCCCGTCTCATTCCTGCGTCCGTCCTGTTCCAGGCCAGCCTGTGGCCGCAATTGGCGAGGTGCTATCGGCACGGCAGCCGGTCATGGCTCCCCTGAAGGACCCACGCCCGCAACCTGCGCAAAGCCACCGCTGCACGAAACCGGACGCCGCATGCGAAGTCTGCCGGCAGCCCGAATCAGTGCCACTGTAATCACCGCAGGACTCCGTCAGGAAGTGCTTAATCGATAGTAAAGGCCGAATGGCGATGGCCGCGACCGACGCGTCCTCGCGGCAAACAACAAGTAGAGGCCACTCAACAGTCGACGTCTATTAGTAGTGCCCGACGTACCCTATTGTGCTTCGAATACGACAAAGCCCGGCACGAGGCCGGGCTTTCTCATCATTGCAGCCGCTGCCCGAAGGCAGGCTCCGCGCGGTATGGCGTCACTCGGCCGGCCGCTGCCGACCAGAACGCGGATCAGTAGCGGTAGAGTTCCGGCTTGAACGGGCCGGTCGGCGCCAGTCCGAGATACTTCGCCTGCGCATCGTTCAGCACGGTCAGCTTGGCGCCGACCTTGGCGAGATGCAGCGCCGCGACCTTCTCGTCGAGATGCTTGGGCAGGGTGTAGACCTTGTTCTCGTATTTGGCGTGGTGGTTCCAGAGCTCGACCTGGGCCAGCGTCTGGTTCGAGAACGAGCAGGACATCACGAAGGACGGGTGGCCGGTGGCGTTGCCGAGATTCACCAGGCGGCCTTCCGAGAGCAGGATGATGCGCTTGCCATCGGGGAACTCGACCTCGTCGACCTGCGGCTTGACGTTGTCCCACTTGAAGTTCTTCAGGCCGGCGACCTGAATCTCCGAGTCGAAATGGCCGATATTGCAGACGATGGCGCGGTGCTTCATCGCGCGCATATGGTCGACGGTGATGACGTCGAGGTTGCCGGTGGCGGTCACGAAGATGTCGGCACGCGGAGCGGCGTCCTCCATGGTGACGACCTCGTAGCCCTCCATCGCCGCCTGCAGCGCGCAGATCGGATCGATCTCGGTGACAAGCACGCGGCAGCCAGCCTGGCGCAGAGAGGCGGCCGAGCCCTTGCCGACATCGCCATAGCCGGCGACGAGCGCGACCTTGCCCGACATCATCACGTCGGTGCCGCGGCGGATGGCGTCGACCAGCGATTCACGGCAGCCATAGAGGTTGTCGAACTTCGACTTGGTGACGGAATCGTTGACGTTGATCGCCGGGAAGGGCAGGCGGCCGGCCTTGGCGAGATCGTAGAGGCGATGCACGCCGGTGGTGGTCTCCTCCGAGACACCCTTGATCGCGGCGCGGGTCTTGGTGAACCAGCCCGGATTGGCCTTGAGCTCGCGCTTGATCAGCTTGAAGAAGATCGTCTCTTCCTCATTGCCCGGCTTGTCGAGGAAGGCGGCATTGCCGGCCTCGGCTTCGGCGCCGAGGATGACCAGCATGGTCAGGTCGCCGCCATCGTCGAGGATCATGTTCGGCGTGCCGCCATCGCCCCAAGTCGCGGTGCGCAGGACGTATTCCCAATAGTCCTCCAGCGTCTCGCCCTTGATGGCGAAGACCGGCACGCCGGACGCGGCGATCGCGGCGGCGGCGTGGTCCTGGGTCGAGAAGATGTTGCACGAGGACCAGCGCACATCGGCGCCGAGCTCGGTCAGCGTCTCGATCAGCACGGCGGTCTGGATGGTCATGTGCAGGCAGCCGGCGATGCGGGCGCCCTTCAGCGGGGCCTTGCCCTTGTGCTCGGCGCGGATCGCCATCAGGCCCGGCATCTCGTCCTGGGCCATGTTGATTTCCTTGCGGCCGTAATCCGCAAGGCTGATGTCCTTGACGACGTAATCCTGCTTCGACACGGGGGCGCTCCAATCGATCGTGCTTTGAATGACGGCGGCTCTCTAGCAGGGTGCCCGTCGGAAGGCAATCAAAGATATAAAGATGTCTTTATGTGGCTGGCGCCTGAGCCTGACTCAGCCCTCATGCTCGCCCTCGTCGCGAACACCCACGTTACTGCCCGTGATCAAGGAAGACGTGACGGTCGTCGGACAAGCCGACCATGACGAGGCATTGGCTACGGCTACCACCGCCATCGTCGTTCCCGCATGGCGCGCAGGGACATCCGCCCTCTGAAGAGAAGCACGAAAAAACAGAGCAGCATGGCAACGGAGCCAATGGCTTTGGCGAAAGCCATCGATGCGACGATGGAGCCCCACATGGCCGAGAGGCCTACTCGCCCTCGCCGAACCTGTCGGCGACCAGCGCGCTGAGCGCCTGAAGCGCTTCCTTCGCATCAGCGCCCTTGGCGACCACGGTAATGCTTGAGCCGATGCCGGCCCCCAGCGTCAGGATACCCATGATCGAGGTGGCGCCGACCGTCTCGCCGCAGCGGCTGACAGTGATATCGGCATCAAACTGGCTGGCGCACTGCACGAATTTCGCCGTGGCGCGGGCGTGCAGGCCCTTCTTGTTGATGATCTGGAACTCGCCATAGACGGCGCCGGCCGGAATCTCGACCTCAGAGCAATCGCAATCCTCGTCGCGGACGTCTTCTTCGCGCATGTCCTGCACGCCGGACCTCACTTGCCCGCCAGTACGCGGCTGGCGACCGTGATATACTTGCGGCCGGCATCCTGCGCGCTACTGACAGCTTCGTCGAGAGTCTTTTCCTCGCGCACACTGGCGAGCTTGATCAGCATTGGCAGGTTGACGCCGGCGACGACATCGATCCGGCCCGGCTCCATCACGGAGATGGCGAGGTTGGAGGGCGTACCGCCGAACATGTCGGTCAGGACGATGACGCCATTGCCGTTCTCGACCTGCTCCACCGCCGCGATGATGTCGCGTCGGCGACCCTCCATATCGTCATCGGGAGCGATGGCGATGGTGGCGAGGTTGGCCTGAGGGCCGACGACATGTTCGAGCGCGGCGCGGAATTCCGTCGCCAGGTGCCCATGCGTGACAAGCACGAGTCCGATCATTCAGTACCACCGGAGAGCGCCAACGGCGCCCGGACAAGGTCGCGGTTTATGCGGCAGGTGCGAAAGATAGGCAAGGCTTGTCTCGAACTCCTCGAAACCAATTCACCCCGGTCCGGCAAAGAGCGCAAGCGCTGCAAGCACTAGACGTTCGTCGCCAGCCGTCGGAAGCAGGAAGAGACGCGGCAGGGTGACGCCTGCAATGGTCTCGACCAGCGCCTCCGGCTCCGGCATGCGTTCGGGTTCCGAGCCGCAATCAATCACGAGCCGGATCACCGCAGCGGCGAGATGCGGTTCCGGAGTCAGGCCGAGGCCGCGCCGCTCGACCAGCCCCTCGAGCGGCGATACCGGCCCAGCGACGACGCGGCCGGCCCGGACGGTGATTTCAGTGCGATCATCGGCAACCAACCGAGCAAAGCGGCCCTGGAGCTGCGCCAGGCCGATCAGCGCCAAAGCGAGGCTCGACTTGCCGACCCCCGAGGGGCCACGGATCAGGATGCCGGCCTCGCCGACGACGACGGCGTCGGCATGCAGGCGGAGCGGGGGAACAGAGCTCATGCCGGCTGCGCCGCCGCCGGCAAACGCACGATGAAGCGGGCACCCAGACGCTGGTCCTCGCCCTCTGATTGCTCCGAGGTGTAGCGGTTCTCGGCCCGGATCGTACCGCGATGGGCCTCGACGATCTGACG
Organism: Bosea sp. Tri-49; assembly: GCF_003952665.1. NCBI lineage: Bacteria > Pseudomonadati > Pseudomonadota > Alphaproteobacteria > Hyphomicrobiales > Alloboseaceae > Allobosea > Allobosea sp. Tri-49. The sequence goes on from NZ_CP017946.1 coordinate 4,369,119, forward strand.
TGAAATCGAGAGGCCGAGGCCGGAATTCTGGCCAAAGCCGCTCTCCGGCCGGTCGGTGTAGAAGCGCTCGAAAATCCGCTCGAGTGCATGTGGCGGAATGCCCGGACCGTCGTCCTCGACCGCGATCAGCACATCGCCGGCGACGCGCGATAGCTTGACCCTGACCGGCTTGTCCTTCGGCGAAAAGGAACGGGCGTTCTCGATCAGGTTGACGAGGACCTGGCCGAGGCGGGAATCGTGGCCGAACACCCGGAAGGGGTCGCCGCCCGGCCGCTGGCCGCGCCGGTCGACCGAAAGCTCGACGACCGGCTGGCCTTCCCGGCGAATCTGGTTCTGGACCGAGACGACCGCTTCGGCGAGCTGCGCCACGTCCAGCGGAGCGGCATCGTCGCGTGCGAGCTCGGCATCGAGGCGCGACGCCTCCGAGATGTCGGTGATCAACCGATCGAGCCGTTTCACATCGTGGCGGATCACCGCGAGCAGACGGCTGCGCGAGTCGTCGTTCTTTGCAAGTGGCAAGGTCTCGACGGCACTGCGTAGCGAGGTCAGCGGGTTCTTGAGTTCATGAGCGACATCGGCGGCGAAGCGCTCGATCGCCTCCATGCGATTGTACAGTGCCTGGGTCATCTCGCGGAACGAGCCGGAGAGATGGCCGATTTCGTCATGGCGACTTGAGAAATCCGGGACCTCCTCGCGCGACTTGACCCCGCGGCGGACGCGCTGGGCTGCATCGGCCAGCTTGCGGATCGGTTCGGCGATGGTGCCGGCAAGCAGCACCGAGAGCACGATCATCACGCCGGCCGCGACCACGAAGACCTGGAAGATGGCATAGCGCTCGGACGCGATGACAGCGTCGATGTCGCCGCCTTGCGTCGAGAGCAGCAGCGCGCCACGCACGGCCCGGAAGCGCTGCACCGGCACGGCGACCGAGACGATCGTCTCGCCGCGGGTGTTGACCCGCACCACGCTGGCCGGCGAGCCGGCCAGCGCGCGGGCGACCTCGGTGTAGGATCTGCCGTTGGCATTGGCGAAATCGTCGTAGGCCGGCACATCGGCACGGCCGAGCCGGTTGCGGAACAGGTTCCAGGTGCGCTCGAGCAGCGGCGGCTCGTCACTCTCGCCGATGCGCGGCAGGTCGAGCCGCAAAATGTCGCCGCGCGAATAGAGATTGCGCGAATCGAGCGTCAGCATTCCGTCCTTGTCGTAGATGCGGGCGCGCGTCTTGGTCGGCGTCACCAGCCGACGCAGAAGCGGGGCGACCTTTTCCGGGTTGATCGAGAAATCCAGAGGGTCCTCGGCGATGGCGCCGCTCTCGCCAGCCTGCATCTGCAAGAGCTTGTCCGGATCGATCGCGATCGTGTCGGTCTCGACCGTAGCGGAGGCGGCGATGGCCCCGGCGATGATCTCGCCCTGCGTCAGCAGGCTCTGCACGCGCGCCTCGATCAGGCCCTCGCGGAACTGGTTGAGATAAAGGAACCCGACGAGGAGGGCGACGAGGCCGGCGAGATTGAGGACGACGATGCGCCGGGTCAGGCTCGAGGCGGCCCGACCGGAGATGGCGCGCCAGACACGGCGACCGAACAGCGCGGCGCGGCGGCGCAGCGTCAGCCCCGTCCGCGGCCCGCCAGCGCGAGCCCCTTCCTGTTCGATCGTAGCCATGAACGGCTCATATCCTGTCCCGGCGCCCGCGCAAACGCGGTCTTGGGCCGCGCCGGGGCGCGTCTCAGCCTTCCTTGAAGCGGTAGCCGACGCCATAGAGCGTCTCGATCATGTCGAACTCGACATCGACCTGATTGAATTTTTTGCGCAGGCGCTTGATGTGGCTGTCGATGGTGCGATCGTCGACATAGACCTCGTCGTCATAGGCCGCGTCCATCAGCGCGTTGCGGCTCTTGACCACGCCCGGCCGCTGCGCCAGCGACTGCAGGATCAGGAATTCGGTGACGGTCAGCGTCACCGGCTCGCCCTTCCAGGTACAGGTGTGCCGCTCCGGATCCATGCGCAGCAAGCCGCGTTCCAGCGCCTTGGCGTCCTCCGAGCGGGCAGGCGCGCTCGCGTCCTTGCCGCCGGCGCGGCGCAGGATCGCCTTGACGCGCTCGACCAGCAGGCGCTGCGAGAACGGCTTCCGGATGAAGTCGTCGGCACCCATCTTCAGGCCGAAGAGCTCGTCGATCTCCTCGTCCTTGGAAGTCAGGAAGATCACCGGCAGGTCGGATTTTTGACGCAGGCGGCGCAGCAGCTCCATCCCGTCCATGCGCGGCATCTTGATGTCGAAGATGGCGAGGTCGGGCGGATTCTGCTTCAGCCCGTCGAGGGCGGAGGCGCCATCCGTATAGGTCTGGATGCGATAGCCCTCGGCTTCCAATGCGATCGAAACCGAGGTCAGGATGTTGCGGTCGTCGTCGACCAGCGCAATGGTTGGCATAAGCTTTTCCAGCTCTTTGTGTTCTGGCGTTGCAATCAAAAGGGTCACTCTCGCGCGAGAGCGGCCAAAGCATGGCTGCAATCTAGCCAAGCCAAGGCGGTTTCGCTACGTCTCGCCTTCGAAAACACTTAAGACAGCGAAAAGTGCCATGGCGACCGATCCGATCAGGCCGACCGATGCCAGTGCGCGCGGACTTGCACGAGGACTGCTGCGCAGCGCACGCTCGGCTTCCCTTGCGACGCTGACGCCGGACGGACACCCCTTCGCCAGCCTGACCAGCCTGGCGACAGATATCGACGGGACGCCACTGATCCTGGTCTCCTCGCTGTCGGGGCACACGGGCAATCTCATCGCCGATCCGCGCTGCTCGCTCCTGATCGCGCCCGGCGGCAAGGGCGACCCGCTCGCCCATGCGCGGATCACGCTCATCGCCACGGCCGAGACGATCGAGCGCGAGACAGAGTTCGGCCAGCGCGTGCGGCGCCGCTTCCTGGCGCGCCAGCCGAAAGCCTCGCTCTATGTCGATTTCCCCGATTTCTCTTTCTTCGCGCTCAGGCTCCAGCGCGCCAGCCTCAATGGCGGTTTCGGTCGCGCCTATGAGCTCGAGGCCAGCGACGTGCTCAGCGACTGCTCGCAGGCTGGGGCCCTGATCGAAGCCGAGGAAGGCGCGGTCGAGCATATGAACGAGGACCATGCCGAGGCGATCGAACTCTACGCCACCAAGCTCCTCGGCGGCGAGGACGGAGCCTGGCGCCTCTCCGGCGTCGACCCGGATGGCGCCGACCTGATGCTCGGCGACAGGGCGCTGCGTCTTCCTTTCGACGAGCCAGTGACCACACCGGACGCACTCCGCAAGACACTCGTGACGCTCGCCGGGAGGGCACGTAGCGCGACCTGAACGCGGCCATTCACCACAGCTGAATTTTCAAACGATTTAGGTTCGCGATCCTCATGCCCGGGCTATCGTCATGACTTGAGCCGGCGTCGTCATCCGCCTAAAGAGCGCTCCACTTCACCGGCCCATCGGGCCCATAGTGGGGCGTACCCCACTCCAATCACGACGCCGGCATTGTCAGGCGGCGGCTTCTCGGCAGGAGGAATTGCCAGTGGAGACCATCGGTCACGTCAACCCGAATAGCGGCGCCGATAAATTCGGCTTCCGTGGGCTTAAGGCCGTCTACTGGAACTTCGAGGCGGCGCGCCTCTACGAGGAATCGCTGCGGCGCGGCGAATCACAGCTCGCCCGCGGCGGCGCGCTCTGCGCCGATACCGGCACCCATACCGGCCGCTCGCCCAAGGACAAGTTCGTCGTCAAGGACGCGCTGACCGAGAAGAGCGTTTGGTGGGAGAACAACGGCGCGATCTCGTCGGAGCAGTTCGAGACCCTGCTCGGCGACTTCCTAAAGCATGCCGAAGGCAAGGAGCTGTTCGCACAAGACCTCTATGGCGGCGCCGATCCGGCTCACCGGGTGAAGGCACGGGTCTTTACCGAACTCGCCTGGCACTCGCTCTTCATCCGCAACCTCCTGATCCGGCCCGAGGCCGGCGAGATCGCGGGTTACGTGCCCGAGCTGACGATCGTCGACCTGCCGAGCTTCAGGGCGGCTCCGAAGCGCCATGGCTGCCGCAGCGAGACTGTCATCGCGATCGACTTCTCCCGCAAGATCGTGCTGATCGGCGGCTCTGCCTATGCCGGCGAGATGAAGAAATCGGTCTTCACCTATCTGAACTACACGCTGCCGGCCAAGGGCGTGGTGCCGATGCACTGCTCAGCCAATGTCGGCTCCAAGAATGATCCGGCGATCTTCTTCGGCCTCTCCGGCACCGGCAAGACCACCCTCTCGGCCGATCCCGACCGCACCCTGATCGGCGACGACGAGCATGGCTGGTCGAAGGACGGCATTTTCAACTTCGAGGGCGGCTGCTACGCCAAGACGATCCGCCTCTCGGCCGAGGCCGAGCCACAGATCTATGCGGCGTCGCAGCGCTTCGGCACCGTGCTCGAGAACATCGTCATGGATCCGATCTCGCGCGAGGTCGATTTCGACGATGAGAGCAAGACCGAAAACACCCGTTCGGCCTATCCGCTCGACGCCATCCCGAACGCCTCGCGCTCGGGCCGTGCCGGCACGCCGAAGAACATCGTGATGCTGACCGCCGACGCTTTCGGCGTGATGCCGCCGATCGCCAAGCTGACCCCGGCCGAGGCGATGTATCACTTCCTCTCCGGCTACACCGCCAAGGTCGCCGGCACCGAGCGCGGGCTCGTCGGCGTCCAGCCGGAGTTCTCGACCTGCTTCGGCTCGCCCTTCCTGCCGCGCCACCCGTCGGAATACGCCAACTTGCTGCGTGACTTCATCGCCAAGCACCATGTCGACTGCTGGCTGGTGAACACCGGCTGGACCGGCGGCGGCTATGGCACCGGCCGGCGCATGCCGATCCGCGTCACGCGGCGGCTTTTGACCGCGGCGCTCGACGGTTCGCTCAACCGCGCCGATTTCCGCCGGGATCCGTATTTCGGTTTCGCCGTTCCCACTTCGGTGCCCGGCGTCGAGCCGCACATCCTCTACCCGGTCAAGACTTGGGCTGACAAAGCCGCCTTCGCCGAGACAGCGAAGAAGCTGATCGGCATGTTCGCGGAGAATTTCGCGAAGTTCGAGCCTCATGTCGACGACGCGGTGAAGGCGGCGGCGCCGACGAGCTCGCTCGCGGCTTGAGCGCAATCGGCGCAGAAGCGTGCTATGGGAGGCGGCGATGCGCCGCCTCCTTCTCGTCTTGCTCCAGCTTCTCCTGACCCTCGTCGTTCTCGGCGCTGCCAGCTGGGGCGCCGGGCTGCTCGCCTTCCGGTTGCCGGGAGCGACCGGCATCGCTGCTGCAATAGGCTTTGGCCTCGCCGGGCTCGCCGGCGCCGTCGGGCTCTGGACCGGCGCGCCGCGCCTGCCGCTCGCCTTCGCCGTGCTCTTCGTCGGTCTGCTCGGCTGGTGGGGCAGCCTCAAGCCCTCGCATGAGCGCAACTGGATCCCCGAGCTGGCGCGCCTGCCGCAGATGAGCGTGGCGGACGGACGCCTGACGGTGACCAATCTGCGTCATTTCACCTGGCGCACCGAGAGCGACTACGACCAGCGCTGGGAAACCCGCAGCTACGACCTGTCACGGATCCAGGGTGCCGATCTCTTCCTGTCCTACTGGTCGGGCGAGGCGATCGCGCATCTCCTGGTGAGCTTCACCTTCGCCGACAGCCAACCGCTGACGATGTCGATCGAGGTCCGGCGCGAGCAGGGCGAGGAATGGTCGGCGCTGGCCGGCTTCTTCCGCAGCTATGAGATGGCCTATGTCGCTGCCGACGAGCGCGACCTGATCGGCCTCAGGACCCAGGCGCGTGGCGAGGACACCCGCCTGTTCCGACTGGCCGCCACGCCGCAGCAGGCGCGCGACCTGCTGCTCGCCTATGCCACGGATATCAACGAGCTGGCGCAGAAGCCGCGCTGGTACAACACGCTGACGACGAACTGTACCACAGTCGTCTACCACCTCGTCGGTCAGGTCGCGCCCGGCTGGAAGTTCTCGCTGCCCCTGGACCCTCGCGTGCTGCTTTCGGGCTACCTGGCAGGCTATCTCAAGGATATCGGGGCGATACGCCAGGACCTGCCGCTCGACGAGCTCGTCAAGCTCGGCCGGATCGGTGACAAGGCCCGCGCGCTTCCGCCCGACAGCCCCGAATTCTCCCGCGTCATCCGCACGGGCGTGCCGAACGCACGGAACTGAGGCTCAGGCCCTCAGCAAACGATCGGCCGATGCTCGCGGAACGCGGCAGCGAGCGTGCGCAGGGCCGCACGCGATCTGGCGTCGGTGAGAGTCGAGACCATAACGATCTCCGATGCCGGCAGGTCAGGCAGGCCGAAACGGCGGCTGACCTCGACCGTGCCGGCGGGAGCGAGCCGACAGGAGAAGGCCGAGACGGCCAGGCCCGCGGCGACCGCCGCATCGACCGCGATCGAACCGCCACCGATGAAGACCTCGACCCAGGGGATGCCGGCGGCGTCGAGCGCCTTGGTGGCAATGTCGCGCACGCCACAGGTCGACGAGAGCGTCGCGAGCCGCAGCGGCTCGCCCTGGCGGTACTCGAAATCCGGAGCGGCGAACCAGCCGAACAATTCCGGCGCCAGGACCTCGGCCGGCCGGCGATCATCGTCGCGGCGGACGATCGCCGCATCGAGCTCGCCCTTGTCGAAGGCCTCGAGCAAGGCGCGGGAATGACCGAGCTGCACCTCGATCATCAGGCCGGGGTCGTGCGCGTTGAGCCGCGCCAGCAGCGTCGGCACCTCCGGCCCGAAGACATGCGCGGCGATGCCAAGACAGAAACGGCGGCGCGCATTGCTAAGCGCCAACAACGCGCGATCGTGCGCGGCGAGGAAGGCGCGAGCTTCGTCGAGGAACATCGCCCCCTGCGCCGATAGGCGCACGAGCCGCGGCGTCCGCTCAATCAAGCGGTGGCCGAGACGCTCCTCCAGCCGCTTCAGCCTGAGGCTGACAGCGGCCTGATGGCTGCCCAGCGCCGTAGCGGCGCGGGTGAAACTGCGCTGCTCCGCAATCGCAACGAAGGCTCTGACGGCATCGATGTCGAGTGTCATGGCAACAGCCATATCAAATCATTATTGCTGAAATAGCAATGCATTCGGTTCTGTTGTTGCCAAGCGCCCGCTAGCTTGCCCGCAACTCGCCGCAGGGCTGCTTGCGCGCCCGCCGACAGGAAAGACCCGACATTATGGACATCCCCCAAACGCTACCAGCGTCGCGCTCGCGCGGCATGCCGGCCCTCATTGCCGCCTGCCTGACGGCGCTGATGTTCGGCCTCGAGATCTCCAGTGTGCCGGCGATCCTGCCGACACTCGAAAAGGCACTGCCGGCCGACTTCAAGGAGATGCAGTGGATCATGAACGCCTACACCATCGCGGTGACGGGCGTGCTGATGGCGGCCGGCACATTGGCCGATCGCTACGGCCGCAAGCGGGTCTTCCTGATCGCAATCATGGCCTTTGCCATCGCTTCGCTGGCCTGCGGCCTCGCGCCCAACGCAACGGTGCTCATCGTCGCCCGCATATTTCAGGGCCTGAGCGGCGGGGCGGGTCTCATCTGCAGTGTCGCCATCCTGTCGCAGCAGTTCCGCGAGCCGGCCGAACGGGCGATGGCCTTCAGCGTCTGGGGGGTCGTCTTCGGCATCGGCCTCGGCTTCGGGCCGATCATCGGCAGTGCCATCGTCGCGCTCTCGGGCTGGCAATGGGTCTTTCTCGTCCATACGCCTATTGCTGTCGGGACGGCGCTCCTGGCGCTGGCTTCGATCCGGGAATCACGCGACCCCGACGCGGAGCGCCTCGATATCGGCGGCATCACGACGCTGTCATTGTCGGTGTTCTGCCTGGCCTATTTCATCACACAAGGCCCCGATCTCGGCTTCACCAGCCCGCTGGCCTTGACCATCCTTGCCATCGCGGCGGCGAGTTTCATTGCCTTCCTCCTGATCGAGCGAACGGTCAGTCGGCCGATGATCGATGTCTCGGTCTTCCGGATTCGCGCCTTCTCCGGCGCGATCATCGGCGCCGCGGCGATGAACGTCAGCTATTGGCCGTTCATGATCTATCTGCCGATCTGGTTTGAGGCCGGGCTTGGCTATGACGGCCTCACTGCAGGGCTCGTGCTGCTCGCTTATACGCTGCCGACCTTGGCGGTGCCGCCATTGGCCGAGCAGCTGGCGCGGCGCTATCGGGCGGGCGTCGTCATCCCCGCAGGGCTCTTCACCATAGGGCTCGGCTTCATGGCAATGAAGCTCGGCACCTCCGTCGCCGCTCCGAGCTGGCTGACCATGCTGCCGGGCTGCCTTCTCTCCGGCATCGGCATCGGCCTCGCCAACACCCCGGTCACCAACACCTCGACCGCTGCCGTGCCCGCCGAGCGCGCCGGCATGGCCTCCGGCATCGATCTCAGTGCCCGGATGATCTCACTCGCCATCAACATCGCGCTGATGGGCTTCATCCTCGTCGAAGGCGTGCGCGCTTCGCTCACGACCAGGCTCACAGCCAGCATCGATGCGGCTACATTGCGCGATCTGGCGGAAAAGGTAGCGGCTGGCACGCCGGTCTCTCCCGAGACCGGGCTCTCGACAGCGCTGGCGCGTCAGGCGCTCGCTGACGGCTTCGGGGCGGTCATGCTCTATGGCGGGATCGGCGTCTGGCTGCTCGCGGCGGCGAGCTTCGTGATCTTCGCGCGGGGCTCAGCGCCAAAGGGCGCGGTGTCCTGCCAGGCGCAATGACGGCGGGCGATCAGCCATAGCCGTGCAGGCTCGCACCATGGCGCTTGAGCCAGGCCTCCGCATCGTCAGTGCGCGGGCAGAGCTTGTGCGTCAGCGCCCAGAAGCGATGCGAATGGTTCATCTCCTTGAGATGGGCGACCTCATGGGCGGCGAGATAGTCGAGCACCGAAGCCGGAGCCAGGATCAGCCGCCAGGAGAAGCTGAGATGCCCTTTCGAGGAGCATGAGCCCCAGCGGCTGGTGGTGTCGCGCAGCGTGATCTTGCGCGCCGGGATGCCGAGCACGGCGGTATGTGCGCGCACCGATTTCTCGAGATCGGCGAGGGCCTCGCGGCGCAGGAAGTCCTTGACCCGGCGCGCGACATGGCCCGCCTCGCCGCAGACCGCAATGATCGGCTCGCCCTCGGCCGAGAGCGCGGCGCGGGTCAGCCCACGCACTCTGGTCCAGTGCACGATGCGGTGCGGCACTCCACGTAGCGGCACGACGGCGCCGGGCTCGAACGGCACGCCCTGCGGGCGCTTGGCGAGGCGCGCCGCGATCCAGCCGCCATGCTTCTCGGCGAAGATGCGGCCGGTCGCGAAGTCGACGCGCTCGGGCAACGTCAGGGTGATCTCACCGGTCGCCTGCGAGACGCGCAGCGTCAGCCGCCGCGCCGTCGAGCGCCGCCTGACGGTGACCGGATAGAGAAGGCCGGCATGGCCGACCTCGATCCGGTCGGGATCGGGCTTGCGCCTGAACAGGGAGAACCGCATCCCGGCGATTGTGCGGGATTCGCAGCGGGAGCGGAAGAGGGCGAGCTTAACTCAGCTCGCGACCTTCAGCGCCTTGCGCGCCGTCTCCGCGGTCTCGCTGCGGCGTTCCTTGGCCGCCTTCATGTCGAGCGTCAGCATGAAGTCGGAGATGCGCGGCGCAATCTCCGAACGGAAGCGCGAGCCGTTGAAGACGCCGTAATGGCCGACGCCCTTCTGCATATACTCGACTCGCATGTCGGCAGGGATGTTGGCGCACAGATCGTGCGCCGCCTTGGTCTGGCCGACGCCGGAGATGTCGTCGTTCTCGCCCTCGACCGTCATCAGCGCGACGCCGCGAATGGCCTTGAGATCGACCGGCTTGCCGCGATGCATCATCTCGCCCTTGGGCAAAGCGTGCTTGACGAAGACGGTGTCGACGGTCTGCAGGTAGAACTCGGCGGTCAGGTCCATGACGGCGAGATACTCGTCATAGAAATCGCGGTGCTTCTCAGCCGAATCACCGTCGCCCTCGATGAGATGCTTGTACATGTCGTAATGCGCGGTGAGATGGCGATCGAAGTTCATCGCCATGAAACCCGAGAGCTGCATGAAGCCGGGATAGACCTCGCGGAAAGCACCGAGATGCGGGAAGGGCACGCGGGTGATGCAGTTGCGGCGGAACCAGTCGGTACCGCGCTCCATGGCGAGCTGGTTGACCGCGGTCGGCGAGCGGCGAGTGTCGATCGGACCGCCCATCAGGGTCATCGAGCGCGGCGAAGACGGATCGCCCTCGGCCTCCATGCGTGCGATCGCGGCGAGCACCGGCACGGAAGGCTGGCAGACGGCCATGACATGGGTGTCCGGACCGAGCTTCTGCAGCATGGCGATGACGTAGTCGATATAATCGTCGAGATCGAAGCTACCGGCCGCGAGCGGCACGAGGCGCGCGTCGATCCAGTCGGTGATGTAGACCTCGTGGTCGGGCAGCAAGGTCTCGACGGTGCCGCGCAGCAGGGTCGCGTAGTGGCCGGACATAGGCGCGACCAGCAGGATCTTGGGCTGCGGCTTGCGCCGGCCTTCGATCTTGCGGTCGAAATTGATCAGGTTGCAGAAGGGGCGCTGCCAGACGACCCGCTCCTCGACCGCCACCTTGACGCCGTTCATGGTCGTCTCGTCGAGCCCGAAGGCCGGCTTGCCATAACGGCGCGTGCTGCGTTCGAACAGTTCGCAGGAGGCGGCGACCGAGCGGCCGAACGGGGTATAGGTCAGCGGATTCGCCGGGTTCTTGAAGGCGAGCTGCATGGCGTCGGACAAAGCCCGCGCCGGGCTGACCATCATATGAACCGCTTCATAGGCGTGATAGGCGAACGACATGGTGGCCCTTTCGCTCTTTCGCAGCGCCGCATTCACGATGCACCGCAACAGAGAACGCAGCCTAAGTGGAATTTGTTCTCATTCAATCGTTCAAAGGGCTAAGATTTCCTTGTGATGCCGATTAGCCACAGCTTCTTACTCCCCATGCGCCAGGCGCTTTACGAAGATTGCGCGCCGTGACGATCGCCGACCTCATTCCATCCGCCCCCGGAGGCATGCCGCGGCATCTGCGGCTCGACACACTGGTGCGTTTGCGCTGGCTGGCGATCGCCGGCCAGAGCGTCGCCGTCGCCGGCGTCCATTTCGGCCTCGGCTTTTCCCTGCCCTTCGGCTGGTGCTTCCTGGTCATCGCGGTCTCGGCCTGGCTCAACATCGCGCTGCGCATCCGCTTTCCGCTGAGCCACAGGCTGCGCGAGGGCGCGGCGACGGCGTTGCTCGGCTTCGACATCCTCCAACTCGCGGCGCTGCTCTACCTCACGGGCGGCCTGCAAAATCCGTTCGCGATCCTGTTCCTGGCACCGGTGATGATCTCGGCGACGGCGCTGCCGCCGCGGCACACGCTGGCGCTGGGTCTGCTCGCCGCCGGATTGGCGACACTGCTCACCATTCTGCACTGGCCTTTGCCCTGGGCCGGGACGGGGCGGCCGGTGCTGCCGCCGCAATATCAGGTCGGCAATTGGATCGCGCTGCTGCTCGGGCTCGGCTTCACCGGCATCTATGCCTGGCGTGTCGCCAAGGAGGCGCGCGACCTCTCGGAAGCGCTGGCCGCAACCGAGCTGGTGCTGGCGCGCGAGCAGCACCTTTCCCAGCTGGACGGGCTCGCGGCCGCGGCTGCGCACGAACTCGGCACGCCACTCGCGACGATAGCGCTGGTCGCCCGCGAGCTGTCGCGGCTCGCCCCGGCCGAGGGCGAGATGGCGGAAGACATCACCTTGCTGCGCGAGCAGGTCGAGCGCTGCCGCGGCATTTTGGGCAAGCTCGCCTCGTTGCAGGACGACGATGCCGGCCCGCTCGACCAGCTCTCGCTCAGCCTGCTGATCGAGGAGGCGGCCGGGCCGCAGCGGCCCTTCGGCGTGCCCTTCGAGATCGCACTCATCGGCGAAAAGCCGGAGCCGGTCTGCCGACGCAATCCCGGCATGAACTATGGGCTCGGAAACATCGTCGACAATGCCGTCGACTTCGCCCGCTCCAAGGTGACGATCACGGCGCAGTGGACGGAAGGGGCGGTCATCCTGACTATCGCCGATGACGGCCCAGGCTTCACGCCGGAAGTGCTGATGCGAGCTGGCGACCCCTATCTCTCGCGCTCGCATGACAAGGAATCACGCGCCGGCGGCGGCCTCGGGCTGGGCCTGTTCATCGCCAAGACACTGCTGGAGCGCAGCGGCGCGACGCTCGAATTCTCCAATTTGCCGCTGCCGGCGACCGGCGCCAGCATCCGGATCACCTGGCTGCGCGCGGTCTTCGAGCGCGACGATCGACCGGCTGGACCTTCAAACCCGGAGCTTTTGGCCCCATATGCGACAGAATGAGGCGTTGCGGCGTTTCAACGCGTCGCGCAATCGGTACAGTGGATAGTGAGCCGGGCAGGTCCGCCCGGAGGAGATGATGGCGATGGACACGGCGCCGACGACAGGCGAACTCACCGACAATGCCGGCAGGGATATGTCCCTCCTGCTCGTCGACGATGACAAGCCGTTCCTGAATCGCCTCGCCCGCGCCATGGAAGGGCGGGGCTATTCGGTGCGGATCGCCGAATCCGTCCAGGCCGGGCTCGCGGCCGTCGAGGAGGAAGCACCAGCCTTCGCCGTGATCGACTTGCGCCTCGGCGACGGCAATGGGCTCGACGTGATCGCCCGCCTCAAGGAAAAGCGCCCGGATGCACGTGGCGTCGTCCTGACCGGCTACGGCAATATCGCGACCGCGGTGAGCGCAGTGAAGCTCGGCGCCTTCGACTTCCTGGCCAAGCCCGCCGATGCCGATGAGATCCATTCGGCACTGGCCGCCGGGCCGAATGCACGCCCGGTGCCGCCTGAGAACCCGATGTCGGCTGATCGCGTCCGCTGGGAACATATCCAGCGCGTCTATGAACTCTGCAGCCGCAATGTCTCCGAGACGGCGCGCCGGCTCGGAATGCACCGGCGCACCCTCCAGCGCATCCTGGCAAAGCGCGCCCCGCGATGAGAGGGAGTCCGCTGCCGGAGCGGATTTCGGAAGAGCTGATCGCAGAGCTTGTCGAGGCCTTCTACGGCCGCGTCCGGCAGGACCCGCTGATCGGCCCGATCTTCCTCGCCAAGCTCGGTGAGGACTGGGGACCGCATCTCGCCAAGCTCTGGACTTCTGGTCGTCGGTGACGCTGATGAGCGGGCGCTATCGCGGCAAGCCGCAGCAGGTCCATATGCCGCTCCCGCTCGAGATACAGCACTTCGAGCGCTGGCTTTCGCTCTTCGAGGCGACGGTCGCCGAGCTCTGCACCGGCCCGGCCAAGTTCCTGTTCATCGACCGCGCCCATCGCATCGCTGACAGCCTGCAGATCAGCCTGAATATCGGCCCGAAGGCGTTGAACCTGCCGCAGCGCGCAGCGAGCTAGGCTCCAGGGTCCTCCAGCAGCGCCAAGCGCCCCGCCGCAAGCCTGGCGAAGGCGATGGTCAGCATCTTACGGCGTGCCGGCGCCAGTTGATGGCGCGGCGGCTCGCGCAACATCTCGCCGCCAAAGGCATCGGCGACGATCAGGCCGACATCCTCGGGCAGGATCTCCAACGGAAATTCGGGCGCGACCGCGAAGAGGAAGCCGTCGCAATAATCGCGATAATCAGGCCATTTGCCGTCGACCCGGAAGTCCTCGATCCCGGACTTGACCTCGACGACGAGGAGCTCGCCGGAGGGCGAGAGCGCAACAATATCGCCGCGCCTGCCGTTGGCGAAGGTCATCTCCTTGACGATGGCGTAGCCGCGCTCGCGCAGATGACGCGAGGCGCCGCGGCAGACGGCACGGGTGATCTCCGGCCGAGCCGGCGTCGGATTGAGGACGGAATCGGCGACGACCATGCCCGCCATGTTCTCTTTTTGTGCTCGCCGATGCAAGTGCCGCTTGCAGCAAGGCTCCGTATGGCTATGGTCCGCGCGCCTTGGAACCCTTCGCTCCCATTCTGCTGATCGCCCTCTCCGCCGGCCTCGCCTTTGCGCTGTGCCTGGTTTTGCGGCCCCTGATGATGCGCTATGCGCTGGCGCGGCCGAATGCGCGCTCCAGCCACCGCACGCCGACGCCGCAGGGTGGCGGCATCGCCGTGCTCGCCGGTGCTTTCCTGGAACTGGGGCTCGCGCTGGCCCTCATCCCGATGGAAGCGAGCGCAAAGCAAGGCCTCATCCTGGTGATGGCGGCGACCACCCTGCTAGCGCTCGTCGGCGCCTGGGACGATATCAGGCCGCTCTCGCCCGGCCTGCGCCTGCCGCTGCAATTTCTCTGTGTCGGGATCGTCGTCTTCTACGCCGCGCCTGAGGTGCGCCTGCTGCCGGAAGTGCTACCGCTTTGGGCCGAACGCGGTCTCGCTTTGATCGCCGGCGTCTGGTTCGTCAATCTCCTCAACTTCATGGACGGGATCGACTGGATCACGCTCGCGGGGCTGGTACCACTGACCGGCGCGCTCGCGCTCGGGGGGAGTTATGGCGTCATCGACCCCGCCACCAGCCTCCTCGCCGCGGCGCTGTTTGGCGGGCTGCTCGGCTTCGCTCCATTCAACAAGCCTGTGGCGCGCATCTTCCTCGGCGATGTCGGAGCGCTGCCGCTAGGACTGCTCGGCGCCTATCTGCTCTACCGCCTCGCCGGCACCGGCGCGCTGACCGCAGCGCTGATCCTGCCGCTCTACCACGTCATGGACTCGACGATCACGCTGCTGCGCCGCCTCGCGCGTGGCGAGAAGGTCTGGCAGGCGCACCGCTCGCATTTCTACCAGCAGGCGACCGATAACGGCTTTCGGGTCATCGAGATCGTCACGCAGGTCTTCTTGCTCAATCTCGGCCTGGTTGCACTTGCGGCGATCAGCATCACCGTATCTGGATTCTGGGTCCAGCTCGCCTGCTTGCTGGCGGCCTTGGTGCTGACCACCAGCCTGCTTTACCGCTTCTCGCGCAAGCGGGCGCGGCCGTGAGTGGCGAACGCATCCTGCTCACCGGCGCGACCGGCTTCGTGGGCCGTCACCTCCTGCATGACCTTGCCGCCCGCGGCTATCGGCTGCGCACGGCCGGCCGTTATGCAGCTATCGGCGCTTCCGGCATGGAGCATGTCACCATCGGCGATCTCGGCGCGCCGATCGACTGGCGGCCTCTGCTCGGCGGCGTCGATCTCGTCGTCCACAGCGCCGGATTAGCCCACGCAGATGGCACGATCCCCGAAGAGCGCTACCGGGCGGTCAACACCGACGCAACGCTGGCGCTGGCGCAGGCGGCGCAAACGGCAGGCGTCCGGCGCTTCGTCTTCCTGTCCTCGATCCGGGCGCAGAGCGGGCCGATCAGCAATCAGCCGCTGAGTGAAGTTGATCCGCTGGCACCGACCGATGCCTATGGCCGCTCCAAGCTCGCAGCCGAACAAGGCCTCGCCGGGCTCGACATCGACTGGGTCGCGCTGCGGCCGGTGCTGGTCTACGGGCCGGGTGTGAAGGCCAATATGGCGGCGCTGCTAAGGCTGGCGAACCTTCCCCTGCCGCTGCCGCTTGGCGCGCTTTCGGCCAAGCGCTCGCTGCTGGCAGTCGAGAATCTCGCCGAGGCGGTCGCCTTCGCACTGAGCGAAGCCTGCCCGGCAAGGCGCAGCTACATCGCCGCTGATCCGGAGCCTCTGTCGGTCGCCGAGATGCTCGCCGCGATGCGGGCCGGCCTTGGACGCGGGCCTGGGCTGATCGCGGTTCCGCCGCCTCTGCTCGCGCTGGCAGCGCAACTCGCCGGGCGTGCAGATGCCTATGAGCGCTTGGCGAACGGGCTCGTCGCCTCGCCCACCGCTTTGCTCAGCGCTGGCTGGCGACCGCCTTCGGAGACGAAGGCTGCTCTGGCGCGATTGGCGGCGGACCCGGCTGGCGCCGGCTGAAGTCCGGGATCGCCGCTTCGAGCACTGCCTCGGCGCCGAGTCGGTCCTGCGCCGCGAGCGCCCGCTCCAGCTCGTCGAGCCAGCTCTGCAAGCGGGCGCGGCCGGCGAAGATTGGCTTGGCCGCCATGACGCCGTCCAGCCCGGTCTCGGCCATCGGCTCATCCTTGGCGAAGAGAATCTCGTTCAGACGCTCGCCTGGCCTGACGCCGGTGATCGCGACCTCGATGTCGACGCCGGGCTCATAGCCGGCGAGGCGGATCATCCGCTCGGCGAGATCGATGATCTTGAGCGGCTGGCCCATCTTCAGCACATAGACGGCAGCGCGTTCATCCTGCGCCTCGTGCTCGGGCGCGTGCGAGGCTGCGGTCAACACCAGGTCGCAGGCCTCGCGGATGGTCATGAAGTAGCGAATCATGTCCGGGCTGGTCACGGTGACCGGCCCGCCGCGTTCGATCTGCGCCTTGAATTTCGGCACGACCGAGCCGACCGATCCAAGCACGTTACCGAAGCGAACCGCAACGAGACGCGTTCCACGATTGCCGGCGGCAAATTCCGCGTCGCGAGCCTGGGCATACATCTCGGCGAAGCGCTTGGTTGCGCCCAGCATCGAGACCGGCTCGATCGCCTTGTCGGTCGAGATCATCACGAAGATGCCGGCGCCGGCGGCGATCGACGCCTCGATGGCGGCGACCGAGCCGAAGATATTGGTCTTGATGCCTTCGCCCCAATCGGCTTCGAGATAGGGCACATGCTTCAAGGCCGCGGCATGGATCACGATGTCGGGCGCGAACGCCTTGAACAGCGGGCCGATGCGGGCTTCATCGCGGACATCGGCAAGTGCACCGGTGACCCGCATCGGCAAGTCCTGCACCGCCAGCGCCTCGGTGACGTGAAACAGCGCCGGCTCGGAATTCTCGACGACGAGCAGCTCCGTCGCGCCGAAGGCGGCACAACGCAGGCAAATCTCGGAACCGATCGAGCCGCCGCCACCGGTGACGATGACGCGCTTGCCCTTGAGTAGGCCTTCGAGCCGCTCGCGGTCGATCTTGACCGAAGGGCGCACCAGCAAATCCTCGATCTCGAGCGGCGCCAGCTCGCTGCCACGTATGCTCTCGCCGAGCGTATCGAGGCGCGAAATCGGGATGGCGAGTTTGCGCGTCTTCGCCAGCCACTTATCCGGCTCGGCCTCCGGCGCCAGGGCGCTCGGTGTTGCGACGATGCGGCGGAACGGCTCGCCGCGCTCACTGGCGTCGGTCGCAACGATCTCCATCTGCGAGAGCAGGCCGAGCACCGGCACGCCCCGAATGGATTGCCCGAGATCGTCGCTGCGCGGCGAGAGAATACCGGCAGGACGCATCTTGCCCATGGTCCCCGATTCCATGGCGCGGATCACCATCTCGATATCGACGCCACGGCCCAGGAGCAGGGCTGGCAGCGTCGCTTCGCGCGCCGCCTGGTGCTTGGTGCGGGAGTATCTGAAATAACGATAGGCCAGGCGCGGGCCACCGAGCAGCGCGATCTGGACCAGCCAATAAAGGACGATCGTGATCTTGCCGAAGAAGAAATAGCCGTAGAGGTTCGGCGCGACGAGCACGTAGTCAACGACCAGCAAGGTCAGGGTCAGAACCGTGACCGCCCGGACGATGTTCGACAGGTCCGGCAGCGAGGCGAAGCGCCATTTCGAGCGATAGAGCTGGAAAAACCAGTAAACCGCTCCGGCATAGGCGACAAAGAAGGGCAGGATCGTCGGCAATTGCCGCATCCGCTCGTCGAACAGCCAGCCGTCGAAGCGCACGGCGAAGACGAAGACGATCGCGAGTGCGGTCATCGCCAGGTCATGAACGATGACGGCGAGCTTCTTGGCGCTCTGTTTGGAGAGGGTCAGCATGTGCGGCGGGGTATCTCGCTCCCTCGCCGCCTTGTCAACGCAGCTGGAAGCGCTCGCTCAGACCGCAGGGCGGCTCGCACCTAGTCCCGCGAGGATGAAGTCGATCATCTCTTCGATGCTCGGACCCGGCAATTCGGCGCACTGACCGAGCAGAAGCGGGTGACAGAAGCGCAGCATCGCCATGCGCACGCAATGGGTCGCCGTGATCGGATCACGGGCGGTGAACTCGCCCTTGGCAATGCCGTCGGCGACGACGGCGCGCAGGATGGCGTCATAGCGCTCGATATGGCCACGGATGACGTCCCAGCTCTCTTCCATGGCGCAGGCGACCATCTCGTGCAGGCGGTGATTGTCAAGATAACGAGCCGTGTTGATGCGGCAGGTCGCAGCCAGAATGTCGCGCAAACGCTCGGCGGCAGGGCGCTTTTCAGCCGCGATCGCGGCAACGGTCGCCTCGAGCTCGGTCATCGAGCGCTCGGCGACAGCCTCGTTGATCGCCTTCTTGGAGTCGAAGAAACGATAGACGTTCGCCGGGCTCATGCGCAGCGATTTGGCGATGTCGGCGACAGTGGTCTTCTGGTAGCCGATCTGGCGGAAGAACCGCTCGGCGACGTCGATGATGTCGTGCCGTGTATCGCGCTCTATTGTGCTCATGCCAGGGGCAACTTCCCGGTCTGGTGACTTGTTCCCATAGGCCGTCTGCGGACGCCATTGTTGAGTATGACGAATTTCGTCAGTCGTCAACAAATTGAACGGCAAAGCTTTATTTGTGCGCTCCTGACAATTTTTCGCCAACCGCCCTTCAACATTGGGATCGCGACCGGGCCAGTTCGAGCAACGCTTCCGTGTCGAGATGGCGCTCCAGATGCTCGGCCAGCCGGTCGAGCGCCGCCTCGACCGCGGGCTCGTAGGCCTCTCCGGCCGCGAGCGATTTCCCCGCCAGATTTTCGAGCCAGGCACGTCGCAGCGGGTCCGATGTCAGGACGCCATGGAGATAGGTCCCGACCACCCGGCCGTCGGCACTGCGGGCGCCTTCCGGCCTACCGTCGACGCGAAACGGCGCCCGTGCCCTGTCCGGCCCGTCGCTGGTGCCGAGATGGATCTCGTAAGCGCGGCCGATAGTGCCACTGTCGGGATGCTCGACCGCAACCTCCCGCACGGTCTTGTCCGGCGTCAGCTCGGTCTCGATATCGAGCAGGCCGAGGCCGGGAGCTGACCCGGCCGGCCCTTCCAGGCCAAGCGGGTCGCGCACGGTCTTGCCGAGCATCTGGTAGCCGCCGCAAAGGCCGAGCACATGGCCGCCGCGACGGCGATGGGCGAGGATGTCGATATCCCAGCCTTCCTCTCGCAGTCGGGCGAGGTCGCGCAGCGTCGTCTTCGAACCTGGCAGGATCACCAGGGTGGCATCGCCCGGGATGGGCGCGCCGGGGCCGACGAAGACGAACTCGACGCCCGGCTCGAGCTTCAGAGGGTCGAGATCGTCGAAATTGGCGATGCCGGGCAGGACCGGAACCGCAACCTTCAACGCGCCCTCGCGAACGGGCGTGTCGCGCATCAGATCGAGCCCGTCTTCGGCCGGCAGGCGCACGGCATCGGCGAACCAGGGTACGACGCCGAAGCTCGGCCAGCCGGTAGCCATGGTGATCGTGTCGAGCGCCGGCGTGAATAGTCCGACATCGCCGCGAAAGCGATTGATCGCGAAGCCGCGGATCATGGCGCGATCGTCTGCATCGAGCACGGCATGCGTGCCGATCAGGCTCGCTATGACGCCGCCGCGGTCGATGTCACCGATCAGCACGGCTGGAACGCCCGCCGCCCGCGCGAAACCGAGATTGGCGATGTCACGAGCGCGCAGATTGGTTTCCGCCGGCGAGCCCGCCCCCTCGACCAGGATCAGGTCGGCGCCGTCGCTCAGCCGCGCGAAGCTCTCCAGCACCTTGGGCATGAAATCGCCGCGCCGGCTGAAATCGCCCGAGGAGAGATGGCCGGCGACGCGGCCCTGCAGGATGATCTGGCTGCCGCGCTCGCTCTCGGGCTTGAGCAGCACCGGATTCATGTCGACATGTGGCGCGACCCGGGCCGCCCGCGCTTGCAGCGCCTGGGCCCGGCCGATCTCACCATGCGCGGTGGCGGCAGCGTTGTTCGACATGTTCTGCGGCTTGAACGGACGCACCTTCAGGCCGCGATCGGCGAAGAGCCGGCACAGGCCGGCGACGAGCAGCGATTTGCCGACATTGGAGCCGGTGCCGAGCAGCATTAGCGCAGGGGTTGGGCGGGAGGAACGCATGGGCCCTGCCTAGCGCGCTTCAGGCATGGCCGGAAACGGCTGATGCTGTTCCAGCCTCAGAAAAAGCTCACCGATCCACGTCAGCGTCCCACTGCTCCAAAGGGGCGAAGAAGCAGCAGAAGCTGGCGTGAACCGGCTGAGGGGTAGAGAATACTGACTGCTGACGAATGTCAATATTCATCACTCCGCAGATTCTATCGCTTTTCGGAGACGATGCGCGCGGCCGTTGCGCGTGCTATGGCGGCCTCCCACCGTTCCTGAGCCAGCCGAAGTGCCGCGATGAATCCGATCTTCTCCGCCCTTCCGACGACGATCTTCGAAACAATGTCGCGGCGCGCGCGCGAGCACCAGGCCGTCAATCTCGGCCAGGGCTTTCCCGACGATCCCGGCCCGGAGGATGTGCGTCGCAAGGCGGCGGAGGCCGTGCTCGATGGCTGGAACCAGTATCCGCCAATGATGGGCCTGCCGGAGCTGCGCCAGGCGACAGCCACGCATTTTCGCCATTGGCAGAGCCTCGAACTCGATCCGGAAACCGAGGTGATGATCACCTCCGGCGCGACCGAGGCGATCGCCGGCGCGCTGATGGCGCTGGTCTCCCCCGGCGACGAGGTCGTGCTGTTCGAGCCGATGTACGACGCCTATCTGCCGCTGGTCCGCCGCGCCGGCGGCGTCCCGAAATTCGTGACGCTGACACCGCCCGCCTTCGGGCTCAGCGAAGACGCGCTGGCGCGGGCCTTCTCGCCGAAGACCAAGGTGGTGCTGTTCAACAACCCGCTCAACCCGACCGCGACCAATTTCAGCGCGGCCGATCTCGATCTGCTCGCCGATTTCTGCGTGCGGCACGACGCGGTCGCGATCTGCGACGATGTCTGGGAGCATGTCGTCTTCGACGGGCACCGCCACGCGCCGCTGATGAGCCGACCGGGCATGCGCGAGCGCACGGTCAAGATTTCGTCGGCCGGCAAGATCTTCTCGCTGACCGGCTGGAAGGTCGGCATGGTGATGGCGGCGCCCGAGCTGATGCGCGTGCTGGCCAAGGCGCACCAGTACATCACCTTCACGACACCGCCGAGCCTGCAGGCGGCCGTCGCCTATGGCTTGGGCAAGAACGACGCCTATTTTGAGGGGATGCGCGCCGATTTCCAGCGCTCGCGTGACCGCTTCGCGTCCGGCCTGACAGATCTCGGCTTCAGCGTGCTGCCGAGTGCCGGCACCTATTTCCTCAATGTCGACATCGGCCCGCTCGGCGAAAGCGACGACGTCGCCTTCTGCCAGCGGCTGGTAAGCGAGCACGGCGTGGCCGCGATCCCGGTCAGCGCCTTCTATGCCGAGGGCGCGGTACGCAATGTCGTGCGCTTCTGTTTCGCCAAGCACGACGCGACGCTGGACAAGGCGCTGGAGCGGCTCGCAGCGCTGCGGATTCCGGCCTGATCAGGCCTTCCGAAGGGCTTCGACCAAGGCTGCGGCCCGCAGCAGCTTCGGTTCGCGTCGCTTGGCTTCGGCGGCGAGGCCATGACCGCGCAGCGTCTCGATCGCCATGACGAGCTCCGTGGTCGCTTTCTCGGCCTCGGCGCGCTCGCGCGTGCGGTCTGCGAGCTCCAGCCGCGCCTCGGCCCGATTGGCCGCGCTTTGTGCCCAGAGCGAGGGCACGATCTCGCGACGCCGGACCTCCAGTGCGGCGTCGAAGGCAGCGATCGCCTCCTCCAGCACGACCGGCTCGCGATAATACGCGGCGAGGCCAGCCAGCGCAGCGCCGATCCGATCCTGCACCTCGGCCCAATCGAGCGGAACGCTCTCGCGGGGACGGTCTTCGAGCACGAGCTTGAAGCAGTTCACGGCCGCTTCGAATGCGGCGACGCCGCTGGCGCGCAAGCCGAGCGCGACATGCGCCTTGCCGAGCTCCCATTGCAGCCTCGCCCATTCGCGCGGCATATCCGCACGCGTCAGGCCGGACAGCCCGGCGCGAAAGGCGGCGACGCTCTCATCGAGCAGCGTCGCATCGTCCTCGGTCTCGCCAAGGCGCAGCAAGGCCTCGCCGAGCCTGGTCTGCAAGGTGGCCCAGAGCCGCGGCGCCTTGGCGCGGGTCAGATCGTCGAGGGTGATGCGATATATCTCGACCACCTGCCGCAGCAGCCTGCCGCCATCGTCGAAATGCGAGAGGCCGGTCAGCGAGCGCGCCAACCTGAGTTGCGTCTCGGCCCAAGGCACGGTTTCATCGAAATTGTCGAGCTTTGCGAGCATGCCGCGCAATTGCTCGATCGCCGCGACGAAAGCGGTCCTGTCGGAAAAGTCGGCGCCCTTGCGCGCCAGCGCATCGGCCTGCATCCAGGCATAGCCGCGCCCGCTCTCGGCGTCGGCCGAAGCTGCGATCAGAGCCGCTTCCGCGAAGCGCTCCGCCGCCTCGCCATAGGCCTTCGGGTTGAGCTGCAGGATCGCGGCGGCAGCGCGATCGCCGCGGCCAGCCGCGGCGGCCAGGAGCCGCTCCTTCGACATCTTGTCGAGTGCGATCGTGCCGTCGAGGTTTCGCTGCTCGGCCTGAGCCAGGATGCGATCCATCTCCGCAAGGCGCCCTTCGGCGAGCAGACGCGCCGCCTCCGTGCGCAGGCGGTCGAGTTCCGGATCGACGCCGGACGGCTTCAGCAGGCGGGCATGCAAGGCCTTGTAGTCGCCGGCCTTGCGGATGAGATCGTGCTCGATGCGGCTGAAATCGGTCTTGCCGGGCGCTGCCATCGAGGCGAGAACGCCGAGCAGCAGCGCGGGGGGGACGCCCTCGCGCTGCGAGACACGGGCCAGGATGGTGGCGAGTTCCGGATTCACGTTTCGAGCCCGCCACCCCTGCGCAATCGTGGTCAGACCGCGGCGATGACCGCGATCTCGACGGTGTACTGCGGGCCGGCAAGCTTGGCCTCGACCGTGGCGCGGCCGGGCGTGTTGCCAGCCGAGACCCAAGAATCCCAGACAGCGTTCATCTCGGCGAAGGTCGAGATGTCGGAGAGCCAGATATTGACCATCAGCAGCTTCGACTTGTCGGTGCCGGCCTCGGCAAGGAGCCCGTCGATGATCGAGAGGATGTCCTTGGTCTGCTCGCCGACGCTCTTGCCGGCCGCCTTGTCGGCGACCTGACCGGCGAGATAGACCGTATTGCCATGCACGACGGCCTTCGACATGCGGGGGCCGGGGGCAATGCGCTTGATGCTCATGATCTGGTCTCCATCAGAATGGGCTTTGCTGGTAGCCCGATAGGCGAAGGTGCGCAAATGCTTATGACGCAGCCGCCCAACCGGCCCAGAGCAGGGCATAGCGGGCTGCTTTGCCGGCGAACACCAGCAGGACGAAACGCAGAAGCGGATAGTTCAGCGACCCTGCGACGAAGGTGAGCGGGTCGCCACCGATCGGCAGCCAGGCGAAGAGCAACGAAGGCCAGCCGAAGCGGGCGAACCAGCCCTGCGCCTTGGCGAAGCGCACCGGATCCGGGCGCAGCCGCGCCGGCAGGCGCTCGACGCCGCCCGTCGCGATCAGCCGGCCGAGCCACCAGTTGACGACCGACCCCGCCGTATTGGCGAGCGAAGCGACGATGAAGAGCAGCGTCGGATCGACGGTCTTCGCCACCAGCAGCCCGACGAAGACGGCCTCCGACTGCGCCGGCAGCAGCGTCGCAGCGACGAAGGCGGCGCCGGCCATCAGGCCGAGGGCGGAAAGATCGAGGGGCATCAATCGAGCATCGCGGCAAGGGCATTGACGGTATTGGCATTGCGCAGCGTGCCGATGCCGAGCTTCTTGGTCGTCAGATGCGAGAGCAGCTTCGTTTCACTCGGTTTGCCGCTGAAATCGATCCATAGATCACCGTCGGCGAGGGCGAGCGCAATATCGGGCGTGGCGATCCTGCCGAGCATGGCCAAGGTGTCCGGGCCAAGTGGCTTTCGCATGACGCGGATACCGACATCGGCGCCGTTCCCGTGCGGGAAGGGATTTTGGGCGGTGAGCCGCCGCCAGTCCTGCGCCCTACGCAAGATGATATCGACATGCTTGCCGAAACGGGCGTGGAAAGCCGCTTCCAATCGGCTCTCGATCGCTGGGAGGGGCGCATCGTCGCCCTCGAAGATCAGATTGCCGGTGGCGACCCAGGTGCGCGGGTCGCCAAAGCCGAGCTCGGCCGCCATGGCCTTCAGGTCCACCATCACCAGGCGCTTGCCGGGGCCGAGCACGATCGAGTGCAGGAGGGCGACATAGGTCGTCATGGCGATGTCAGAACCGGCGATTTCACGCCCGCGCTACAACCGCCTCAGCGCCACCTGTTGGATGCGGTGGCTGGCGCCCTTTGTCAGGATCAGGCCCGCGCGCTGGCGGGTCGGCACGATGTTCTCGCGCAGATTGGGCAGATTGATGCCAGTCCAGAGCCGCTCGGCGATCGAGAGCGCCTCCTCCTCGCCGATCTCGGCATATTTGCGGAAGAAGGAGCGCGGATCGCGGAAGGCAGTCTGGCGCAGCGTCATGAAGCGGTTGACGTACCAGCGGTGCAGGTCGTTCTCGTCGGCGTCGAGATAGACCGAGAAGTCGAAGAAGTCCGAGACGAACGGGATGATCGTGCCGTCGCGCGGCATCCGGCTCGGCTGCAGCACGTTCAGACCTTCGAGGATCAGGATGTCTGGCCGCTCGACCGTGACCTGCTCGCCCGGCACCACGTCATAGACCAGATGCGAATAGACCGGAGCGCTGACGGCGCGCTTGCCGGCCTTCACCTCGGAGAGAAAACGCAGGATCGCGGCGCTGTCATAGCTCTCCGGAAAACCCTTGCGCTGCATCAGGCCGCGGCGCTCGAGCTCGGCATTGGGCAGAAGGAAGCCGTCGGTGGTGACGAGCTCGACCTTGGGGGTGTTCGGCCAGCGCGAGAGCAGAGCCTGGAGCACGCGTGCCGTGGTCGACTTGCCGACCGCGACCGAGCCGGCGACGCCGATGACATAGGGAACCTTGACCTCGGCCTCGGCCATCAGGAAGCGCTGCGTCGCCTTAAACAGCCCTTGCGTCGCGGCGACGTAGAGCGAAAGCAGGCGCGAGAGCGGCAGATAGATCGCGACGATCTCGTCGAGCGAGATCGGATCGTTGATCGATTGCAGCCTCGTCAGATCGTCGACCGAGAGCGTCAACGGCGTATCGGCGCGCAGATGCGCCCACTCGTCGCGCGAGAAGGTGCGATAGGGCGAGACCAGATCGGGGGCGGATGGCGCCGTGATCGGACGCTGATCCATGATGCCCCCCGTCTTCCAGGCTTCGAGGTTCAACGCGACACTCGCCTCGACTTCAACGGGGCCGCGCCGCCTTCTCGGCCAGGCCGGAACGCGCGGTACGGGCCTCAAGCTGGCTCAAGACGTCCCGCAATGCAACATCACGGGCCTTGAGCACGACCAAAAGATGATAGAGCAGATCGGCGCTCTCGGCGATCAGCTCGTCGCGATCGCCCTTCACAGCGGCGATCACCGCCTCGACGGCTTCCTCGCCGAGCTTCTTGGCGGCGCGCTCAGGACCGGCGGCGAGGAGCTTCGCCGTCCAGGATTCCTCCGGCGAGGCGCTCGCGCGCTCGGCGACGATGCGTTCGAGATCGGTCAGCGAGAAAGCCGTCATCACGTCAATCCAGCCGCATCGCCAGCCCGGCAGCCGCCATATGCGCCTTGGCCTGCGGAATGGTGAAAGTGCCGAAATGGAAGATCGAGGCCGCGAGCACGGCCGAGGCGCGCCCCTCGCGCACGCCTTCGACGAGATGGTCGAGCGTGCCGACGCCGCCCGAGGCGACGACCGGGATCGAGACCGCATCGGCGACGCGACGGGTGAGATCGAGATCGAAGCCGGTCTTGGCGCCGTCGCGATCCATCGAGGTCAGCAGGATCTCGCCTGCTCCCAATGAGGCGACCTCGCGGGCATAGACGATGGCGTCGAGCCCGGTCGGGTTGCGCCCGCCATGGGTGAAGACTTCCCAGCGCTCGGGCGAAACCTGCTTGGCGTCGATCGCGACGACGATGCATTGCGCGCCGTATTTCTGCGCCGCTTCGCGCACGAACTCGCGGCGCTTCACAGCCTCGGTCATGATCGAGACCTTGTCGGCCCCGGCCAGCAGCAATTGCCTGATATCCTCGATTGAGCGCACACCGCCGCCGACGGTGAGCGGCATGAAGCAGGCTTCGGCGGTGCGCGTCACCACGTCGAACAGGATGCCGCGGTCCTCGCTGCTGGCGGTGATGTCGAGGAAGCAGAGCTCGTCGGCGCCAGCCGCGTCATAGGCCTTGGCCGCCTCGACCGGATCGCCGGCATCGACGAGATCGAGGAACTGCACGCCCTTGACGACACGGCCGTCCTTGACGTCGAGGCAGGGGATGATGCGGGTCTTCAGGGTCATCGGCGGGCCTGCCCGGAGCGGAACGACAAAGCGATCGGGCGCATATAGCGCTGCCGCTGCACTGCACGCAAACGCGGCACGCGCCGGCCGGATTGATCGCCGGCACGATCCCTGCTCTCTTGCGCGCCATAAGCAAAATCGAGGGGGATTTCCATGACGATCACATCGTCCTTCAAGGTCCTGAAGCTCGCGGCGCTGAGCGCCGCTGCCGGGCTCGGCCTCACCGCCGCCGCACTGGCGCAGGCCCCCGCCAGCCAGCTCGAGGCGATCCAGAGCCGCGGCGCGCTGCAGGTCTGCACCACCGGCGACTACAAGCCGTTCACGCTGGCCAAGGACGGCAGCTTCGAAGGCATCGACATCGAGCTGGCGAAATCGCTGGCGAAGGCCATCGGCGTCGAAGCCAAGTTCGTGCAGACGAAATGGTCCGATCTGATGAACGATTTCACCGGCGGCAAATGCGACATCGCCATGGGCGGCATCTCGGTGACGCTCGACCGGCAGAAGCGCGCCTTCTTCTCCGCGCCCTATTTGATCAACGGCAAGGCGCCGATCGCGCGCTGCGCCGACAAAGCGAAGTTCCAGACCGTCGCCGATATCGACAAGCCGGAGATCCGCGTCATCGTCAATCCCGGCGGTACCAATGAGCGTTTCGTCCGCGCCAACTTCAAGCAGGCCAAGATCGAGGTCTACCCCGACAACGTCACGATCTTCGACCAGATCCTGGCCGGCAAGGCCGACATCATGATCGCCGAATCGATCGAGACAAAGGTTCAGGAGAAGAGCAAGCCGGGTCTGTGCGCGATCAACCCGGACGAGCCGCTGCAATATGGCGAGATGGGCTATCTGCTGCCGCGCGGCGACGTCGTCTTCAAGGCCTTCGTCGACCAGTGGCTGCATCTCGCCAAGGCGACCGGCGAATTCGCCACGATCTACAACCAGTTCGTGCGCTGATCCGTCAGGCCGGCTGCGCCGGAACACATGCTGCCCCTGCGAGGATTGCAACGATGTGCGATCACTGTGTCTCGGCCGCCGGCAAGACCGGGCTCTCGCGCCGCGGGTTGTTTGCGGCCGGTGCCGGCCTGGCCCTGGCTGGCGCGCTGTCCACGCCCGTGCGGGCGCAATCGACCGTGGTCGGCGCCGATGAAGCTCTGAAGCGACTGGTGGACGGCAATGCCCGCTATGTCGCGGGCACGCTGAACGAGCGCGATTTCTCGGCCGGCCGGGCGGCGCGCGCCGCCTCGCAGGCTCCCTTCGCCTCGATCCTGAGCTGCGCCGATTCGCGCATCGCGCCGGAACTCGCCTTCGACCAGGGGCCCGGCCAACTCTTCGTCACCCGCGTCGCCGGCAACTTCGTCAACGAGGACGTGCTGGCGAGCCTCGAATACGGCGCGCAGGTACTGGGCTCGCAGCTCATCCTGGTGCTCGGCCACAGCAATTGCGGCGCTGTCTCGGCGACGATCAACGTCGTCAAGGAGAAGACGCAGCTGCCGGGGCACCTGCCCTCGCTGATCAACGCGATCAGGCCGGCCGTGCTCGCGGCGCAGAAGGAGGGAGCGGCGGATCTGCTGAAGGCGGCCACCATCGCCAATGTCCGGCTCAACGTCGCCAAGCTGAAGAAGGCCACGCCGATCCTGTCGCAGCGTCTCGCGCAGAAGCAGCTTTCCGTGGTCGGCGGCGTTTACGATCTGGCAACAGGCAAGGTCGAGCTGGTCTAGATACTTTGAGCCATGCTGCTGGCGGCCTTCGCTCAGGCCGCCGCGACCCGCGCCAACGCCGCTGCCGGGTCGATGCGGCCGTCATAGAGGGCGCGGCCGGTGATCGCGCCTTCGAGGATCGCCGCATCGGGCGCGCAGAGCCGCTCGATATCGGCCATGGAGGCGAGGCCGCCGGAGGCGATCACCGGGATCGAGAGCGCATGCGCCAAGCCGATCGTGCCGTCCCAGTTGATGCCTTGGAGCATGCCGTCGCGGGCGATGTCGGTGTAGACGATCGCGGCAACGCCGGCGTCCTCGAAGCGCCGACCGAGATCGTCCGCCGCCAGCGCCGAGGTCTCAGCCCAGCCTTCCACGGCGACGAAGCCGTCGCGCGCGTCGATGCCGACCGCGACCTTGCCCGGAAAGGCCCTGGCCGCCGCGCGCACGAAGCCGGGATCGCGCACCGCCGCCGTGCCGATGATGACGCGGGCGACGCCCTTGGCGAGCCAGCCCTCGACCGTCCTGATGTCGCGGATGCCGCCGCCGAGCTGCACCGGGAAATCAACGCGCTTGAGGATCGCCTCGACAGCGGTCGCATTCATCGGCTTGCCGGCGAAGGCGCCGTCGAGATCGACGACATGCAGCCACTGGAAGCCTTGCGCCTCGAAGGTCGCGGCCTGGGCGGCGGGATCGTCGTTGAAGATCGTGGCCTGACCCATATCGCCCTGCTTCAGCCGGACGCACTGGCCTTCCTTGAGGTCGATGGCGGGAAAGAGGATCACGGCGCCCATCTCAGGAAATTGCCGATCAGCTTGAGGCCGAGCCTCTGACTCTTCTCCGGGTGGAACTGCGTGCCGGCGATGTTGCCCTTTGCCACGATCGCGGTGACCGGGCCGCCGTAATCGGTCAGCGCCAGAACCTCCTGCGGGTTCTCGGCTATCAATGCATAGGAGTGCACGAAATAGGCGTGCCAGCCGGACGGGCCGGTCTCGATGCCGGCGAGCAGCGGGTGCTCGTCCTGCGGATGCAGCGTGTTCCAGCCCATATGCGGGATCTTCAGGGCATCGTCCTGCGGCCGGATCAGTGCGACGTCGCCGGCGATCCAGCCGAGGCCCTGCGTGGTGACGTATTCGAGCCCGCGGCTCGCCATCAATTGCATGCCGACGCAGATGCCGAGGAAGGGCCGGCCTTTGCTCCGAACCGCCTCCTCGAGCGCCTCGACCATGCCGGGGACGGCGTCGAGCCCGCGCCGGCAATCGGCGAAGGCGCCAACGCCGGGCAGGACAATGCGGTCGGCAGCGCGGACCTCGGCCGGATCGCTGGTGACCCGGATGGTTGAGGGGATACCGGATTCAGTGGCGGCGCGCTCGAAGGCCTTGGCGGCCGAGTGCAGATTGCCCGAGCCGTAATCGACGATGGCGACGGTCTGGCTCATCGTCCGTTCGCCTCGGGGAAGAGGCCGATCACCGGCGCGGGGCCGGCTGCGAAGCGGGCCGGAGCTGGCGCGGTCTCGACGACGCGCGGCGGCGCGCCGGCCGGCAGCGCCCGCTCGAAAAAGCGGCGCTCGGCGCTGGAGAGATCTGGCGCCTCGACCACGTCGACCAGCCGCCAGCCCTTACGCAGCAGCTTGCGCGCGATCAGGTTTTGGCCCTCGAGGCCAAGGAAAACCGCAAGGGCGGTATGCGAGAGCATCACCGCGAGAAAGGAAAAGCCCATCTGGCGCTGAAGGTAGATCAACCCAACCCAGACCAGGGCGTAAACAATGAAGGCGAGCCAGAGCCGTTTGAACAGCAGCCAGACGCCGCCGAAGATCAGGGCCGGCCAGGTGAAGCTCTCCGGCAGGAGACGGGCCTGCTCGATCTCCTCGCGCAAGCCTCCCGCATCCGGCGGCGGGATCAGAGCCTGATAGAACGCCATCGCAGCGATCCCCTACAATGCGCCCTTGGTCGAGGGCACGCGGCCGCCCTCGCGCGGATCGACCTCGATCGCCCTGCGCAGCGCCCGCGCCAGGCCCTTGAAGCAGCTCTCGGCGATATGGTGGGCATTGTCGCCATAGAGCGTCTCGACATGCAGCGTGATGCCCGCATTCATGGCGAAAGCCTGGAAGAACTCGCGCACCAGCTCGGTGTCGAAGCTGCCGATCTTCTCGGCCTTGAACTGCGTGCGGAAGACCAGGAAGGGCCGGCCGGAAACGTCGACCGCGACGCGGGTCAGCGTCTCGTCCATCGGCAGGTGGACGTCGGCATAGCGGCGGATGCCCTTCTTGTCGCCGAGCGCCTGCTTCAGGGCCTCGCCGAGCGCGATGCCGGCATCCTCGACCGAGTGATGGTCGTCGATATGGGTGTCGCCCTTCACGGTGACCGTGGTGTCGATCAGCGAATGGCGGGCGAAGAGATCGAGCATATGGTCGAAAAAGCCGACCCCGGTCGAAATCTCGGCCTTGCCCGTGCCGTCGAGCACAAGCTTGACCGCGATATCGGTCTCGTTGGTGCGGCGCTTCACTTCGCCAGAACGCATGATCGTCTCTGTCGCTTGCGGAATTTCGCGTCGCTTTAGCAGGCGACCGGCCGGAAGGCCATGGCGATCGAGGCGGGCCTGCTGACAGAAGGCGACTGCCGGGTCCGCTACGAGCGGCGCGCCAAGGCAAGGAGAGGTTCGATGACACAGGCCGACAAAGCAAGCCAGCTCGCCGCACTTCATGTCAAAGGCCGACCGCTGGTCCTCTACAATGTTTGGGATGCCGGCAGCGCCCGCTCGGCGGCCAAGGCCGGCAGCAAGGCAATCGCCACCGGGAGCTGGTCGATGGCGGCGGCCCATGGCTTCGACGACGGCGAGGCGATCCCGCTCGACCTGATCGAGACGATCGTCGGCCGCATCGCGTCGGTCGTCGCACTGCCGCTTACCGTCGATTTCGAAGGCGGCTACGCGCAAGACCCCGACGGCGTCGCGAAAAATGCCGCACGGATCATCGCCGCCGGCGCGGTCGGTCTGAACTTCGAGGACCAGATCGTCGGGACTGGTGCGCTCTACGCCATCGCCGACCAAGTGCAGCGGATCAAGGCGATCCGGAGCGCGGCGGATGATCTCGGCATCGCCGTGTTCATCAACGCCAGGACGGATCTTTTCCTGCTGGAGGCAGACAAGGCGCGCCATGCAAGCCTCGTCGATGTGGCGATCGAGCGGGCGCAGGCCTATCAGCAGGCGGGCTGCAGCGGCTTCTTCATTCCCGGACTGCTCGACGAGAGCGGCATCGCGACGATCTGCGATGCGCTGACGCTTCCCGTGAACGTGATGGTGATGGGCGACGCGCCCGATCGCGAGGCCCTGACCGGGCTCGGCGTGTCACGGATCAGCTACGGCCCGGGACCGTATCTGGCGGCGCAGGCCCGTTTCGTCGAGCAATGTGCCGCCAGCCTGGCCGGCGCCTGACGGCGGCGGCCCGAAGCGCGCCAAAAACGCCTGCGCCCGCGGCAAGGCGTCGTGGAGGAATTGGCCGGGCTCGCGCAGCCAGAGGCCGTCATAGGTCTTCGATTTCACTTCGCTGATCAGCACGTCTTGCGGCAAGGGCACGAGCGTGCCGTCCCAGCCCGGCCACCAGAGCCGGCCCTTGGTCCAATGATGGGCGACCAAGGCCTCTTCGCAGCGATAGCCGTGAAAATCGAAAGCCGTCTTGCCATTGGTGACGAAGACGTGGTTGCCGGTGAAGCCCTCAGCCGGCCTGATCCAGAGGGCATGGAAACCATGCTCCGGATAGGCCTCCAGGAAGGCGTAGGCGAGGATGTGGCAGGCGCCGCAGGCGAAGAAAACCCGCTCGGAGAGATTCCAGCGTTTGACCGGGTCGCTCTTGATACCGGGCCTCAGCCTGAACATGTTGGCGGTTCCTGACTGCCATTGACCGAGATCGAATCGCGATGTCCGAGACTAACAACGCCCCCGTCATGCACGCGACCACCATCCTGATGGTGCGCAAGGGCGGCCGTGTCGTGATCGGCGGCGACGGCCAGGTCTCGCTCGGCCCGACGATCATGAAGGGCAATGCGAAGAAGGTGCGCCGCCTCGCCAAGGGCGCGGTGATCGCCGGTTTCGCCGGCGCGACCGCCGACGCCTTCACCTTGTTCGAGCGGCTGGAAGCCAAGCTGGAGCAGTTCCCGACGCAGTTGCTGCGCGCCTGCGTCGAACTCGCCAAGGACTGGCGCACCGACCGCTATCTGCGCCGGCTCGAAGCGATGCTGCTCGTCGCCGACAAGGAGGTCTCGCTGCTGATCTCCGGCACCGGCGACGTGCTCGAGCCGGAAGCTTCCGAGCATGGCTCGGTGATGGCGATCGGCTCAGGCGGCAATTA
The DNA here is from genome assembly GCF_003952665.1 of Bosea sp. Tri-49. Classification (NCBI taxonomy): domain Bacteria; kingdom Pseudomonadati; phylum Pseudomonadota; class Alphaproteobacteria; order Hyphomicrobiales; family Alloboseaceae; genus Allobosea; species Allobosea sp. Tri-49. The sequence goes on from NZ_CP017946.1 coordinate 4,401,631, forward strand.
CGCGCTCGCCGCGGCCCGCGCTTTGGTCGATGGCGAGGCCGATGCCGAGGCGATCGTGCGCAAGGCGATGAAGATCGCCGGCGACATCTGCGTCTACACCAATCACTCGCTCGTCATCGAGACCCTGGAGAGCGCATGAATTTCGTCGCCGACGGCTATGCCTTCGCGCCCGCGACGCCCGACGATTTCCCGCTGCTGGCGCGCTGGCTCGAACAGGACCATGTCCGACGCTGGTGGGGCGATCCCGACGAGGAGCTCGCCGAGATCGCGCGCATCTTCGGCGACCCCAGCATGGAGGCGCTGATCGTCAGCCATGACGGGCGGCCCTTCGCGCATCAGCAGAGTTGGGATCCCTCGCTTTGGCCGGACTATCCGCTGCAGGATCAGCCGGCGGGCACGCGCGGCATCGACCAGTTCATCGGCGAGCCCGACATGCTCGGCCAGGGCCATGGCACCCGCTTCATCGGCGCCTTCGCCCGGCACCTGCTCGCGGAGGGCGCGCCGCGAGTGGTGATCGACCCCGATCCGGAGAATCTCGCCGCGATCCGCGCCTATGGAAAGGCCGGTTTCATGGCCCTCGATATCCGCGAGACCGGCGACGGTCCCGCGCTGATCATGATCCAGGAACCTGTTTGATGACGTCGTTTTCCCCCCGCGAGATCGTCTCCGAGCTCGACCGCTTCATCGTCGGCCAGAACGACGCCAAGCGCGCCGTCGCGATCGCGCTGCGCAATCGCTGGCGCCGGCAGCAGCTCGAAGGCCCGCTGCGCGAGGAAGTCGCTCCCAAGAACATCCTGATGATCGGGCCGACCGGCTGCGGCAAGACCGAGATCGCCCGCCGCCTCGCCAAGCTGGCGAATGCGCCCTTCCTCAAGGTCGAGGCGACCAAGTTCACCGAGGTCGGCTATGTCGGCCGTGACGTCGAATCGATCGTGCGCGACCTGGTCGAAGTCGCGATCGGGCTGGTGCGCGAGAGCCGGCGCAAGGACGTCCAGGCCAAGGCGCATGTCGCCGCCGAGGAGCGCGTGCTCGACGCGCTGGTCGGACCGACGGCGAGCGCAACCACGCGCGACGCTTTCCGCCGCAAGCTGCGCGCCAACGAACTCGACGACAAGGAGATCGAGATCGAAGTTGCCTCCGGCGGCTCGACCCAGCCGATGTTCGAGGTGCCCGGCATGCCCGGCGCCTCGATCGGCGCGATCAACCTCTCCGACATGTTCGGCAAGGCCTTCGGCCAGAAGGGCAAGCCCCGGCGCGTCCAGGTCAAGGACGCCTATGGCCCGCTGCTCGCCGAGGAGAGCGACAAGCTGATCGACCAGGATGCGATCATCCAGGCGGCGATCCGCGAGGTCGAGAACAGCGGCATCGTCTTCCTCGACGAGATCGACAAGATCTGCGCCCGTGAGGGCCGCGGCGGCGCCGACGTCTCGCGCGAGGGCGTGCAGCGCGACCTCCTGCCGTTGATCGAGGGCACGACGGTCGCGACCAAGCACGGGCCGGTGAAGAGCGACCACATCCTCTTCATCGCGTCCGGCGCCTTCCATGTCTCGAAGCCGTCAGACCTCTTGCCGGAACTGCAGGGTCGCCTGCCGATCCGGGTCGAGCTCTCGCCGCTCGATGTCGAGGACTTCAAGCGCATCCTGACCGAGACCGAGGCCAGCCTGATCAAGCAGTCGGTGGCGATGCTGGCTACCGAGCAGGTCGCGATCGAGTTCACGCCGGACGCGATCGCGGCGATCGCGCGTATCGCGGTCGAGGTCAATTCGAGTGTTGAGAACATCGGCGCGCGCCGGCTCCAGACCGTGATCGAGCGCATCCTCGACGAGATCTCGTTCACCGCGACCGACCGCGGCGGCGAGAGCGTGACGATCGACGCCGCCTATGTCGAGGCGCGGATCGGCGATCTCGCCAGGAATGCCGATCTGAGCCGGTTCATTCTGTGAGCCATCCGGGCGAGGCAGAGATTCCACCCTCCCGCCTCGCCCGCGATTCTTTCATCGTCGGCGCAGCGACGATCCTATCGCGCCTGCTCGGCTTTGCCCGCGACGTGCTGATCGCGCGCCTGCTCGGCGCCGGGCCAGTGGCCGATGCGTTTCTGGCGGCGCTCCGGCTACCGAACCTCGTCCGGCGGGTGCTCGGCGAAGGCGGGCTGAACGCGCCCTTCGTGCCCCTCTACCTCGCGATCAGGGCTGAACGCGGCGAGGAGGCGGCAAAGCGCTTCGCCGGCGCAGCGGCGAGCCAGCTCGGGCTTTTGCTGATCGGCTTCGTCGCCTTGGCGGAGATTTTCGCGCCCTGGGTCGTGCTCGGGCTCGCCGGCGGCTTCGCCGACGAGCCGCAGACGCTGGCGCTCGCCGCCTTCTACATGCGGCTGATGCTGCCCTTCGTGCTGCTGACGACGCTCGCCGCCCTGCTCGCGGCGCTGCTCAATGCCGAAGGGCGTTTCACCGTGGCGGCGCTGGCGCCGGCCTTGATGAACGCGATCCTGCTCGCAGCGCTACTGGTCGAATTATTCCGCGGCAGCGACAGCCATGCCAGCGCGACGCTGCTTGCCGCCTGCCTCAGCCTGGCCGGCCTTGCCCACCTTGTCATGATCCTGCTGCGCTTGCGCGGCATCGGCCTGCCACGCCTCAGCCTGCGCTGGTCGCCGGACATGACACGGCTGGTCAGGACCGGTGGGGCGACGCTGCTCGCCGCTTCCGCCGCCCAGCTCGTCCTGCTGGTCTCGACGCAGATCGCCTCGACCGAGCCCGGCTCCGTCTCGGCCTTGTATTACGCCGACCGCGTCTTCCAGCTGCCGCTCTCCTTCTTCGGTGTCGCCATGGGCACGGTCGTGCTCTCGGCGATGGCAGGCGAAGTATCGCAGGCGGACCACGATGCCTTGCTCGGCCGGGCATTGGCGCTCGGGTTGGCACTGGCGACCCCCGCCGCCGCCGCGCTCATCGTACTGGCCGAGCCGATCGTCTCGGTGCTGTTCGAGAACGGGCAGTTCGGCGTGGCCGATCGCGAGCGCACAGCCGCCGCGCTGGCGGCCTTCGCCTGCGGCCTGCCCTTCGCGCTCGCCGCCAAGGTCTTCGGACAGGTCTATTTCGTGCGCCGGCTGCCGCGTCTGCCGCTGATCGCCGGCTTCGTCGCGGTCGCCGTCACGGCGCTCGCCGGCTATGCCCTGCTCGGCTGGCGCGACGCGGCAATGATCGGCGCTCTAGCGGCGAGTCTCGCCTTCATCGTCCAAGCGGGGCTGCTCGCGACCGATCTCCTGCGAACCGGGCTGTGGCGGCCGCGCTGGGCGGATGTCAAACCCGTCCTCGCCATCCTCTCCGCCGCGGCGCTCATGGTGCTGGCGCTTAATGCCTTGATCGGATTGTTCCTTTCTGCGCTGGACCCCGGCGAGCCGGTATTGCGGCGCGCTTGCGCGCTGACGCTCTTGTGCTGCGCTGGCGCTGCGATTTACGCCCTCGCCGGCTTCCTGCTCGGCGCCTTCGACGCGCTCTTGCCGCCGCGGCTCTTGCGCCTTCGCGGCGCTTCCGTCAGAACGCCGCGTTCCTGAGCGGATCGACCGCCGACTCAAGACTTTTTTCGCCCTGACGACGGAGCGCCCCATGGCCGCTTTCTCTCCCCGCGTCTTCTCCGGCATGCAGCCGACCTCGACGCTCCATCTCGGCAATTATCTCGGCGCGCTGGTCAACTGGGTCGCGATGCAGAAGACCCATGACTGCATCTATTGCGTCGTCGACATGCACGCGATCACGCAGGGCTTCGACGTCTGGGGCGGCCCCGCCGAACTGACCCGCGCCACGCGCGAGGTCGCGGCCGCCTATATCGCCGCCGGCGTCGACCCGAAGAAGAGCATCATCTTCAACCAGAGCCAGGTCGCCGGCCATGCCGAGCTCACCTGGGTATTCAACACGGTCGCGCGCCTCGGCTGGCTCAACCGCATGACCCAGTTCAAGGAAAAGGCCGGTAAGGACCGCGAGAACGCCTCGATCGGGCTCTACGACTATCCCGTGCTGATGGCCGCCGACATCCTGCTCTACAAGGCGACGCATGTCCCGGTCGGCGAGGACCAGAAGCAGCATCTGGAACTCACCCGCGACATCGCCCAGAAGTTCAACAACGACTTCGCCGAGCAGATCGACAACCTCGGGGTCGGCACCGGCGAGCTCGGCTTCTTCCCATTGCCCGAGCCGATGATCCAGGGGCCGGCGCCGCGCGTGATGAGCCTGCGCGACGGCACCAAGAAGATGTCGAAATCGGACCCATCGGACTATTCGCGCATCAACCTGACCGATGATGCCGACATGATCGCCCAGAAGATCCGCAAGGCGAAGACCGACCCCGAAGCGCTGCCTTCCGAGGAGAAGGGGTTGGAGGGCCGGTCCGAGGCCGAAAACCTCGTCGGAATCTATGCCGGTCTCTCTGGCGAGACCAAGACGGAGGTGCTCAGCCAGTTCGGCGGCAGCCAGTTCTCCGGCTTCAAGGCGGCTCTGGTCGAGCTCGCCGTCGCCAAGCTCGCGCCGATCGCTGAGGAGATGCGCGGCCTGCTGGCCGACCCCAGCCATATCGACGGCATTCTCAGCGACGGTGCCGACAGCGCCGCCGAGATCGCCGCGCCGATCATGCGCGACGTCAAGGACATCACCGGCTTCGTGCGCCGGCGCTGATCCGGCAGGCACCGCAGGGAGGCTTGCGCTGACCTTGCGACGCCTGTCACCATGAGACGTCCTGAAACCGGCGGCAGGCGATAGCAATGGTGAAGAGACGGCGGTCCTACGAGACGGGCCATCGCCCGAAATTCCTCGCTGTCGTCGACGACAGTCCCGAATGCGCCAAGGCGGTGCGCTTCGCGGCGCGGCGCTGCGCCCGCTTGGGCGCATCGATCGTGCTGCTTGGCGTGGTGACTCCGCCGCCGGACGAGACCTGGCTCGGAGTCGGCGACATGGTGCAAGCCGACGCTGAAGCCGAAGCGGAGGAATTGATCGACGTGGCAGCCGCCGCCGTGCGCTCGCTGGCCGGGCTGGAGCCCGAAAAAGTCGTGCGTACCGGCATCAAAGCCGACGAAATGGTCAAGCTGATCGAGGCGGACGAGGACATCTCGTTGCTGGTGCTCGCGGCCGGCACCGGCCGCGATGGGCCGGGCCCGCTCGTCAGCGCGCTCGCGGGCAAGGGCGCCGGCAGCTTCCCTATCCCGGTCGCGATCGTGCCCGGCCATCTTGCCGACGAGGAGATCGACGCGCTGGCCTGATGCATGTGCCGCGGCTGGAATGATTCCAGCTGTAGGCCTATATCGGTGTCAGGAACGGCGGCCTTGACCCGCCGGCGCCGGAGACAAAGACATGTTCATCCAGACCGAAGCGACACCGAATCCCGCCACGTTGAAGTTCCTGCCCGGCCGCAGCGTCTCGCCGCAAGGTCCGGTCGAATTGCGCGACCCGGCGCTTGCCGAGCGCTCGCCGCTCGCCACCCGCCTGTTCGGTGTCAAGGGCGTTTCTGCCGTGTTCTTCGGCTCGGACTTCATCACCGTGACCAAGGCCGAGGGCGAATGGCCGCATCTCAAGCCCGCCATCCTCGGCGCGATCATGGAACATTACATGTCGGGCGCGCCGTTGATGAGCGAGGGCGCCCCGATCGACGAACTTGCCGAAAGCGAGGATGAGTTCTTCGCGGATGAGGACGCCGAAACCGTCGAGACCATCAAGGAATTGCTCGAGACCCGCATCCGCCCCGCCGTCGCCGGCGATGGCGGCGACATCACCTTCCGTGGCTTCAAGGACGGCACGGTCTACCTCGTGATGAAGGGCTCGTGCGCAGGCTGTCCCTCCTCGACCGCGACGCTGAAGCACGGCATCCAGAACCTGCTGCGCCATTTCCTGCCGCAGGTGCGCGAGGTCGAGGCGGTTTGACCCCGACCGTTATTGTTTGATTCTTCTCACTCCCCGGTCGCCTCGGCCGGGGAGATGATCGAAGCGCTCCGAAGGCCGGGAAACAGCTCGTGCGCATCCTCGCGATAGATACCGCGCTCGGCGCCTGCTCGGCCTGCGTGCTCGACACCAGCGACCCGTCCCCCCTCGCGATCGAACAGACCGCGATGGAGCGCGGCCATGCCGAGGCGCTGATGCCGATGATCGAGCGCGTGATGGCCAAGGTTGAGGGCGGCTTCCCCTCACTCGACCGCGTCGCCGTCACCATCGGCCCCGGCAGCTATACCGGCCTGCGCGTTGGCATCAGCGCCGCCCGGGCGATCGCGCTCGCCGCCGGCATCCCCGCCGTCGGCATCTCGACACTGGCTGCCAGCGCGGCGCCCTTCATCGGCCGCGAGGGCGGACGCGTCGTTGCCGCTGCGGTCGATGCCAGGCACGGCCAAGTCTGGTTCCAGGCGCTGAACGCGCACGGCAAGCAGCTCGTCTCGATTCGCCAAGTCAACCACCGCGACGCCGCCCGCGCCATCGGCGCAGGTCCGGTCTCGCTGGTCGGCTCGGCCGCGCTCGCCGTCGCCAACGAGGCCTGGGCGATCGGGCTCGACGCGCTGGTCGTCGACGATGCCAAGGCGCCCGACGTGATCTGGGTGGCCCGGCTGGGGTTGATCGCAGATCCCGAGAGCGCGCCGCCGCGCCCACTCTACCTCAAGGCGCCGGAAACGACGCCGCAGGATCGCGCCCGCCTGCCGCGGCGCTAAAAAGCGATGAATTGGCTCCAATCCCTGTTCAGGCGCCGGCCGGCGACGGGTCGGACCGGACCTCTCGACGTCCGCCATGCCAGGCAGGTCGCAGCCCTGCACCATCAGGGCGGCTTCGCGCGGCTCTGGGACCCCAGTGAATGTGCGGCCCTGCTCGCCGACCGGGCGGTCGTGACCGAGGGCGTGTTCATCGGCAGCGCCAGCGAGCCTTGCGGCTTCGTGATGTCGCGGATCGCCGCCGACGAAGCAGAAATCCTCAGCATCGTCGTCGGCGGCGCCAGGCGTCGATCCGGACTTGGGCAGGCGCTGCTCACCGCCCATCTGGCGCAGTTGGCGGCGCGCGGAGCGGCGCGACTCTTCCTCGAGGTCGAGGAGGGCAATGCGCCTGCGATCGCCCTCTATCGTCGGCTCGGCTTCGAGACCGTGGGGCGACGCGAGGGCTATTACCCGATGCCAGACGGCAGCCGCGTCGCGGCGCTGGTGATGCGGCGCGATCTCGGCTGAGCCTCCTCGTGCCGGCGGCATAGACTGCCGTCGGAGGTCCGACTATAGCCGGTGCCGCACTAGCGGGGCGCCAACGCAGAGAATGAACGGCTCAGCATGAAAGGCCTCCGCCCCGGCGCCATGGTTCGGCTCGCGCTGCTCGTCCTCGGCACGCTCGTCCTGATTCCGCCGCAGCTCGTCGCGATGCGCCTCGGGCGGCCGTTCTATTTCACACGGCTGTTCCAGAAACTGGGCTGCCGCTGCTTTGGCGTGCGCATCACCACGCGCGGCGCGGCTCCGCCGGTCGGACAGGGCGGCTTGATCGTGGCCAACCACACTTCCTGGCTCGACATCCCCGTCATCGGCACGACCGGCCCGCTCTCCTTCGTCGCCAAGGCCGAGGTCGCGACCTGGCCGGTAGTCGGCTGGCTCTCGACCCTGCAGCGCACCGTCTTCATCGACCGGATGCGCCGCGGCGCCACCGCCGGCGTCGCCAGCGAGATGGGCCGCCGCCTGCAGGGCGGACAGTCAGTGGTGCTGTTTGCCGAGGGCACGACCGGCGACGGCACGCGCATCCTGCCGCTGCGTTCCTCGCTGCTCGGGGCCGCTCACGAAGCGGTGCGCGAGGCGGACGAGGCCGAGACCACGGTCTATCCGCTGTGCGTCACCTATACCGGCTTTCACGGTCTTCGAGGGGGTCGCGTGGAACGCTCGGCGCTATCCTGGTGTGGCGACACCGAACTCGCGCCGCATTTCCAGGCGATGATCAATTCCGGCGCCATCGATGTCGAACTCACCTGGGGCGAGCCGATCCGCATGGGCCGCAAGCTTTCGCGCAAGGAGGCGACGCGCCTCGCCGAGATCGCGATCCGCCGGGCACGGCAGGAAGCCGTCACCGGCCGGTCACGCGCCTGAGCCAGATTCGTATCGGCTGCGGACTGTTGCGGCCCGGATATTGCGTGTCGACCAGCGACGGCGATATGATTCCCATGGTCGGGGCGATTGGGATAAGGAGACGCGGTTGAGGCCGGATCAGCGTTGATGAAGAAAGTCCACATCAAGTCCTATGGCTGCCAGATGAACGTCTATGACGGCCAGCGCATGGCCGACGTCCTGGGCCAGGAGGGCTATGTCGAGACTGCGACGCCCGACGACGCCGACCTCATCCTGCTGAATACCTGCCATATCCGCGAGCGCGCGGCGCACAAGGTCTACACCGAGCTCGGCAAGCTGCGCGACCTGAAGCGTGAGCGGAAGGCGGAAGGGCGCGAGACCACGCTCGTCGTCGCCGGCTGCGTCGCCCAGGCGGAAGGGGCCGAGATTCAGCGCCGCCAGCCGGCCGTCGACCTCGTCATCGGCCCGCAGACCTATCACCGCCTGCCCGAATTACTGGCGCAGGCGAAAAGCGGCCGCGTCGTCGATACGGAGCTGCCGCCGGAGGACAAGTTCGATCACCTGCCGGCGCCGAAGCCAGCGGCGATCGTGGCCCGCGGCGTCTCGGCCTTCGTCACCGTGCAGGAAGGTTGCGACAAGTTCTGCGCCTTCTGCGTCGTGCCCTATACGCGCGGCGCCGAGTTCTCGCGCCCGGTCGCCCAGGTGCTGGCCGAAGTCGAGCGGTTGGCGCAAGCCGGCGTGCAGGACGTCTCGCTGCTCGGCCAGAACGTCAACGCCTATCATGGCGATGGCCCCGATGGCCGGGTCTGGACGCTAGCGCGCTTGATGCGGCGTATCGCCGAGGTGCCGGGCATCGCCCGCATCCGCTATACGACCAGCCATCCGCGCGACATGGACGAGGACTTGATCGGCCTCCATCGCGACCTGCCGCAGGCGATGCCGTTCCTGCACCTGCCGGTGCAGGCCGGGTCCGACCGGATACTTGCCGCAATGAACCGCAAGCATACCGGCAACGAGTATCGTCGCCTGATCGACAGGATTCGCGAGGCGCGGCCGGATATCGCCCTCTCCTCCGACTTCATTGTCGGCTTCCCGGGCGAGAGCGATGCCGATTTCGAGGAGACGCTGCGCCTGATCGCCGATGTGCGCTTCGCCTCCGCCTATTCGTTCAAGTACTCGCCGCGCCCCGGCACGCCGGCGGCAGAGCTCGCCCACCAGATCCCGCTCGCGGTGATGGACGAGCGGCTGCACCGGCTGCAGGCTCTGGTCGAGGAACACCGGCAGGACTTCAACCACGCCATGGTCGGCCGCACCGTCGAGATCCTGATCGAGCGCACAGGCCGGCATCCCGGCCAGCTCGCCGGCAAGACGCCCTATATGCAGGCCGTGCAAATCGAGAATACGACGCATCGCATCGGCGACCGTGTACTGGTCGAGATCGAGCGCGCCGGCTCGAATTCGCTGTTTGGCCGCGCGGTGGAGCGGCCGGGTTTGGCTGCTTGAAGAAGGTTGGGGTGCGTAGCGTCAGGATAGCGTCGGCGTTGCGGTGAAGACTTTTTGACTGCGCCTGTCCGACTCATTCCCAATGGAGACAATGGCATTGGCCCAGGCCGATCAATTCAATCCGAAAGCCGAGCGCGGCCCACGCCGCGACGAAGCGCTGACGCGCGAAGGCCTGCCCGGCGCTGAAGTCGAGCTCACCTTCGACAACAACCAGACCGCTGGCCTGGTCTTCGGCCATTACGACCAGAATCTGGCGCATCTGGAACGGCGCCTCGGCGTCGTCGTCAGCCCGAACGGCAACCACGTCACCATCAAGGGCCCGCGCGAGACCGCCGAGCAGGCGAGCCGCGTGCTGCGGACCCTCTATGCCCGTGCCAAGACCGGTGCGGCCGTCAATCTCGGTGAGGTCGACGGCGCGATCGAGGAGAGCAATGTGCAGCGCTCGTTGTTTCCCTCCGATAACGCCGGCAAGGCCGCCTTCGACGCGGTGGTGACACGCAAGCGCGGCCCGGTTCGGGCCCGCAACGCGGCGCAGGACGCTTATCTGCGCCAGCTCAAGCGCCACGAGCTCGTGCTTGCCGAGGGTCCCGCCGGCACCGGCAAGACCTGGCTCGCGGTCGGCCACGCCGTCTCGCTGATCGAGCAGGGCGTGGTCGAGCGCATGGTGCTGTCGCGGCCGGCCGTCGAGGCCGGCGAGCGACTCGGCTTCCTGCCTGGCGACATGCGCGAGAAGGTCGATCCCTATCTCCGGCCGATCTACGATGCGCTCAATGACTTCATGGAGCCGCGCCATGTCGAGCGCGCTTTGCAGACCGGTATGATCGAGATCGCCCCGCTTGCCTTCATGCGCGGGCGGACGCTGACCAACGCCGTCGTCCTGCTCGACGAGGCGCAGAATGCCACCTCGGTGCAGATGAAGATGTTCCTCACCCGCCTGGGCGAGGGCTCGCGCATGATCATCACCGGCGACCCCTCGCAGGTCGACTTGCCGCCGGGCCAGCGCTCGGGCCTGGTCGAAGCGGTCCGGCTCCTGTCCGGCGTCGAGGGGGTTGGACATGCCCGCTTCGAAGAAGGCGACGTGGTGCGCCACGAGCTCGTGCGCCGCATCGTCATGGCCTATGAGGACGCCTCCCGGAGGGAGCGCGACGAGCGTGAAGCCCGCCTCGCCGCCTTGCCTGCACCGGACGCGCCCGTAGAGGGTGATGCCGATGGGCTGAAGCGCATGCTGTCGCGGGAGCGGCCGCGATGAACGACCGACCTCGATCGCGGCGCGCGGCGCCGCGAACCGGGACATCGGAGCCCGCCATAAGCGGGCCTTCGCTCGATATCCGTACCCAGTCGCGGCGGTGGCGCGAGGTCGCAGATTTGCGGCCTCGTATCGCCGCCGCCATCGAGGCGGGGCTGGCGCTCGCGCCGGTCAAGACCCTGCCGGGCGCAGAGCTCAGCCTGCTCCTGACCGACGACAAGCGCATCCGCATCGTCAACCGCGACTGGCGCGGCTTCGACAAGGCGACCAACGTGCTCTCCTTCCCGGCCGCGCCGCCGGAGAAGATCGCCTCCAGCCCGATCATCGGCGACATCGTGCTCGCCTTCGAGACGGTCGCCCACGAGGCTGAAGCCGAGGAGAAATCCTTCGGCGACCACCTCAGCCATCTCGTTATCCACGGCCTGCTGCATCTCGTCGGCGAAGACCATGAGACCGAGGAGCAGGCGCAGCGCATGGAGGCGCTCGAGACCGCGGCGCTCGCCCGGCTCGGCATTGCCGACCCCTATGCCGGCTCGGACCCCGAACCGATTGAACCTCGCCCGAAGACCGTGAAAAACCCGAGCCCCCAGCCTGCGTCATGAGCGACGACACCCGATCCACTTCATCGTCGGAACCGACCGGCCGCGGGCTGTCACACTGGCTCGGCCAGTTCCTCGACAAACTCGGCCTGCGCCATGGCGGCTCGATCCGCGAGGACATCACCGAGGCGCTCGCGCAGAACAGCGGTCAGATTACCGACCTCTCCCCGCAAGAGCGGGCGATGCTCTCGAACGTGCTGAGCCTGCGCGAGCGGCGCGTCGCCGATGTGATGGTGCCGCGCGCCGACATCATCGCGGTCTCGTCGGAGGCGACGCTCGGCGATCTGCTCGCGCTGTTCCGTACCGCCGGCCATTCGCGCCTGCCGGTCTATGGCGAGACGCTCGACGACCCCCGCGGGATGATTCACATCCGTGACTTCCTCGATTTCATCGCCGCCCGCGCCAAGCCGGGCCGGAGAGCGCGCGGCGAAGCGGAGGTCAATGCCGGGCCGAGTCTGGGGGCCATCGACCTGTCGATGACGCTGGCCCAGGCCAAGATCCTACGGCCGGTGCTCTACGTGCCGCCGTCCATGCCGGCGGTCGACCTTCTGGTCAGGATGCAGGCGACGCGCACCCATATCGCCCTGGTGATCGACGAATACGGCGGCACCGACGGGCTGATCTCGATCGAGGATCTGGTCGAGATCGTCGTCGGCGACATCGAGGACGAGCATGATCTCGACGAAGCTCCGGCGATCGCACCCGCCGGCGAGAACCGCTTCATCGCCGATGCCCGCGCCACGCTCGACGAGCTGAAACAGGCAACGGGGATCGATCTGTCGAGTGCCGAGGTCGCCGAAGAGGTCGACACGCTCGGCGGGCTGATCGTGACATTGGCCGGCCGCGTGCCGGTGCGAGGCGAATTGATCAAGGGCCCGGAAGAACTCGAATTCGAGGTGCTCGACGCCGATCCGCGTCGGGTCAAGCGCCTGCGGATCCATCGCCGCGACCCCGTCACCGCCGAACCGCCAGCAACGCCGGACGCTGCATGACAAGCCTGCCGGCGCTGGCCGACCGCGTCATCCTCGCCTGGGGCTGGCCGCGCAGACTGATCGCGCTCCTTTGCGGAGCCTGCGGGGCGCTGGCGCTGGCGCCGCTCGACCTCTGGCCACTCGTGGTCGTGCCGATGACGGCCGCAGTCTGGCTGATAGACGGCTCGGTCGCCGAGAGCCGCCGCGGCCGCCTCTGGGCGGCTGCGACGGCGGGCTGGTGGTGGGGCTTCGGTTACCACCTCGCCGGCTTATGGTGGCTGGGTGCCGCCTTCCTGGTCGAGGCCGACAAATTCGCCTGGGCGATGCCGCTCGGCGTCGTGGCGCTCCCCGCCTTCCTGGCGCTCTTCCCGGCATTCGGCTTCGTGCTGGCGCGCGCGATTTGGCCGACCGGCGCCGGCCGCATCCTGGTGCTGGCCGCCATGCTGGCCGTGAGCGAATGGCTGCGCGGCCATATCCTCACAGGCTTCCCCTGGAACGTCTACGGCATGATGCTGGCCGGCCCCGCCTGGTTCGCCCAGAGCGCCAGCCTGATCGGGCTCTACGGACTGACGGCGCTCGCGGTCGCGATCGGCGCGGCGCCGGCAGTGCTCGGGACAAGCGAGGAGGGTGTGGCGCGCTGGCGGGCTCCGATCCTGGCTGTCGCCATGCTCGCGGTCATGGCCGGCTTCGGCGCCTGGCGGATTCCCAGCGAGCCGGTCGCGGCGGTCAGCGGTGTGAAGCTGCGCCTGATGCAGCCGAACCTGCCGCAAGATGCGAAGTTCAGCCCACGCAACAGCGAGATGATCCTGTCGCACTACCTCGCGCTGAGCGATCGCGCGACCAGCCCGGCGACGACGGGCGTGCAGGACGTCACGCATCTGATCTGGCCCGAATCGGCCTTCCCTTTCCTGCTCGGGCGCACGCCGCAGGCATTGGCACGGATCGCCGCCTTGTTGCCTCCGAACGCGACGTTGATCACGGGCGCCGCCCGCGCCGGCGAAACCTTGCCCGGCGAGAGCCGGCCGCCGATCTACAACTCGATCCAGGTGGTGAATGACGAGGGCGTGATCACCGGCAGCTACGACAAGGTGCATCTGGTGCCGTTCGGCGAGTACCTGCCGCCTTTCCTCGACCGGTTGATCCGCGCTGTTGGCCTTTCGGAGTTCGTCTCGGTTCCCGGTGGCTTCGCTTCGGGCAGCCGGCGCACGCCTTTGCCGATCCGCGGTCTGCCACCAGCCGCCGCACTGATCTGCTATGAGGTGATCTTTCCTGGCGAAGCGATGCCGAGCGGTCCACGACCGGGCTTCATCCTCAACCTGACCAATGATGGCTGGTTCGGACAGACGAGCGGGCCCTATCAGCATCTCGCCCAGGCGCGCCTGCGCGCCATCGAGGAGGGGCTGCCGCTGGTGCGCGTCGCCAATACCGGAATCTCGGCGGTCGTCGATCACTATGGGCGAATCCGCGCGGCCCTGCCCCTCGGCGAGACCGGCGTCCTCGACACTTCACTGCCCCGAGTGGGGCCGGCCACGCCCTATTCCCGCTTCGGCGATGTTTTCTTTGCAGGTGTAGTTGCCAGCTCAATGCTCGCTGGAGTATTAATGCGGAGACGGTGATCCCATTTGGAACTTTCTTCCGGGAAGGCCGCCGAACAGTCGGCCGTACCGGGCCTTCAGCGGGCCGCCGACAGGTCTGAACGAAGAACAGCAAAGGGGCCTGCGAGAATGCTGAAGAAAGTACCCAACCCGATCGATCGCCATGTCGGCAGCCGCGTCCGCATGCGTCGCATGCTTGCCGGTGTCAGCCAGGAAAGGCTCGGGGAAGCGCTCGGCCTGACCTTTCAGCAAGTGCAGAAATACGAGAAGGGCACCAATCGGATCAGTGCCAGCCGCCTGCAGCAGATCTCGAAGATGCTGGGCGTTCCGGTTGCATTCTTCTTCGACGGGGCTCCGAACGACGACACGATGGAAAGCGGGTTCGCCGATGCGTCCGCCACGACCTATGTCGCCGACTTCCTCGCCACCAGCGAGGGCGTGCAGCTGACCAAGGCTTTCGTGCGCATCAAGAACCCGCGCGTGCGCCGGCGTATCGTCGATCTGGTCGACTCGCTCGCCGACACCCCGGCCGAGACTATCGAGCAATAGTGCTCGGTTACGCGGAACGCGGTAGTGGACCGGTCAGGCCGAGATGACCTGACCGGTAAATCTGCCTTGCACAGTCGGCTCGAGATCGTTGCCGACCTGCTTCAGTGCAGAACCGGCGCCATATCTTGCGTCAAGACAAGCGTGCTCCGGTTGACCCGCTGTAGCTGCGGATTGGGATTCACCAACAGGAAATCCCGGAGCTTCACCTGATCCGGCTCCGACATGGAGAGAATCTGGACGGCGAGCCAGAGTTCGTCCGGCAGGTCCATGCGGTAGGCGACATCAACCAATTCCTGATGAACGGGCCGATTGCGCAGGAGGTTGGTCAGCAATCCCAGCGCATATTCGATCTTGTCACGGCTACTGCCGGTATCATGCTGGTTAGCCATGCGAGATCCTCCGCTCGCCCGGCGCCTGCTTCGCGGCGCGGCGCGGCGCGATGACGGGCGCATCGATGTCCTTGAAGGCGAGCGTCCGGCGATAGGCCGCCTCGTTTACCGTGATGATCGTGCCGACGCAGTTCATGCCGTCGATCATAGTCGGCAAGCCAAGCGGCCGGACCTCCCAGCCCAGCTCCAGGAAACGCGGCATCCACCAGGTCTCCATCACCACCGTGATCGCGGCGATGTCATTGGCCAGGCAATACTCAAACATGCCGGCGAGGACAGTGTGCAGCACCTTGCTGTCGCCACCGCGCCGGTCCGGCACGACGAAGATGCGCGTCCACTCGACGATGTCGCTGCCGCGCTGAAGCCCGCGCACATCGGCCAGGAAAGGAAATACATCCGCCATCAGATGCGGACCCAGCGTCGGGACGAGTCTGGTGCCGCCGATCACGCGCCCGTTCTCGATCGCGAGCAGATAAGTCGCGTCCTCGGTGTCGAACTGGTCGACCTCCCGACCATCGGACCGCTCGAGCGCCATCCATTTGCGCTCGCCGACATAGATCTGGTGCCGAATCCTGAAATGCTGCTCGACTTCGGCCCCGTAGAGATGCCGATTGCCGGCATCGACAACATGGATCATCGCCGCCTCCCCCATTCTTGAGGGATGCAAGCTGGCTCCTTTCAGGTTTCATGGGTATTCCGGAATTCCGGAAGAAGCGGTCGAATTCGCGCTAGATGCTGATCTCGCCGCGGCGATAGGCTTCGATGACAGTGCGCGTGCGTCCGCGCACGCCAAGCTTCCGGGCGGCGTTTTCGAAATGCGCCTCCGCCGTTCCGGCCGAAACGCCGAGGCGTTCCGCGACGCCCTCGGTCGTCTTGCCGGTCGCGAACCAAGTCAGGACCTCGCGCTCGCGGACGGTCAGGACGTGATCGAGACGCGCCGGTCGCAAGCAATCCGCCGCTTTGCCATGCGCGTAGATCGACATCAGATGGATGGCCGAGCGGGCCTGGCGCGACAAGTCCGGCCGATCACCCGCCATGGTGACGACGGCCTGGAAGCCGGATTCGCCATGGATCGGCACGCAGAAGCCTTCGACCATGTTAAAGTCGCGCGCCCGATGCATCACCTCGCGCTGGCGAGCAGATGCCTCATCCTCCTGATAGACGTCGCCCCAGGCGAAGGGATCGATCGTCGTCTTGCAATAGGCCGCGATCGGATCCCAATCCGAGAACGATCTTTCCAGATAGAGTTCGAACCAGCCCGGCGGCCAGCCATTGAGGAGGACGAGCGGATCGATCCGGTCCCCGATCTCCGGTAGCCCGGTGATCAGGAAGGCGTGGAAGCCATAGCCTGCAAGCTTGTCGCGCAGAGCGCCGACGACCGCGGTCGGATCGGTGAGAGTGCTCAGCCGGTCGATGAAATCGAGCGCGTCCCGTCCCGCGTTGAAATGCCGTCCCGACATGTCCCGCCTTCCCTGACGATGCCAGTTTCGGCCTAGAGCGGCCAAGAATCAACGCATACCAACGAACACCCGTCTATTTCCTGAAAGAGGCGGCGGTGGACGCGAGATCGGAAGTGCGGTTGAGTGTGTCAACGAGGTGAACGGCCCATGCTGAAGAAACTCCCGAACCCGATCGATCGCCATGTCGGCAGCCGTGTGCGCATGCAGCGCATGCTGGCGGGAATCAGCCAGGAAAAGCTCGGCGAGGCGCTCGGCCTAACCTTTCAGCAGGTCCAGAAATACGAAAAGGGCACCAATCGCATCAGTGCCAGCCGCCTGCAGCAGATCGCCAAGATGCTGGGCGTGCCCGTCGCTTTCTTCTTCGAGGGTGCGCCAACTGGAGAGGTGACCGCCGGCGGCTTCACCGATGCGGCCGCCACTGCCTATGTCGCCGACTTCCTGGCCACGAGCGAGGGCATACAGCTGTCGAAGGCGTTCGTGCGCATCAAGAGCCCGCGCGTGCGTCGACGGGTCATCGACTTGGTCGAAGCTCTGGCGCATGACTCCGGGGAAATTGCCTGATTCCGCTTTTTTTTGTTCGCCTCAACGAACGAAATGTCGGTGAAAAGAATTTCTTGCCTTGACGGCGAACCTTTCCGCTGCAAAAGACGCTGCGCTTTTTTATTTGCACCCGGCTATCCGCCGGCGTCGCATCGCAGCCTGGGAAGGATCCCCCAACCGTGTCCCGCCAGAACTATCTCTTCACCAGCGAATCCGTCTCCGAAGGTCATCCGGACAAGGTCTGCGACCGGATCTCCGACGAGATCGTCGATCTGTTCTTCAAGGAAGCGATCAAGGCTGGCCATGATCCGGCGCAGGTGCGCGTCGCCGCCGAGACGCTTGCGACCACCAACCGTATCGTCATTGCCGGTGAGGTCCGCACCCATCTCGACGAGAAGCAGATCAAGTCGAAGGTGAAGTCGGCGGCACGTAAGGCGGTCCGCGCGATCGGTTACGAGCAGGACGGCTTCCACTGGAAGAAGGCGAAGATCGACGTGCTGCTGCACCCGCAGTCAGCCGACATCGCCATGGGTGTCGACGAAGGCAACAACAAGGATGTCGGCGCCGGCGACCAGGGCATCATGTTCGGCTATGCCTGCCGTGAGACGCCGGAACTGATGGCGGCTCCGATCTACTACGCCCACAAGATCCTCGAGGTCCTCGCCAAGGCCCGCCATGCCGGCGAAGGCGCCGCGGCCAAGCTCGGCCCCGACGCCAAGAGCCAGGTCACGGTCAAGTACGAGAACGGCAAGCCAGTGGGCGTCACCCAGATCGTGCTTTCGACCCAGCATCTCGACGAGAAGCTGTCCTCGGCCGATGTCCGCAAGATCGTCGAGCCCTATATCCGTCAGACCCTGCCTGATGGCTGGATCTCGAAGGACACCGTCTGGCACGTCAATCCGACCGGCAAGTTCGTGATCGGCGGCCCCGACGGCGACGCCGGCCTGACCGGCCGCAAGATCATCGTCGACACCTATGGCGGCGCGGCTCCGCATGGCGGCGGCGCCTTCTCGGGCAAGGATCCGACCAAGGTCGACCGCTCGGCGGCCTACGCGGCGCGCTACCTCGCCAAGAATGTCGTCGCCGCCAAGCTCGCCGACCGCTGCACGATCCAGCTCTCCTACGCCATCGGCGTCGCCAAGCCGCTGTCGATCTATGTCGACCTGCACGGCACCGGCAAGGTCGACGAGGCCCGGCTCGAGGGCGTGCTCGGCGAGGTCATGGACCTGACGCCGCGCGGTATCCGTACCCATCTCGGCCTCAACAAGCCGATCTACGCCAAGTCGGCAGCCTATGGCCATTTCGGCCGCAAGGCCGGTCGCGACGGCAGCTTCTCCTGGGAGAAGACCGATCTGGTCGATGCGCTGAAGAAGGCCGTCGCCTGATCCAGCCGTCACCGCATGAATCGAGGCCGGGGCAACACCCCGGCCTTTTTCTTTTTTCCCGCGCGCCGTAAAGGCGTCCCTCATGACAGCAGACCAGCACGATTCAGAACGGGCCTTCTTCGGCCGGCGCAAGGGCAAGGGGCTGCGCCAGGGCCAGGCCGAGCGCATCGCCGAGACCCTGCCGGCGCTCCGCCTGCCTGAAGGACCGATCCCGGATCTGGGAGTGCTTTTCCCCGTTCCCGTCGAGGCAGTCCGACTTGAGATCGGCTTCGGCGGCGGCGAGCATCTCCTGTCCCGTATGCGCGAGAGCCCGCAGATCGGCTTCATCGGCGTCGAACCCTTCGTCAACGGCATGGCCAAGTTCCTGGCCGTGATCGAGCAGGAGGGCCTGCGCAACATCCGGCTCTGGGACGGCGATGCCGCGCTGCTCCTGCCGCTGCTACCGGCCGGGAGCATCGACGCGGCTGATCTGCTCTATCCGGACCCCTGGCCCAAGCGCCGTCAGCGCAAGCGCCGCTTCGTCTCCGAGCGGACACTGGCGCTGCTCGCCAGGGTTCTGCGGCCGGGTGGCCGCTTCCGCTTCGCCAGCGATATCGACGACTATGTCGGCTGGACACTAGCGCGGCTCATCGTTTCGCCCGATTTCGATTGGGCCGACGAAAGCGCCGAGGACTGGCGCCGGCCCTATCCCGGCTGGGTCCGCACGCGCTACGAGGCCAAGGCGGTCAAGGCCGGGCGGGTGCCGAGCTATCTGACTGCGCACCGTCGCGCATCCTGAGGAAGCCAAGCACGCGCTGGGCCGTCGTCGGCGTGAGGTTGCGGAAGCTCTGGCGGGCCCGCTCCAGCAGTGCCGTCGATTTGCCATCGCCCTTGCGCAGACCGATCAGCGCCTTGGTCGTTTCCCAGGACCAGCCCATGCCGCGCGCCACCAGCAGAACGGCGTCTCGATCCGGGCCAAACACGATCTGCTCGGTCGCCGGCAGGGTCAGGCGAGCCAGAGTGGCGACGCCGCAGATGGCGTGCTCCACTGCGCCGGACGTCGCATATTGCGCGATCACGGATTCGTCGAGCTTGGCGGCCTCGTCGAGGGCCTTGACGTCGGCCAGTGCTTTACCGAACCGGCCGAGCTCGTCCCCGATGGTCGCCTGGACCGAGACGGCCTCGGCGCCGCGTTCGACCGCGCCGGCGACCGCACCCGCCAAAGACGGCTCGAGCGAAGCTTCGAGCCGGCGGCGGACCGAGCTCTTGGCCGCAGCCATCAGCTGTTCGGCGAGATCGGCCGGGATGTCGGCGCGGGCGCCGAGCGTCGCCTGCAGGGCATCGTCCTGAGCAGCCCGCATGACCAGGACGCCCATGCCATGCCGCGAGAAGCGAGCGCTCTGGTTGGCAGCGACGGCATGCGTCACGACACGACCGCCGCGCAGGATCAGGAAATCGGTGACCGGCTCGCCGAGATCGGGACGCTCGGTGATGGCGAGCATGTGATCGCGCCCCTTCGCCGCCGCGACGGCGACGAGATCATGGTCACTGAGGCGGGCCGAGCCGACGAGAACCGGTCGAGCGACCGCGATCTCGTCGAGGGCGAGCTGGCGGACGACGCCGCTCGGTGCGTTGGGGACGGGCGCCAGCCGCTCCGCCAGTTCGATGCGCGCCCTGATCTCAATCGCACGCGCGAGGCGGCCGATGACCACATCGAAGACGCCGACCTGGTCCTCGCCCATATTGTGGGCCGTGCTGAGGAAGAGATCGGTCAGCCGCGCCAGGATCGTGGCGCGCTCGCTGTTCGAGCCGCGCGCCATCGTCGTCTCGAGATCGCGCAGCAATGTACCGACAGGACTCATCACGCAACCTCGCGACACACCATCCCTGTGTCGTAACAGCGAAGAATGACCAGTGGGTTAGCGGGATCGCCGCAATCGCGGAGACGCTTGCAAGATCGTCGAAACAGGACTAGATAGCGGCCAACAGCTCTGGTTTCGGTGTAAGCCGGCGATCAAGAGCGGGCCCACCGGCCCGCTCTTTTTTATTGGCCGAACCCTTCCACGAGCCTGGAGCCGGATCCAATCAGGTTGGAACAACCTGATTGGTGAATCCGCCTCTAAACTTTTGCTAGAGAACGCGCGCGCCGCGGGAGATGGGCGAGCCATACGGATGGGCGAGCAGAACAGCCAGGATCAGGAAGCGCGGATCGTCGTCGAGAGCGGCGTCGCTGCGCGCGTTGCCACGATCATCGAGCCGGCGATCATGGATCTCGGCTACCGGCTGGTGCGCGTGCGCGTCACCGCCCAGAACGGCTGCACCGTCCAGATCATGGCCGAGCTGCCCGACGGCACCATGAACGTCGAAGGTTGCGAGGCCGTGAGCCAGGCGGTTTCGCCGGCGCTCGATGTCGACGATCCGATCCAGGCGGCGTATCATCTGGAAGTGTCGTCGCCAGGCATCGACCGGCCGCTGGTCAGGCCCAGCGACTTCGAGCGCTGGGCCGGCCATCTGACCAAGATCGAGACCAGCGAGCCCCATGCCGGCCGCAAGCGCTTCCGTGGCATCTTGCGCGGTGCCAGTGGCACCGATGCCCTGCTGACGCGTGACGACGCCAAAGCGGAGGAGGATCGCGATGTCGCGATCCCGATGCGGCTGATCGTCGAGGCGCGTCTGATGCTGACCGACGCGCTCATCACTGAATCGCTCAGGCGCGGCAAATCCGGCCTGGCGCCGCAGATGCCGCCCGCCGACGAGATCGCCCAACCCGCGCCCGGGCGCGGCAAGTCGCTCGGCCCCCGCGACCCCAAGGCCCGCAAGCCGGGCAAGGGCCGCAAGGGACCGGTGCAGAACACACAGGAAGAGGAGTGAGCGCCATGGCTGTGAGCGCCAACCGGCTCGAGCTGTTGCAGATCGCCGAGGCGGTCGCCCGTGAGAAGTCGATCGACCGCCAGATCGTGATCGACGCGATGCAGGACGCGATCGCCAAGGCGGCGCGCTCCCGCTACGGCGCTGAGACCGACGTCCATGCCGAGATCAACACGAAATCGGGCGAGCTCAGGCTGGCGCGCCATCTCCAGGTCGTCGATCTCGTCGAGAACGGCGCAGTCGAGATCACGGTCGATGAGGCCAAGCGCCACAACCCGGCCGCTCAGGTCGGCGATGTGATCGCCGACCCGCTGCCGCCCTTCGACTTCGGCCGCATCGCTGCCCAGTCGGCCAAGCAGGTCATCGTGCAGAAGGTGCGCGAGGCCGAGCGTGACCGGCAGTACGACGAGTACAAGGACCGAATCGGCGAGATCGTCAACGGTGCGGTCAAGCGCGTCGAGTATGGCAATGTCTTCGTCGATCTCGGCCGCGGCGAGGCGATCATTCGCCGCGACGAGATGATCCCGCGCGAGACCTTCAAGGTCGGCGACCGCGCCCGCGCCTATGTCTACGATGTGCGCCGCGAGCCGCGCGGCCCGCAGATCTTCCTGTCGCGCACCCATCCGCAGTTCATGGCCAAGCTGTTCGGCCAGGAAGTGCCGGAAATCTATGACGGGATCGTCGAAGTGAAGGCCGTCGCCCGCGATCCGGGCTCGCGCGCCAAGATCGCGGTGATATCACGCGATTCCTCGATCGACCCGGTCGGCGCCTGCGTCGGCATGCGCGGCTCGCGCGTGCAGGCCGTGGTCGGCGAGCTGCAAGGTGAGAAGATCGACATCATCCCGTGGTCGCCCGATGTCGCGACCTTCGTCGTCAACGCGCTGCAGCCGGCCGAGGTCGCCAAGGTCGTGCTCGACGAGGAAGCCGACAAGATCGAGGTCGTCGTGCCGGACGAGCAACTCTCGCTCGCCATCGGCCGCCGCGGCCAGAACGTCCGCCTCGCCTCGCAGCTCACCGGCTGGGATATCGACATCCTGACCGAAGCCGAGGAATCGGAGCGCCGCCAGAAGGAATTCCTGCAGCGCACCGAGCTGTTCATGAACGCGCTCAACGTCGACGAGACGGTCGGCCAGCTGCTCGCCTCGGAAGGCTTCCGCTCGGTCGAGGAGGTCGCCTATGTTGAGCCGACCGAGCTGTCCTCGATCGAGGGTTTCGACGAGGACACCGCTGCCGAGATTCAGAACCGCGCCCAGGAGTATCTTGCCGCGATCGAGGCCGAGTTCGACGAGAAGCGCAAGGCGCTCGGTGTCGAAGACGAGCTGCGTGAGATCGAGGGTATCACCACCGCGATGATGGTGGCGCTCGGTGAGAACGATGTGAAGAACGTCGAGGATCTCGCTGGCTGTGCCACCGACGATCTCGTCGGCTGGACCGAGCGCAAGGATGGCGAGAGCACCCGTCATGCCGGCTATCTCGACGGCTTCGACCTGTCGCGGCAAGACGCCGAGGCGATCGTGATGGCGGCGCGCATCAAGGCGGGCTGGGTCGAGGCACCGGAGCCCGATGCCGAGATCGAAGCTGAGGCCGAGGAGTCGCAGGCCTGAACCCCGAACGGCGCGAGATGAGCCGGCGCGGCCTGCGCGAAGGTCCGGAGCGGACCTGCGCGCTGACGCGGCAGGCGCGGGCGCCGGAGGATCTGATCCGCTTCGTGGTCGGCCCTGGCGACGTGCTGGTGCCGGACATCAGGCGCAAGCTTCCGGGGCGCGGCGTCTGGGTCTCGCTCAGCGTCGCTGCGGTCGGTGAAGCCGTGAAGCGGCGCGCCTTCGAGCGCTCGCTGAAGACGAAGGTGACGGTTTCGCCTGATCTCGCTGCCGAGGTCGACGCCCTTTTGTCCAGGGACGCGATCCAGGCGCTGGCCATGGCGAACAAGGCGGGACTGGTCTCGACCGGCTTTGCCAAGGTCGAGGCACAGGCGGAATCTGGACGCCCTGCTGCGGTGATCGCCGCCAGCGACGGCGCCGAGGACGGCAGACGCAAGATCGGCCAGGCACTCCGGCGGGCCTCGACGCCGAAAGAGATACCGGTCGTAGCGATTTTCGCTGCGGCTGAACTGGAACTGGCGCTCGGGCGTGAGCATGTGATACATGCAGCGCTTGCTCCGGGTCCGGCGACTGAGGGTTTCCTCGCGCGCTGGCGTCGGCTCGTCCGCTATCGGACGAACGATGCTGGCGAAACGGCGTTCATGGACCCGACTGAATCCGACGCACGTGACCAGACGAAGACCGAACCGGTAGGACCGAACGCGGAATGAGTGATACCAAGACCCCAGGCGACAAGACCTTGAGCGTGACGCCTCCCAAGACGTTGTCGCTGAAGCGGCCTGTCGAACAGAGCACGGTCCGGCAGAGCTTCTCGCATGGGCGCTCGAAGCAGGTCGTCGTCGAAGTCAAGCGCCGCGCCGCCGGTCACGAGCCGGCTCCGGCTCCCGTAGTGCGCGCGCCCCAGCCGCCTCAGGCTCCGACGCCGCCACGGCCGCAACCGCCCCAGGCGGCGCCACAGGTCAACCGACCGGCCAGCGGCATGCTGCTGCGCACGCTCTCGGACGACGAGAAGGATGCGCGTCAGCGCGCCCTCTCCGATGCCCGCGCCAGCGAAGCCGAAGCCCGCTCCCACGCCGAGGAGGAAGCGCGTCAGCGCGCCGCCCGCGAACAGCGTGAGCGCGCCGAGCGCGACGCCGCCCAGGCCCGCCAGCGCGAGGAAGAAGACCGCCGCCGGCAGGAAGACGAGCACAAGCGCCGGGCCGAGAGCGCGGCCCGCCAACGCATGAACGAAGAGGCTGCGCCGCCGCGGCCCGCGCCGGTGCGCGATGCAGCACCTGCCAGCGCTCCCCCGGCCTCGACCTACGTACAGACGCCGCGCCCCGCTCCGTCGGGCCCGCGCGAATTCGGCGGACCGCGTCCGCCGATGCGCGATGTCGGCGCAAGGCCTCCGAGCCTCGATGTCCGCCGTCCGCGCGCCGACACGCCGCGGCCGCCGCGCCCTGACGCCAATGCAACGGCCGAGCCGCTCATCGCGCGGCCCGCTCGGCAGGCGCCCTCTTCAGCTGGCGCCCCGCGCAGCCGCCCCGATGACGGCGAGGCGCGTCCCGCTTTCCGCCGCCCGGGTGGAGCTCCCGGCGCGCCCCGAGGCGCACCGGCCCCTGCGCCCAAGACCCCCAAAGTCGGCGAGAAGCCACGCGGCCGCCTGACGCTGTCGACCGCGACCGGTGGAGACGACGAGCGGACCCGTTCGCTCGCCTCCTTCCGCCGCCGCGTGCAGCGCATGACCGGCCATCGCGCTTCGGACGTCGCCAAGGAACGCGTGATGCGTGAGGTGATCATCCCGGAGACGATCACCATCCAGGAACTCGCCAACCGCATGACCGAGCGGGGCGTCGACGTCATCCGCCTGCTGATGAAGCAGGGCGCGATGCACAAGATCACCGATGTGATCGACGCCGACACCGCCCAGCTCGTGGCCGAGGAAATGGGCCACACCGTCAAGCGCGTCGCCGAATCCGACGTCGAGGAAGGCCTGTTCGACACGCCGGACACCGACGAGGCTTTGGTTTCGCGTCCGCCGGTCGTGACCATCATGGGCCATGTCGACCACGGCAAGACCTCGCTGCTCGACGCGATCCGGCAGACCCATGTCGTGACCGGCGAAGCCGGTGGCATCACCCAGCATATCGGCGCCTATCAGGTGACGACGCCGAATGGTTCGAAGGTGACCTTCATCGACACGCCCGGCCACGCCGCCTTCACGGCGATGCGCGCCCGCGGCGCCAAGGTGACCGACGTCGTGGTGCTCGTCGTCGCGGCCGATGACGGCGTCATGCCGCAGACGGTCGAGGCCATCAACCATGCCAAGGCGGCCAAGGTGCCGCTGATCGTGGCGATCAACAAGATCGACAAGGCGGACGCCAATCCAGATCGCGTGCGATCCGAGCTGCTGCAATACGAGATCCAGGTCGAGACGCTCGGCGGCGAGACGCTGGAGATCGAGGTTTCGGCCAAGACCGGCAAGAACCTCGACAAGCTGCTCGAGGCGATCGCCCTGCAGGCCGAGCTGCTCGATCTGAAGGCCAATCCTGAGCGCGCCGCCGAAGGCACCGTGATCGAGGCGAAGCTCGACCGCGGCCGCGGCCCGGTCGCGACCGTACTTGTCCAGCGCGGCACACTGCGCACCGGCGACATCATTGTCGCCGGCTCGGAATGGGGCCGCGTCCGCGCGCTGATCGGCGATACCGGCGCCCACATCAAGGAGGCGCTGCCATCGCTTCCGGTCGAGGTGCTCGGCTTCAACGGCACGCCCGAGGCCGGCGACCGCGTCGCGGTGGTCGAATCCGAGGCGCGCGCCCGCGAGATCACCGATTACCGCGAACGCCAGAAGCGCGACCGTATCGCCGCCCGCGGCGGCGGATCGGGCGCAGGTCGCTCGCTCGCCGAGATGATGCGCGACCTCAAGGAAGGCGCTGGCCGCAAAGAATTCCCGCTCGTCGTCAAGGGCGACGTGCAGGGTTCGGTCGAGGCCATCGTCGGTACGCTCGAGAAGGTCGGCAATGACGAGGTCCGCGCCCGCGTGCTCTCGTCCGGCGTCGGCGGGATCACCGAATCCGACATCACACTCGCCCAGGCTTCGGGCGCTGCCGTGATCGGCTTCAATGTCCGTGCCCACAAGGAAGCGCGCGAGGCGGCCGAACGGGCCGGCGTCGAAATCCGCTACTACAACATCATCTACAACCTCGTGGATGACGTTAAGGCGGCGATGTCGGGCCTGCTGGCCCCGACCTTGCGCGAGACTATGCTCGGCAATGCCCAGATCCTCGAGATCTTCAACGTCTCGAAGGTCGGCAAGATCGCCGGCTGCCGCGTCACCGACGGCACGATCGAGCGCGGCGCCAATGTCCGCCTGATCCGCGACAACGTCGTGGTCCACGAGGGCAAGCTCAGCCAGCTCAAGCGCTTCAAGGACGACGCCAAGGAAGTGGTGGCGGGCCAGGAGTGCGGCATGTCCTTCGAGAACTACCAGGACATGCGCGCCGGCGACGTGATCGAGTGCTATCGCGTCGAGGAGATCAAGCGGACGCTCTGATCGGCCCGCTTGCTCCCCGGATATTCCAGATGGCCGGGCTTTCGCCCGGCCATGACGTTTCAAACCCGTCCGTCCGGTCCGATCCCGGAGAACGAGAACCATGGCAAAGAAACCCAATTCACAGGGCTCCGGGCCCTCACAGCGGCAATTGCGCGTCGGCGAGCTGATCCGACATGCGCTCGCCGAAATGCTGGCGCGCGGCGACATCCATGACGATGTGCTGGCCAAGTACGTCATCACCGTGCCCGAGGTCCGGCTCTCGCCCGATCTCAAGCTCGCGACCTGCTACATCATGCCGCTCGGCGGCCAGGACGTCGCGCCGGTGCTGAAGGCGCTAGCCTCGCATACGCGCTATATCCGCGGCGAGATCGCCCATCGCGTGAACCTGAAATACGCGCCGAACGTCCGTTTCCTGCAGGATGAGAGCTTCGCCGAGGCCGAGCGCGTCGATGCGCTGCTCTATTCGGACAAGGTACGCCAGGACATCCTGAAGCAGCCGCTGCGGATTCAGCAGGACGATCAGAGTGATGACTGAGGCCACGAGCAACCCCGCGGCGGAGGAGCCGCAGCAGGCGCCCGCGCCGCGCCCGAAGAAGCGCGACGTGCATGGCTGGGTCGTGCTCGACAAGCCGGTCGGCATGACCTCGACCCATGCTGTCGCCGTGGTCAAGCGCGCCTTCAGCGCCAAGAAGGCCGGCCATGCCGGTACGCTCGATCCGCTCGCCTCAGGCCTCCTGCCGATCGCGCTCGGCGAAGCGACCAAGACCGTCCCCTTCGTGATGGACGGGCGTAAGGCCTATGAATTCACCGTCGCCTGGGGCTCGCAGACCGATACCGACGACACCGAGGGCAAGGTCGTCGCGACCTCTGAGAAGCGGCCGGACGAGGCTGCGATCGTCGCGCTCCTGCCGCGCTTCACCGGCACGATCCAGCAGGTGCCGCCGAAGTTTTCTGCGATCAAGATCGCCGGCGAGCGCGCGTACGACCTCGCCCGCGACGGCGAGGAGGTGACGCTGCAGGCGCGCCCGGTCGAGATCACCGCGCTACGCATCGTCCAGCACGACGGCCCAACCACCACCTTCGAAGCCGAATGCGGCAAGGGCACCTATGTCCGCGCCATCGCGCGCGACCTCGGTCTGGCACTCGGCTGCCTCGGCCATGTCGCGCATCTGCGCCGGACCCGCGTCGGGCCGTTCGCGGTGGCGGATGCGGCGACCGTGGAGGCGCTGCGCGATGGCGACAACGCCACAGAGGCGCTGCTGCCGGTATCCGCGGCGCTGGCATTGATCCCCGAGATCACCGTGCACCGCGACGCCGCGCTCAGGCTCAAGCGCGGCCAGAGCGTGCTGCTGCGCGGTCGCGACGCACCGCTGGAAGCGGAGGCGGTCTATGCCGTGAGTGGCGGCGTCTTGATCGCCACCGGCTCGATTGCGCAGGGCGAATTCGTCCCGCATCGCGTCTTCAACCTGTAGGCGAGCCCGCTTCCGGCCTACACGCACACGTCCGGAAAACGCTCGGAAACAGTACCTAAATTGCCTGAAAGCCGTGGTTTTCGGGCCGAAATACCCCCCTTTAAAACGAAATTTACCAGTTTAGAGACCTCCTTGAGTGCCAGCCTGCCCCGGCAACCCAAGGAGCCACTCGTGAAGAAGCTCGCCTCGCTCTGGCTACCCATCTCGAACCGGCTCGCCATCCTCGGGATCATCATCATCGCCGCCGCAGTGGCTGCGTCGGTCGTCCTGTCGATCCGCGCTGCCGACAGCGCGATGCGCGAACGGGCTCAGGCCAGCCTGATCGTCAACAGCAACCTGTTGCGCGATGTCCTCGCGTCCAAGGGCGAACCACGGCTCGAAGGGGACAAGCTCTATTTCGGCCCCGAACTGGTGAACGGCAACTTCGCCGCGGTCGACAAGGTCAAGGCGCTCTCCGGCGGCACGGCGACCGTGTTCATGGGCGACACGCGCGTCTCGACCAATGTGCAGAAGCCGGACGGCTCGCGTGCGGTCGGCACCAAGCTGGCACAGGGCCCGGCCCACGATGCCGTCTTCAAGGATCGCAGGACTTACTCGGGCGCCGCCGATATCCTCGGCATTCCCTATTTCACCATCTACGAGCCGATCGTCCAGACGTCGAACAACGCAGTGATCGGCATTCTCTATGTCGGCATCAAGCAATCGGACTTCCTCACCGTCATCGACGAGATGATCCGCAACAACATCGTCGCAGGGCTCGCGATCGCTGCGATCGGCGGAGCACTGCTGTTCTGGCTGACGCGCCGGATGCTGAAACCGCTCGGCCAGCTCAAGGAAACGATGCTGAAGCTGGCTGCCGGCGACCTCGCCAGCGAGCCGCCGAAGCTGCGTAGCGGTGACGAGGTCGCGGCCATGGCCGATGCGGTCGCCATCCTGCGCGAAGCCGCGATTGAGAAGGCGCGGCTGGAAACCGAAGCGACAGAGCAGTCGGAACGCAGCGACTCCGAGCGCCGCAGCAACCAGGCCGAGCGTGAGCGCGCGACGGAGCAGCAGCGCGACCATGCTCGGCAGCAGGAAGCGATCGTTCGCGCCCTTGCTAACGGACTGGAGCGGCTCGCCCAGGCCGATCTGACCTGCCGGCTCGAGGATGCCTTCCCGGCGGAATACGAGCAGCTGCGCGCCGACTTCAACGAAGCCGTCGATCGCCTTTCGGCGACGGTGTCGACGATCCAGTCGACCGCGGCCGATGTAGGTGTCGCGGCGCGGGAGATCAACACGGGCGCTGACGATCTATCGAAGCGGACCGAGGAGCAGGCCTCCTCGCTGGAGGAGACCGCGGCGACGACCGAAGAGCTGGCGGCCTCGGTGAAGGCTTCGGCGCAAGGCGCGCGCCAGGCGGCGGCGATCGCCGAGGAGGCGATGAAGGCAGCGCAAGACGGCGGCGCCATCGCCGGCGAGGCGGTCGCGGCCATGGCCCGGATCGAAGAGGCCTCGAAGAAGATCTCCGACATCATCCGCGTGATCGACGACATCGCTTTCCAGACCAACCT
The DNA here is from genome assembly GCF_003952665.1 of Bosea sp. Tri-49. Classification (NCBI taxonomy): domain Bacteria; kingdom Pseudomonadati; phylum Pseudomonadota; class Alphaproteobacteria; order Hyphomicrobiales; family Alloboseaceae; genus Allobosea; species Allobosea sp. Tri-49. The sequence goes on from NZ_CP017946.1 coordinate 4,430,917, forward strand.
GCTCGCCCTGAACGCAGCGGTGGAAGCCGCCCGCGCCGGCGATGCCGGCAAGGGCTTCGCGGTGGTGGCGAGCGAGGTTCGTACGCTGGCGCAGCGCTCCAGCGAGGCGGCCAAGGACATTTCCGGCCTGATCTCCTCGTCGAACAGCGAGGTCGAGACCGGCGTCAAGCTGGTCCGCCGCGCCGGCGACTCGCTGGAGAAGATCCTGTCGGCCTCGCAGAAGGTCACCGGCACGATCCAGGAGATCTCGGCGGCCTCGGCCGAGCAGGCCCATGGCATCGACGAGATGAGCCAGGCGGTCGCCCATCTCGACGAGATGACCCAGGCGAACGCGGCGCTTGCCGAACAGAGCGCCGCCTCGGCCGGCGCGCTGTCGGGCCGCATCGGCGAGCTCAACACGCTGGTGGCGAGCTTCCGGACGGGGAGCGGCAACGCCCTTGCCGCGGCGACCGGATCGCTTTCCGCCGGCCCTGCGGCCCGCCCAGCAATGCGAGCGCCCGCACGCCCTGTCAGCGCCTCACCGCGATCGGCCGGCCTGGCCGCTCGCGGTGGCGACTCCGAACCCGAACGCCTGCGCCAACTCGCCGAGGCCGCCTTCGCCCAGAGCAAGGCCGCGCCCCAGCGCGAGAGCGCTCCAGCCCGCAAGGCCGTCAATGGCCGCGCCAGCGATGCCGGGTGGGAGGAGTTCTGAGCGCTCTCTCAGCCGCTGAAAACGGCCTCGCCGCCGCGCAGTCGCGCGACATCGCGCAACGGCGGGGCGCCGAACAGACGGCTGTATTCGCGGCTGAACTGCGAGGGGCTCTCATAGCCGACCTCGAAACTGGCCGAGGCTGCGTCGTGCGCATTGGCCAGGATCAGCCGGCGTGCCTCCTGTAGCCTGAGCTGCTTCTGGTATTGCAGCGGGCTCATCGTCGTCACCGCTTTGAAATGCAGGTGCAGCGCGGAGGGGCTCATCCGCGCCTCCGCAGCGACGATCTCGACGCTGAAGGGCTTGCGATAATTACGCTTGATCCAGCCGATGGCGCGGTTGACCTGCTGCAGCTTGCTCTCCGCCACCGCGATCTGGCGCAGGCGTGCCGCCTGCTCGCCGGTTAATAGACGATAGAGAATCTCGCGCTCGGCCATAGGCGCAAGCACCGGAACGTCCGCAGGATTAGCCAACAGGCCGGTCAGCCGGAGCACGGCATCGAGCAGGGCTGGCGTCATCGGGCTGACCGTCATGCCCGGGCCGGGCGGCAGCTCCCGTTCGGCGAGAGGCGCCGACTCCAGCATGAGCGCACTGATGGCGAGCGGGTCGAGCTCGAGCTTGACGCAGAGATAAGGCTTGTCCGGCGTCGCCTCGATCACCTGGCCGATGACGGGCAGATCGAGCGAGACGACGAGGCAGTGGGCCGCATCGTAGCGATAGATCCGGTCCCCCAGGATCACCTGCTTGGCGCCCTGGGCGATGATGCAGAGCGCCGGCTCGTGCAGGCCGTGCATCGGCTCGCTCGGCTGCGAGAGACGGACCACCTTCAGGCGCGGGATCGGCGTCGCGTGAACGCCGTCGGTCGGCGCAAAGCGCGCGATCAACACGGCGAGTTCCTCGACCTGGCGCATGCGGGAATCCTCCTTCACCTGAGACGGGCGGCCGCTTCGACTTCGGACTTTCATATAAGGAAGCGCCGGGGTTTTGCGATGGCTTAGCCTTATCGCTGGAGGATCAGGCAATGATCGCGGCGGATCGGTCTACCGCTTCTCGCCGGCGCAGGTGCATTGTCCAACCATACCGGCAGCGTTGCTGAACAACGGACGCATAGGGCGAACGCCCCGGCGTCCCGTGCCGGTCACTACTGACATGTTCCTGTCAGAGGCGGCGCTATCTGCACCGCCCAACACCCTGAACAAAAGGAGGACATCATGCCCTTCAGCCAGGTCATCCAGTCGCTCGGCGCGATCGCGTCAATCATCACGCCGGCCAAGCGGTCGATCCGCCCGCTCGAGATCGATCTCGAGGTTCCGGAGCCGCTGACCAAGGCCGAGCTTGCCGTGCTCGGCCGCTGGATCAGCGAAGACGGCGCCATCCGGCTCGACCTTCGCCCCAATGGTCGCTTCGGCAAGCAGCGCGACCAGTCGCCAGGTCATGGCGGCCGCTACGAGGTCGATGCGGCGCAGCTCTATTTCGAGAGCGACGCCGGCCATGTCTGGAGCGGCGAACTGCGCCGCGGCCAGCTTGCATTCGGCGAGAAGCGCTTCCGCCGGACCATGCAGTTGAACCCGGTCAGATTGATCCAACCTGACCGGTAAGCTCACACAACGTTGAGGCGGGACCCAGCGTTCCGCCTCAATAGCCGACCGTAAAGCGCTGGCGCACATGCGTCGGCGTCTCCAGCTCATCGACCAGGGCAACGGCATAGTCCTCGGCCGAGATCCGGCTCTGGCCCTTGCCGTCGACCAGGAGCTGGTCCTTGCCGAGCCGGAACTGGCCGGTTCGCACGCCCGGCTCGATCAAGGCGGAGGGCGAAAGGAAGGTCCACTCGAGGCTGCTCTCGCCCTTCAGCAGATCGAGGAAGGCGCCCCCCTTCCTGGCCTCGTCGAGATAGATCGCCGGGAATTCGGGCGTGTCGAACAGCTTCACGCCGGGGGCGACTTCCAGACTGCCTGCGCCGCCGACGACGAGATAGCGTTTCACACCGGACTGCTTCACCGCCGCCAGCAGCGTCGCCGGATCGCTCGCTGAGAAATGCACCGCGCTGATCGCCGCATCATGGCCGGCAAGCAGGGTCGCGAGCCCCTCCTTGTCATAGACATCGCCTTTCTTCGCGGTGATGCCGGCACCCGGCGCCACCTTCTCCGGATTGCGGACGATGGCGGTGACCTGATGGCCGCGGCTGGTGAGCTCGGCGAGCAGGCGCGAACCGATGAAACCGGTGGCGCCGATAAGAGCAATCTTCATGACGAGTGTCCTTAGGTATCCAACGGGAACCAACATCCCAATGGACACCAGATGGCGCATGTGCGATTTTTGCTCAAGAAGGCACTTTCACGCCACAAGGTCACCTACCGGAAACCGCCATGCTGCACCGCCCCGACGCATTCGACGCCCGCTGCCCGACAAGGCAGGTGCTCGACCGGATCGGCGACAAATGGGCAGTGCTGGTGCTGATCCTGCTCGAGCGGGAGACGCTGCGCTTCAATGTACTGCGCCGCAAGATCGAGAACATCTCGCAAAAAATGCTGTCGCAGACGCTGAAGAGCCTCGAACGCGACGGGCTGATCTCACGCCGCGCTTTCCCGACGGTACCGGTCACAGTCGAGTACTCGCTGACGCCGCTTGGGCGCACGCTCGCCGGCACGGTTGCGGCGCTGACACAGTGGGCGGAGGCTCATATCGGCGAGGTCGAGGAGGCACAGCGGCGCTATGACCGAGGTGAGATCGCCGCTTGATCAGCGCTTCAGCGACCGCTTCGGCTTGAAGAATGCAGCCCAGGCGTCGTCGGGCGGGCCCTTCTTCGTAACCTCCGGCGCCTTGAAGGCATCGGGCGCCAGACTCTTCTCCAGCAGTTCCCAAGCGACCGGCATGGCGACGGCGGCGCCGGGACGGGCTCTTGTCGAGAACGGCGCGATCGCAGTCGAGCCGCGGCCATTGCGGAGATAGTCGATGAAGATGCGGCCCTTGCGCGCCTTCTTCGACAGGGTCGCGGTGTAGAGTTTTGGCTGCGCCTGCTCCATCGCCTTGGCGAAGTCGCGGGCGAAGCCCTTGACCTCGTCCCAATCCGCCTTGGGCTTCAGCGGCAGCACGACGTGGAAGCCCTTGCCGCCGGAGGTCTTGAGGAAGCTCTCGAAGCCGAGCTCATCCAAGCGCTGGCGCACGGTCAGTGCCCCCTCGCGCACCCGCTCCATCGGCACGCCCTGGTCGGGGTCGAGATCGAAGATGATCTGGTCGGGCGTCTCGACCGCGTCGATTGTCGCGCCCCAGACATGGACTTCGACCGTGCCGAGCTGGACGAGTGCAGCGAGCCCGTCGAAATCGCGGATGAAGAGCAGCTCTTCGCCATCCTTGTCCTTCATCCGCGAGACCGCCTTATGGAGGCCGGCGCCGGCATGCTTCTGGAAGAAGACCTGGCCGCCGACGCCATCTGGCGCACGCAGCAGGCTGAGCGGTCTTTCGACCACAAAGGGGGCCATGCGCTCCCAAACGCTGGCGTAATAGTCGAGCAGATCCTGCTTGGTGAAGCCGATATCGGGCCAGAGCGGCTTGTCGGGATTGCTCAGCGTCACGGTGGTCTCCGGCCCAGTTGCAGGCTTGCGCGCCGTTTTCTTCGCCACCTTGTCCGACTTAGCCTTGGCAGGCTTCTCCTCGACCACCTCCTCAGCCGGCTTGTCCTCGCGCAGACCGAGGAAGGCCGAGTGCCGCAGGGTCTTCGAGGCCGTCCAGGAGCCGAAGGCGATCTCGGCGACGAGTTCGGGCTTCACCCAGACGATACCACGCTCGCGTCCGGCTTCGCCCCGGAAAGGCGAGGCCTTCGCGGTGATCGCATCGAGCTTTTTCTTCAGCGCAGCAGCTGAGTTGCGGGTGAAGCCGGTGCCGACCCGGCCGGCGGGCTTCAGCTCGTCATCCTCATGATAGCCGAGAACGAGCGAGCCGAGCTGGTTGCGCGAGGCCTTGGACGGGACATAGCCGGCGATGACGAATTCCTGGCGCTGCGTGCATTTCGACTTGATCCAGTCGCGCCCGCGGCCGCTGCGATAGGACGCCTCGGCGCGCTTGGAGATCACGCCCTCCAGCCCCATGCGGCAGGCATGGCGCAGCATGGTCTGGCCCGGCTCGATGAAATGCTCGGAATAACGCAAAGGCGCATCCGCTCCCGCAGCGCTCAGCAGCTCCTCCAGCCGTCCCTTGCGGGCGAGCAGTGGCTCGGGCTGCAGGTTCTCACCGTCGAGATAGAGCAGGTCGAAGGCGAAGAAGACAAGGTTCGCGGTCTTGTCCTCCAACAGCGCTGCCTGGAGCGCGGAAAAGGACGAGATGCCGTTCTCGCTCAACGCAACGACTTCACCGTCGATCAGCGCCGTCTCGCAGGGCAGCGCGGCGAAGGCGTCGACGATCGTTTTGCCGAAGCGTTCGGTCCAATCGAGCCCGGTGCGGGTGAGCAGCTTGACCTGTCCGGCGGATATTCGCGCCTGCAGCCGGTAACCGTCGAACTTGACCTCGTGCAGCCAGGCTTCGCCGGCCGGTGGCTTGTCCTGCAGGGTCGCGAGGCATGGTTCGATGAAGCGCGGTAGCGGCTCGCCTTCGGTCTTTGCCGAACGCCCAGTAGCCTTGGCCTTTGCTGTCTTAGCTTTTGCGGTCTTGGGCTTGGCAACACTGGGCTTGCGGCCTTTCGCGGGCTTTTCGTCGGTCGACCAGACGTCGCCGCCCGGATCCTCGCCGACCTCCTCGACGCTCCTGCCCGACTTCACCGAATCCGGCGCCGTTTCCAAGATGTCCTCGTCGTCGCGGGCGAAATCGTCGTCGACCTTGATCAGCAGCCAGTTGTCGCGCTTCTCGCCGCGGCGGGGCTTCAAACGCACCAGATGCCAGCGGCCGGCGAGCTTATGGCCTTCGAGCGCGAAGGCGAGGTGGCCCTTCTCCATGCCGCGAACGGGATCGCCTTCCGGAATCCATTTGCCTTCGTCCCATATGACGACCGAGCCGGCACCGTACTCGCCCTCAGGAATCGTGCCTTCGAAGGAGCCGTATTCGAGCGGATGGTCCTCGACATGGACGGCGAGGCGCTTCTCTCTCGGGTCGAGGCTCGGCCCGCGCGTCACCGCCCAGGACCAGAGCACGCCGGCATGCTCGAGCCTGAGATCGTAATGCAGGCGGCGGGCGGCGTGCTTGTGGAATACGAAGGCACCGCCGGCTTGTGCTGCCTTCCGACGGCTGGCGGCGCCTTTCGGCTCGCGGGTGCGGGAGAAATCGCGTTTCGAGCGGTAGAGGTCGAGATTGGCCATGGCGCCCTCCGACGCGCGTCAGGCGCTCTTCTTGGCCTTGCCGGCAGCGGGCTTTTTGGTCGGCTTTCGGGTGCCGGCTGGCTTCTTGTCGCGAGTGGATGATTTGCGGGACGAGCCGCCCTCCTCTCCAAGACTCTTCTTCAGCGCCTCGAACAGGTTGACGACATTGGAAGGACGCTCTGCGGGCTTCGCCACCGGCGGCTTCTTGCCCTTGCGCTTGGCCTCGATCAGGTCGAGCAGCGCCTCCTCATAGCGGTCTTCGAAGCCGCTGGGATCGAACGTCGCCTGCTTCTTCTCGATGATGTGGGTGGCGAGGTCGACCAGCTCCTCGTCGAGCTTGCCCTTGCGCAGGCCATCGAAGACCTCGTCCGGCTGGCGCACGGTCTTGTCGTAGCGCAGCGTGGTCAGCAGCAGCCCCTTGTCGAAAGGCTCGATCATCACCGGGCGCTCGCGCCGATAGAGCACGATGCGGGCGATGCCGGCCTTCCTCTGCTTCGCCATCGCCTCGCGGATCACGGCGAAGGCCTCCTCCGAGATCTCGTCGGATGGGCTGAGATAGTGGGGCTGGTCGAAATAGATCTGCGGGATCGCGGCGCGGTCGACGAATTGCTCGATCGACAGCGTGTGCGAGCTCTCGATCTGGACCGCGTCGATCTCGTCCTCTTCGATCAGGAGATACTCGTCGCCGCCGATCTCATAGCCCTTGACCTCATCATCGCTGTCGACTGGCTTGCCGCTGACGCTGTCGATGTACTGACGGCGCACGGTGTTGCCGGTCTTGCGGTTGATGACGCGGAAGGAGACCTTCTCGCTATGGTCGGTCGCCGAGGTCAACTCGACCGCGCAGGAGACTAGCGAGAGCTTGAGATAGCCCTTCCAGGCCGGCCGGGGCGCCATCAGGCCGCCCTCAGTGCCGGGCGGGCCGGGAAGGCCGGCGGCAGGCCGCGCAGCCAGGCTTCGGCGCGGACGATCTCGTCAAGAGTCACGACCGGCACCGGGTCGGAGAGAATCGCAAGCAGGACCTCGCGATCGAGCCGGCCATTGGCGATCACGTCGGCAAGCGCGTCGCGGGTCTCGCGCTCGGCCCTGAGCTGGGCGCCGAGTGCGGCGATGAGACGGTCCTTCGGCATGGCTGGCATGATACTCGACCCCGGTTTGGAGACCTGCGGCGAGTCAACCTGTGGAGCCGACAGAGGTTCCGGCGGGCAGTGCCTCGGAGTCAGCGAGTAGGCTCGTCGTCTATCAGGACTTCCTCCGGCGGGACCGGATCGGGCGCGCCCTCGGCGAGATATCGCGCCAGGATTGCCGGCAGGCTCAACGGTGTGAGCGGTTCGCGGACCTCGCCCAACTCAGCAATCGGCCACCAGCGGTGCTCGACGACGTTCTGCGCCTCGACCTCGTCGGTCATGACCGGATCGAAGCGGGCGACCTCGACGATGCGGTATTCCTCGCGCTGCGAAATCCGGCGGGCGCCCCAGTCGAAGGTATGGTGGCGGCGCCAGACCAATGCTCCGATCCGGAATTCGACCAGCCCGAGTTCTTCGCGGAGTTCGCGCTTCAACCCGTCCTCGATCGTCTCGCCGTGATCGAGCCCGCCGCCCGGCGCGATCCAGAAACATCTCGTCTCTCCCGGCGGCCGCAGGCGAAAGAGCAAGGTCTCCCGGTCCGGCGTGAGGATAAGCGCGCGCACAGCCTGTCTTTCCTCAACCTGCTGCATGCTCTTCTCCAAACCACGACGCCAGAACCCTAGCCTTTCCGCCAGTTTCGTGTATATGCCCGGGCAACCGGCCCAACAGCCGGCTGCGCATCCCTTCCGCGATGAGGCGGATGCGGGCTTCGGACCTTGCTGGACGACATCCCGGCCTGGCCCGCCAGATCAACACCCAACCAAAGGACATGACGATGTCGATCACTGCCGAGCGCAAGACCGCGCTCATCAACGAACACGCCACCAAGCCGAACGACACCGGTTCGCCGGAAGTCCAGGTCGCGATCCTCACCGAGCGCATCAACAACCTGACCGGCCACTTCAAGTCCCACACCAAGGACAACCATTCGCGTCGCGGCCTGCTCAAGCTGGTCTCGCAGCGCCGCTCCCTGCTCGACTACCTCAAGGGCAAGGAAGAAGCGCGCTACAAGACGCTGATCGAGAAGCTCGGCATCCGCCGCTGATCGAGACCGAATTTCCGCCCGGTGCCTCGCTGCTCCGGGCGGTTCTACTAGAGGCCGAGTAACCGGCCTTATTCCGGGAGCGCCGCAATGACGCGACGTTCCCCCTTCAGTGCGGCAGCCGCATGGGGCGGCGCACCGCATGATCCGCCGGCGTCAGCGACGTCCATGGCAGGATCGCCGAGCGCCCGGGCGCCGCTTCTTTCGAGCATATCCCGGACGTTTTGCCGTCTTGCCCATGGGCTCGAGCGACGCCGGACGGATCGCATCCGACCGAAAGAAAACCGATGTTCGACATCCAAACCGAAGAACTGATCTGGGGCGGCCGCAAGCTCGTCCTCGAAACCGGCAAGATCGCCCGCCAGGCCGACGCCGCCGTGCTCGCGACCTATGGCGAGACCGTCGTGCTCGCGACCGTCGTCTCCGCCAAGTCGCCGAAGGCCGGGATCGACTTCTTCCCGCTGACCGTGAACTACCAGGAAAAGACCTTCGCCGCCGGCCGCATTCCGGGCGGCTATTTCAAGCGCGAGGGACGCCCGACCGAGAAGGAGACGCTGGTTTCGCGCCTGATCGACCGGCCGATCCGCCCGCTCTTCGTCGAGGGCTACCGCAACGAGACGCAGGTCGTCTGCACCGTGCTGCAGCATGACCTCGAGAACGATCCCGACATCGTCGCCATGGTCGCCGCCTCCGCTGCCCTGACCCTCTCCGGCGTGCCCTTCATGGGCCCGGTCGGCGCTGCCCGCGTCGGCTATTTCGACGGCGCCTACAAGCTCAACCCGCTGGTCGACGAGATCAAGGAATCGCAGCTCGACCTCGTCGTCGCCGGCACGCCCGACGCCGTCCTGATGGTCGAGTCGGAGGCCAAGCAGCTCTCCGAGGAGGTCATGCTCGGCGCCGTGATGTTCGGCCACAAGCACTTCCAGCCGGTGATCGACGCGATCATCCGCCTGGCCGAGAAGGCCGCCAAGGAGCCGCGCGACTACACCCCGGCCGACAACTCCGTCGTGCTCGAAGCCGTGCTCAAGCTGGTCGATGCGGATATCCGCGCCGCCTACAAGATCACCACCAAGGCCGAGCGCTACAAGGCTCTCGACGCCGCCAAGGCCAAGGTCGCTGAGCTGATCTCGGAGACGCCGGACGGCAAGACCACCTTCACCAAGGAGCAGGTCGGCGGCCAGTTCAAGGAGGCGCAGGCCAAGGTCGTGCGCTGGACCATCCTCGACGACGGCGTCCGCATCGACGGCCGTGACCTGAAGACTGTCCGCAAGATCGTCTCGGAAGCCGGCATCCTGCCGCGCACCCACGGTTCGGCGCTGTTCACCCGCGGCGAGACCCAGGCGCTGGTCGTGACCACGCTCGGCACCGGCGACGACGAGCAGTTCATCGACTCGCTGGAAGGCACCTACAAGGAGACCTTCCTGCTGCACTACAACTTCCCTCCCTATTCGGTTGGTGAAGCTGGCCGCATGGGTTCGCCCGGCCGTCGCGAGATCGGCCATGGCAAGCTCGCTTGGCGCGCCATCCGCCCGATGCTGCCGGCGAAGTCGGAGTTCCCCTACACGATCCGCGTCGTCTCGGAGATCACCGAGTCGAACGGTTCCTCCTCGATGGCCACCGTCTGCGGCACCTCGCTGGCGCTGATGGATGCCGGCGTGCCGCTGAAGGCGCCGGTCGCGGGCATCGCCATGGGCCTGATCCTCGAGGGTGAGCGCTTCGCGGTGCTCTCCGACATCCTCGGCGACGAGGACCATCTCGGCGACATGGACTTCAAGGTCGCCGGCACGGCCGAGGGCATCACCTCGCTGCAGATGGACATCAAGATCGCCGGGATCACCGAGGAGATCATGAAGGTCGCCCTCGACCAGGCCAAGGGCGGTCGCGACCACATCCTCGGCGAGATGAACAAGGCGCTCTCGGTGGCGCGCGGTCAGCTCGGCGAGTATGCGCCGCGCATCGAGACGATGAAGATCCCGGTCGACAAGATCCGCGAAGTCATCGGTTCGGGCGGCAAGGTCATCCGCGAGATCGTCGAGAAGACCGGCGCCAAGGTCAACATCGAGGACGACGGCACCATCAAGATCGCCTCGGCCGACGGCAAGTCGATCGAAGCGGCGATCAAGTGGATCAAGTCGATCGTCTCGGAAGCCGAACCGGGCATGATCTATGACGGCACCGTCGTGAAGGTCATGGAGTTCGGCGCCTTCGTGAACTTCTTTGGCGCCAAGGACGGCCTCGTCCATATCTCCGAGCTCGCTGCCAAGCGAGTCCAGAAGGTGCAGGACGTCGTCAAGGAAGGCGACAAGGTCAAGGTCAAGTTCCTCGGCATGGACGAGCGCGGCAAGGTGCGCCTGTCGATGAAGGTGGTCGACCAGGCCACCGGCGAGGACATCACCGAGAAGCTGAAGGCCGAGCGCGAGGCCGAGAAGTCCCGCGAGCGCCAGAACGCCGACGACTGATACGCGATCCGCGTTTCACGTGAATCAGACGCCCCGCATCGAAAGGTGCGGGGCGTTTTCTTTTGCCGATCCCTCTGGTGCGCTGCAGCAAAGTCGAATAGTCTAGACTTATTGCTTTGGAGGCCAGCATGACCGCGCACCGCATCACTTCGCCCGAACAGCTTGCCGCGCTCTATCCGAACCCGATTGCGCCGGCCTCGGTGATCAAGGAGATCGATCACATCGACGCCAACTACGGCGCGCTGATCGCGGCCTCGCCATTCTTCGTGCTCGCGACCAACGGTCCGGACGGCCTGGATTGCTCACCGCGCGGGGATCTGCCGGGCTTTGTCACCGTGAGCGACGCGAAAACGCTGCTGATTCCGGACCGAAGAGGCAATAACCGTCTGGATTCATTGAAGAATCTTCTGTCCGACAATCGAATCGGAATGCTCTTTTTGATCCCCGGTTACGGCGAAACGCTGCGTGTGAACGGCACCGCGGTGCTCTCGACCGAGCCGGAGCTGTGCGCGCGCTTCGAAATGGCCGGGAAGCTGCCGGCCTGCGTGATCGTGGTCACTGTCGAGGCCGCCTACTTCCAGTGCTCGCGGGCGGTGGTGCGCGCCGATCTCTGGAACCCGGCGGCGCAGGTCGACAAGCGCGCGCTGCCCAGCGCCGGCACGATCCTGCGAGAGATTTCGGCGCGAGCAGCGACAGAAGCGTTCGACGGCGAGGCCTATGACAAGGCGCTGCCGGAGCGGGTCCGGGCGACGTTGTACTAGGAGGCGTCATTCTCGGGCGGAGCGAAGCGCAGGCCCGAGAATCTCATGACGAGAGGGCGCCGGCTGGAGCCTCGTCTGGGCTGAGATGCTCGGCGCAAGGCCGAGCATGACGCGCGCGGCTAGACGGTGCCTTACTCCAACGCGCCCACCACCGCCTCCACCGCCTCGACGATCGCGCCAGAGCGGACCAGCGCCGTCGCCTGGTTCATCTCGGCGGCATACCAGCGGTCGCCATCGAGGGCCGGCGGGATCGTCTCGCGCAACGCGTCGAGCGCGGCTTGCGTGCCCTTGCCGAGCGGATGGGCCTTGGCGGTCTCGGCGATCAGCGAGAGGGCCTGGCAGGCCATCAGGATCTCGGCGGCGATGATCATCTCGACATTCTCGACGACGGTGCGCGCCTTGCGACCGCACCAGGTCGAGTTCGAGACATGGTCCTCGGCGTTGGACTTGCCCGGGATCGAATCGACCGAGCCGGGCGAGGACAGCGTACGGTTCTCCATCACCAGCGCCGACATCGAGCACTGCACGGTGGCAAAGCCGGTATTGAGGCCGCGCTTGCCGGCGAGCAGGTTGCGCGGCAAGCCGTAGCTCATGGTCGGGTCGACCAGCCGGGCGAGGCGGCGCTCGCAGATCGAGCCGAGATCGGTCATGGCGATGGCGAGCAGGTCCATCGCCTGCGCGACATACTGGCCGTGGAAATGGCCGCCGGAGATAACGCAGTAGCCATCATCCTCAGGGAAGATCAGAGGGTTGTCGGTCGCCGAATTGGTCTCAGTCGCGATGATGCGGCTGACATAGTCGAGCGCCTCGCGCGCCGGGCCATGCACCTGCGGGGCGCAGCGCAGCGAATAGACGTCCTGCACGCGCGGCGCCGGCGGCTTGCCCGGCGTGCGGCCGATCTCGTCGGGGTAGATCGTCTCGCGGGCCGAGGCCGAGCAGCGCTTCGAGCCTTGCGTGATCTTGAGCAGATTGCGTGCGACCAGCGCCTGGCCGGGATGCGGGCGGGCGGCATGGACGCGCGGATCGAAGGCGGCGAGCTCGCCGCGCATGGCTTCGAGCGAGAGCGCGAGGCCGATATCCGCGGCCTTGATCAGGCGCTTTGCGTCTTCCGTGGCGAGCACACCGAGCGCCAGCGAGACGGTCGAGCCGTTGATCAGAGCGGACGCATCCTTGGCGCCGAGCTTGAAGTCCGGCTCCAGACCGGCCTTGGCGAGGGCCTCGCGCGCCTTCATCCGCCTGCCCTTATAGACGGCCTCGCCTTCCTCGAAGCCGCAGACCGCCGCAGACATATGGGCAAGCGGGGCGAGGTCGCCGGAGGCGCCGACCGAGCCTTTTTGCGGGATCACCGGATGGACGCCGGCATTGAGACAGGCGAGCAGGCGCTCGACCAGAGCGACCTGCGGGCCGGAATAGTTCGAGGCGAAGGCATTGGCGCGCAACAGCATCGTCGCGCGCGTCACATCCTCCGCAAAGGGCTCGCCAATGCCGGTGGCGTGGGCGTAGACGCTCTTGCGCTGATATTCGGTCATCTCCGACATCAGCACGCGCTGGTCCTTGAACAGGCCGACGCCGGTGTTGAAGGAATACATGAACGGCGCTTCGTCGTTCATGAAGTTGGCGTCGATATGAGCGCGCGTCGCCGCGATCGCTGCGCGCGCCGCCGGCGCGAGATTCGCCTTCTCATAGCGGCCGGAGGCGCCAGGCCGGGCCACGCGCAGCACCTGCTTGCCCTTCAGGGTCCGTCCGTCGATCGTTACCGCCATGGCCTGTCCTCGTCAGCTTTGTCCCGATCTAACGGGCCATCGCGCCAAAGGGAAAGACCCATTCCCGCCCGGAAACGAAAAGCACCTTGCACGATGCGACGCGGCCTGCGCTAGGATCGGGCTGCCGTGGCTTGCTGCGGCGCGACATTGGCGCGCCTTTACGCAGCGCCTGGAATCCCTAAAAGGTGCCGCCAGGAGCGTCACGATGGATTTCGAAGCCTTTTTCCGCAGCGAACTCGACAGCCTGAGGGCCGAGGGCCGCTACCGCGTCTTCGCCGATCTCGAGCGCCGCGCCGGCCGCTTTCCGCGCGCCGCCTTCCACGGTCCGGACGGGCCGCGCGAGGTCACCGTCTGGTGCTCGAACGATTATCTCGGCATGGGCCAGCATCCCGCCGTGCTTGCGGCGATGCGCGAAGCGCTTGACAGCTGCGGCGCCGGCGCCGGCGGCACCCGCAACATCGCCGGGACCAACCACTATCACGTCCTCCTGGAGCGCGAGCTCGCCGACTTGCACGGCAAGGAGGCGGCGCTGCTGTTCAACTCGGGCTACATGTCGAACTGGGCCTCGCTCTCGACCCTGGCCGCGCGCATTCCCGGTTGCGTCGTGCTGACCGATGCCGCCAACCATGCCTCGATGATCGAAGGTATCCGGCATTCCCGCGCCGAGAAACTGATCTTCGCCCATAACGATGCGCAGGACCTGCGCCGCAAGCTCGCGAGTATCGCCCCTGGCCGCCCGAAGCTGATCGCCTTCGAGTCGGTCTATTCGATGGATGGCGACATCGCGCCAATCGCCGAGTTCTGCGATCTCGCCGATGAGTTCGGCGCGATGACCTATATCGACGAAGTCCACGCTGTTGGGCTGTATGGCCCGCGCGGCGGCGGCGTCAGCGAGCGCGACGGGCTCAGCCACCGGCTCGACCTGATCGAGGGCACGCTGGCGAAATCCTTCGGGGTGATGGGCGGCTATGTCACCGGCTCGGCGGCGTTGTGCGACTTCATCCGCAGCTTCGCCTCGGGCTTCATCTTCTCGAGCTCGCTGCCGCCGACGCTGGCAGCCGGGGCGCTGGCCGCGATCCGGCATCTCAAGGCGAGCTCGGCCGAGCGCGAAGGCCAGCGGGACCGGGTGCGCAAGCTGCGCGGCCAACTCGACCACGCCGGCATCCCGCATCTGATCAATCCGAGCCATATCGTGCCGGTGATGGTCGGCGATGCCGCGCTGTGCAAGCGGATCAGCGACGAATTGCTGGAGCGCTTTTCGATCTACGTCCAGCCGATCAACTATCCGACCGTAGCGCGCGGCAGCGAGCGGCTGCGGATCACGCCGACGCCGCTGCATTCGGACGAAGACATCGCCGTGCTGGTCGGCGCCCTCAGCGAGATCTGGGGCGCCGTTGGGCTGAAGCGGGCGGCCTGAGCAGCCGCCTTTCTGCCTCAGAGCAGGCCGTTATTGCCCGCGAGCGTCTTCAGGTTGACGTCCGGGCGCGCGCCGACATGGCTGATGACCTCGGCGGCGGCAATCGCGCCGAGCCGCAGGCAATCGCGCGCCTCGCGGTTCGTCGTCAGGCCATGCAGGAAGCCGGCGGCAAAGAGATCGCCGGCGCCGGTCGCATCGACCACGCGCTCGATCGGGAAGACCGGCTCGGCGACGACGCCGTCGGGCGTCAGCGCCAGCGCGCCGTTCTCCGAGCGGGTGATGACGGCAAGCACGTTCTCGGCCCGCAGGGCCGCCAGCGCCGTGTCGAAATCGGCGCTCTGGTAGAGGCTCTTCAGCTCGTGCTCGTTGGCGAAGACGAGATCGACCATACGATTGCGGATCAGGCCGAGGAACTCGTCGCGATAGCGGTCGACGCAGAAGGAGTCCGACAGGGTGATGGCGACACGGCCGCCGGCCTTGTGGGCGAGCTCGGAGGCCTTGCGGAAGGCGTCCTTGGCCGCCGGCGGATCCCAGAGATAGCCCTCGAGATAGACGATATCGGCATTCTCGACCGTTGCGGCGTCGACATCGGCCGGCGACAGGCCCTGGCAGGCGCCGAGATAGGTGTTCATCGTGCGCTCGCCATCGGGCGTGACGATGATGAAGGAGCGCGCCGTCGCCGGGCCGTCCGTCGCAGCTTCCGTACCAAAAGCCACGCCGAGCGAAGCCAGGTCGTGTCGGTAGAGCTTGCCGAGCTCGTCGGCCTTGACCTTGCCGATGAAGGCGCCCTTGCCGCCGAAGGAGGCGAGGCCGGCGATCGTGTTGGCGGCCGAGCCGCCCGAGACCACCTTGCCCGGTCCCATTGCGCCGTAGAGCAATTCCGCGCGCGGCTCGTCGATCAGCGCCATCGAGCCTTTAACGAGCGCATACTGCGCCAGGAAGTCTTCCTCCGCCGCGGCGAAGACGTCGACAATGGCATTGCCGAGGGCGAGCACGTCATAGCGCTTTGAGGTCATGGAGATGTCCGTGATGGCGGGAGAATGGCGGCGTGTGGCATTGCCGGCGGGCGGGGTCAAGCGCTGCCGCGGCGGCGCGCGGCGCTGTCGAGGATCGAGGTCAGGGCGGCCATATCGGACGGGCCGAGCCATTCCACCTCGTGGGCAAGGCGATTGGCGAACAAGGTCGCTTCCGGTTCAAGGCCGGCGGTGTCGATCACGACACGCGGATGGGAGAGCTCGGCGAGACGGATCAGTTCATCGGCCTCGTCCCAGATCACGCCGAGGACATGGATCGCACCCTGGATCAGGGTGAAGGTGGGCTGGCCGCGTTTGCCGTGCTCAAGCGCGGAGAGATAGGCGGGGGTGACGCCAAGCGCCTGCGCCATCTGCGCCAAGGTGACGCCGCGAGCTGCACGCAATTCGCGGACGCGGCGGCCGAAGGGCGTCATCGGTCCAGCTCCCGGCTGCGGCGCAGGCGGATATAGAGCGCGCCGGCGCCGCCATGGCGCTGCTCGGCCTCGTCGAAGCCGAGCACCAGCGGCCGCAGATCGGGCAGGCGCAGCCAGTGCGGGACATTGCGGCGCAGGATGCCGCGTTCCTCACCATATCCGACATCGCCGGCGATACCCTTGCCGGTCACCACCAGCACGAGCTTGGCGCCGCGCTGCTGCTGCAAGCGCAGGAAGCCGCGCAGGGCCGAATGCGCTTCGTCCTGGCGCAGCCCATGCAGGTCGATCACCGCTTCGACGCCCTGCTGGCCACGGCGCAATTGCGTGCGCATGCGCCGCTCCAGCGGCACAAGCGGCGGCGGAGCGGGCTTCGTCGGGCGGCCCTTGAGCGCCGGCGCTGGGGAAGGCTGGGTGCTCTCCACTGGCGGGGCCGGCTTTTCCGGGTTCGCTTCCGGCTCGGCTTCGACGGGCGCGCGACCAGCCAGCGGCTTGACCGTACGCGCGACCTGACGCCAGAGCGCGAGTTCCGCTTCGGAGAGGAGCTTGCCACGCCGCCGCATGGCTCAGCGCGGCCAGAGTACGACGAAATCGAAGGGGTGCCGGATCAGGCCGGCACGATGGCCGGCCTCTGCACCGGAGCCGACGAAGAGATCGATCCGGGCCGGGCCGACGATCGCCGTGCCGGTATCCTGGGCCAGGACGAGCCGGGCGAGCTTTTCGCTGCCGCCCTTGCCGTCGGGAATCTCGGTGTCGATCCATGCCGGCATGCCATAGGGCCAGAGCGAGCGGTCGATCGCGACGCTGCGGAGCGGCGTCAGCGACAGGCCGGCGCCGCCGATCGGACCCGAATCGGCCGGTAGTGCATCGTTACGAGCGAAGAAAACGAAGGAGCGGTTGAGGCGGATCAGCTCGCGGGCAAAGCCGGCATCCACCTTCAGTCGCGCGATGAGCTTGTCCATCGTCATCTGCTCGGGCGGGATGCTCTCACGCCGGCTGAGCTCGCGACCGAGCGAGGTATAGGGATGGCCGTTCCGCCCGGAATAGACGAGGCGCGTCACCTTGCCGTCCGGCAAGCGGATCCGGCCGGAGCCCTGCACCTGCAGGACGAAGCGATCGACGGGATCGCGCATCCAGAGGATTTCGAGCCCCTGGCCGGCGAGCGCACCCTCTTCGATCGCCCCGCGGTCGGGGAAGGGCTCCAGCCCCTTGGCCGTCCGGCGCGCCGAGGTCAGGCTGGGATCGAGGCCGGGCCAGTTGTCGCCCGACATCTTGGTTACGAGATCGGCCGGGCGGCCGTAGAGCGGTGTCGGGAAGGCGTCCGAGCGGGTCAGCGTGCCTTCGAACTCCGGCTCGAAATAGCCGGTCATGAAGCCGCGCTCGGCGCCGGCCGGGCGGATGCGCCAGAAGGTGAAGTTGTCCTCGAAGAAGCGACGCGCCGCGTCCTCGCTTGGTTCGCCTCCGGCTAGCAGGCTTGCAGCTTTCGTGCACAAGGCCGGCAAAGCGGGAGGTGGAACCACGCCCTGCCGCAGTGGCGGGTCGGTCTCGCAGCCTTGCGCGAAAAGGCGCAGGACGACGCGCTGATCGTCGGCGCTCCAGCCAGCAAGCACAGCGGGCGCCACGGGTTCGGCCCGGGCGCCCTGCGGGAGAGGTGGAGGTGAAGCTTCCACGCCGGTCATCGCCATGCCTGCGGCCATGAGCCCCAGAACGAAGCCGGCGGCACGGATCACGCGGCCGATTCGGTGGCGACCAGCAACCAATTCGGATCGCGGCTGCCGAGCTGGCGCGAGAAGGTCCAGACGTCGTTGACCTCGGAGACCGCATCGGCACTGCCGTCGACGGCATTGCCCTGCGCATCGCGGACCACGCTGATCAGCTGCGAGACGAAGGCGATCGTGACCTGACCTGTCTTGCCCTTGACGTCGACTCCGGTGATCTCGGCCTTGTCGATCGAGACGAAGTTGGATTCGGCCTTCTCGCCGCGCTTTTCACGATCGGCGATCGCCTGCTCGAAGCCGTCATAGACTTCCTTGGCAAGCAGACCCTTCAAGGTCTTGCGGTCGCCGCGGGCGAAGGCGGTGACGATGGTCTCATAGGCCGATTTCGCGCCGCCGAGAAAGCCCTGAGGCTCGAAACTCGGCTCCTGCCGGACGAGCGCATCGAGGCCGAGGGCGATTGGCGAGCCCGGCTCAGCAATGCCCTTCCAGCGTTCGCCATCAGCCACTGGGGCAGCCGCAGCATCGTTGGCGGCGCCCGGCAGCCGGACGACATTGTCGCGTCGCTCGCCATTACCCGGCTGGTCGGGCCGCATCGGCGGCGCCTCGCGCCGCGCGAACGGATCGACCGGCGGCTTCTCGTGCCCGGTCTTCTGGCCCAGAACCGAGCGCAGTTTCCAGGCGACGAAAACGGCCAGGGCCAGGAAGACCAGGGTCGTCATATCGAAATTCTGCATCGCCGGCTGATCCGAACCTCGAAAACTCGTTCCCGCGCGAGCGCACTTACGTCGCCCGTCATCGAACGGATATGGTGAAGGAGGCTCGTAACATCCACCCCCGGGGTGCGACAAGGGCGCGAAAGCGCGCTTCGCTTGTGCCGGCCCCGCCGCCATGATAGCCGACGCGGGCCCGGCGCTGCCGCCTTGCCCGGGCAGTTCCGGCCACGGCACGGAATTTCCCGATGGTTTTGTGCAGATAATGATGGGATCGATGGCCAACGAAAACGGCAACGGCGCCGGCGCCGCCGACCAGCAGGGGCCCAGCCTCAACACGCTGGTCCAGTACATCAAGGATTTCTCCTTTGAGAACCCCAATGCTCCGCGCTCGCTGACCCAGCAGCAGCAACAGCAGGGCGGGCCGCAGATCGGCCTCCAGGTCAATGTCCACGCCAACGCGCTCGGCGAGAACGACATCGAGACGATCCTGACGCTCGAAGGCAAGGCGACGCTGAACGACGAGACGCTGTTTGCGTTCGAGCTCAGCTATGCCGGCGTCTTCCGTATCCTCGGCGTGCCGCAGGAGCAGCTGCATGCGGTCGTGATGATCGACTGCCCGCGCCTGCTCTTCCCCTTCGCCCGCGCGATCGTCGCCGATGCCGTGCGCAATGGCGGCTTCCCGCCGCTGTATATCGACCCGATCGACTTCGCCCAGCTCTACCGCCAGCGTCTCGAGGAGATGCAGGCGCAGCAGGGCGCTCCGAACGCCTGAGCGGCATCCGCCAGGCACGAGAGACAGAAAAGAGCCCTCCGGGGCTCTTTTTTATTGTTAATTCGCGCAGCCGCTTGCGAAGCAGCTAGTCGCTTTCCATCTCGACCTCGCCAGAGGCGCCCGTCCCGGCGCGCCATTCCCGCGAGGTTCACGATTTCCATGGATGCCCTTATGACGCTCGCCGCCGACCCAGCCATATGGGCGGCGCTCGGCGCCCTGATCGCCATGGAGGTCGTCCTCGGTATCGACAACCTCATCTTCATCTCAATCCTGACCAACAAGCTGCCGGAGCATCAGCGTGCGCGCGGCCGCCGGATCGGCATCGGCTTGGCGCTGATCCTGCGCCTTGCTCTGCTCTCGACCGTAGCCTTCATCGTGCAGCTCACCGCGCCGGTGTTCTCGGTCTTCGGCAAAGCCTTCTCCTGGCGCGACATGATCCTGATCGCTGGTGGCCTGTTCCTGGTCTGGAAAGCGACCAAGGAGATCCATCACAAGGTCGATCCCGATCACGGACCTGATATGTTCGACGGCGGCGCGGCCGCGGCCGTGACTTTTGGCGGCGTGATCTTCCAGATCCTGCTACTCGACCTCGTCTTCTCGATCGACAGCATCATCACGGCCGTCGGCATGACCGAGCATGTCCCGGTGATGGTGATCGCCGTCATCGTCGCCGTGCTGGTGATGCTCCTTGCAGCCGATCCGCTGGCCCGCTTCATCGACAAGAACCCGACGATCGTGATGCTGGCGCTCGGCTTCCTCTTGATGATCGGCGGCACGCTGATCGGCGAAGGTTTCGGCGCCCATATCCCGAAGGGCTACATCTACGCGGCCATGGCCTTCTCGGCCCTGATCGAGGGGCTGAACATGATGTCGCGCCGCGCGACTCGGAAGCGCGTCGAATAATCGATGTGATCGTCAGGCTCGGCTCAGGCCGAGCCTGACGGCCGGTCTCACGCCTCTTCAGGCAAGCCGAGATAGCCGCGCCAAAGCGGCCCCTTGAGCTTCGCCACGAAGGCCTCATGGGCCGCCCGCTCCTCCGGCGTGAGGCGCGCTGCCAGCGGCCGCTGGCGAATCGGCCGCTCGATCGCGACTGAAATCCCGGCGCCGGCCTTACCGGTGACGGCACTGCCGAGCCCGAGGCTCGTCTGCTTGCCACCGATCAGCTCGATATAGACCTCGGCCAGGATCTCGGAATCGAGCAGCGCGCCGTGTTTGGTCCGGCGACTGTTGTCGATGCCATAGCGCGAACAGAGCGCGTCCAGGCTGTTGCTGGCGCCGGGGTGCTTGCGCCTGGCCATGGCGAGCGTATCGACCACGAGCGCCGGTACGACCGCGGGCAGGCCGAGCCGGCCGAACTCCATATTGATGAAGCCGACGTCGAAGGCCGCGTTATGGATGACCAGCTTGGCATCCGCGATGAAGGCAGCGAACTCGCTGGCAATGGCGGCGAAAACCGGCTTGTCCGAGAGGAAAGCCGCGGAAAGCCCGTGCACCCTAAAGGCGCCGTCCGGCATGTCCCGCTCGGGGTTGATGTAGACATGGTAATTGCGGCCGGTCGGGCAGTGATTGACCAGCTCGACGCAGCCGATCTCGACGATGCGGTCGCCTTTCAGCGGTTCGACGCCGGTGGTTTCCGTATCGAGAACGATCTCGCGCATGATCAATCCGCCCTCATCACGCGGCCGAAGCGGCCCGCGACAGCGTTCAGGATAGAGCGGACCTGACGCTCGGCGGCCACGAGCCCAAGCGAAGTGTCCACAAGGAAGTGAGCCCGGCGGCGCTTCTCGGCATCCGGCATCTGGCGGGCGAGGATCGCGGCAAGTTTCTCTTCCGTCATACCCGGACGGCCGAGGACACGCTTGCGTTGGACCTCGGCCGGGGCCGTGACGACGACGACCGCGTCGTAACGACCCTCCCCGCCTGTCTCCAGCAAAAGCGGTATGTCGAGTACAGCAACGGTCGCACCGCTCCTGCGGGCTCGGACCAGGAAGGCCTGTTCTGCAGCGCGCACCAGCGGATGAACGATGGCCTCGAGCTGCGCCAGCGCCTCCGGCCGGCCGAGCACCGCGGCGGACAGCTTAGTGCGATCGACGATGCCGTTCGCGGTGGTTCCGGGAAAAGCTGCTTCGATCTGCGGTGCAGCGGCACCGGCATAGAGGTCATGCACCGCCTGGTCGGCATCATGGACAGGCACCCCGGCAGCACGGAACATCGCCGATGTCGTCGACTTGCCCATGCCGATCGAACCGGTGAGGCCGAGCAGGAAGGTCATCGCATCACCTCCGCCTCGCACTCATGCGGCGGGAATGTCGGCTTCGAGCTTGGCCCGGAGCTCGGCCGTCACCTGCGGACGGACACCGAACCAGCGCTCGAAACCAGGCACCGCCTGGTGCAGCAGCATCCCGAGTCCGTCGACCGGAATACCGCCACGACGCCTGGCCTCGGCGAGCAATGGCGTCTCCAGCGGGACGTAGACGATGTCGTCGACGATCGTGCCAGGACGCAAGCCGGAGACATCGATCTCCAGAGGCGGCTGCCCACGCATGCCGAGCGAGGTCGTATTGACGATCAGATCGCTCTCGCCGACCAGTCCGGAAGTATCCTCCCAGCGCCGCGTCTCGACTACCTTCGGAAACGCTGCCGCCAGCTCGTGAGCCCGTTCGGAGCTGCGGTTGACCAGGAGAATGCGGCGGACGCCGCGCCCGGCAAGGCCGTGGATCACAGCGCGTGCCGCTCCACCGGCACCGACGACCAGCGCAGTCTCGCATCGCGCGAGCCAGTCCGGCGCAAGGGCGTCGAGGTGGGCGAGGAAGCCATAGGCGTCAGTGTTGTCACCATGGAGCCGGTCGCCTTCCATCCAGAGGGTATTGGCAGCGCCCATGGCCCGCGCCGTCTCGCTGACGTGATCGAGCAGCGGCAGCACGATTTCCTTGTTCGGCACGGTGACGTTGCCGCCCACGAATTCGCCGAAGCGCAGCCGAGCGATGAAGGCCGGCACTTCGGCAGGCGGGACATCGACGCGCTCATAGCTACCGGCAAGGCCGTGCTCGGCGAGCCAATGACCATGGATCAACGGCGAGCGGGAATGCGCAACCGGATGGCCGATAATGAAGCAGCGTCTGGTCATGGGATGAGATCGAGATCGCGGAGCGTGGCGAGCAGGCTCAGCATCGGCAGCCCGAGAATAGTGAAATGATCCCCCTCGATCGCCTCGAACAGATGGGCGCCGAGGCCTTCGATCTGGTAGCCGCCGACGCTCGTGGTCGCTGCCTGCCCAGCCTGGGCGATATAACGCTCAATGAAATCCTGCGTCAGCGGACGCATTGCGAGCATCGCGCTGCTGGCGCCCCGCCCGACGACCTGTCCGTCCCGCGCCAACACAAAAGCGGAGGTCAGCTCGTGCCGCCGGCCGGCAAGCGCTGCGATCTGCCGATGAGCAGCGGCGGCATCGTCGGGCTTATGGAACGGACGCTCCTCGCATGTCAGCATCTGGTCGGCCGAGAGCACGACGCGACCAGGAGCAAGTGGCGAGACCGACAAAGCCTTGGCTTCCGCCAATGCTGCGGCAACCCCTATCGGTGGGCCGCCCATGGCCAAATATTCTGCTTCAATCGCGCGCTCGTCGACGATCGGCTTGATCACCTCGACCGGGAGGCCAGCCGCTTCGAGCAGCTGCAGGCGCGTCGCACTGCCGGAGGCGAGGATGAGCGGCGCTTCACTGCGCCAGAATGTCGCCTGGCCGGTCACGTCGCGATGAACTTCATGCGGTGATCGCGCAGCAGATCAAGGATTCCTGCTGCCGTCTCCTCGATCGAACGACGGGTGACATCAATAACCGGCCAGCCCCGCCGCGCGCAGAGTCGGCGCGACTGGGTAATCTCGTCAGCGACCGCATCGGGATCGACATAGGGCGTCTCGTCATCCGCCTTCAGCGACAGGAGCCGGTTCTGCCGGATCTGGATGATGCGCTCCGCGCTGGCGACGAGACCGACGACCAACGGCTTCTTCAAGCCTTCGAGTTCGACGGGCAGCGGTACGTTGGGCACGAGCGGTATATTGGCGGTCTTGATCCCACGATTGGCGAGATAGATGCTCGTCGGCGTTTTTGAGGTCCGGCTGATGCCGACGAGAATGACGTCAGCGCTTTCGAGGTCGCCGCCGAGCTGGCCGTCATCATGCATCAGCGTGTAGTTCATCGCGTCGATACGCCGAAAGTACTCGGCGTTGAGCATGTGCTGGGCACCAGGCCGCGGCGCCGCAGCCTGGCCAAGATAGGACTGGAACAGCGACAATACCGGTTGCAGCACCGAGAGGCACGGGCAGCCAATCTCGCGGCAGAAGGCCTCCAGCCGCTCGGCCCATTCCGGCTCGACCAGCGTATAGAGCACCACCCCCGGAGAGGTCTCTATCTCGGCGAGCACCCGCGACAACTGGTTCTCGGAACGGACGAGCGGATAGACATGCTCGATCGCCGAGACCGCTTCATATTGCGCTGCTGCTGCGCGGCTGACCGCAATCAGGGTCTCGCCGGTCGCGTCGGAGACGAGGTGCAGGTGAAAATAGTTGCGCGCCACGGCTTCCCCCGCCGGCTGTTCTCGAATCAGCTCTAGAGCTGTTCCGCCAGCGTGGGAATCCCCTTTTCCTCCCGGCGAGCGGCCTGCGCATAGGTTTGTGATGGCCGGGACAAGTGGGGATAACTGGGCGGAATCAGAACCCTGCCAGAGGCGGGCGGGATAACTCGGCGAAAGCTCAACAGGCTTCGGCCTGTGGGCGGAATCTCGATGTTTCACGTGAATCATTCTGAGACGCGGCGCGAGGCCGCGTCTTAGAGCGAAAAGTAATTCGTTAAGAAACTGTTAAGAGCCCTCCTCCGGCACAATGGCCATCCCGCTCACCCGAGTGCGGCCTGTGGACCGGTTGTGGACAATCTTGGGGCGGGCTATGTGCCCCTATCCAAGAGTTAAAATAGAAGACTCTCTTAGAAGAGATTCTTTTTAGAAGAAGGGCCCAGCGCCCGGTGCCTTACATGAGCCAGAGCCTTTTCCTCCGCACTCTTTCCGGTGAGACGCTGCCGAAGCCTCCGCTTTGGATGATGCGTCAGGCTGGCCGCTATCTGCCGGAGTATCGCGAACTTCGCGCCAAGGCAGGCGGGTTCCTCGAGCTCTGCTACAACCCGGACATGGCCGCGGAAGTGACTCTGCAGCCGATCAAGCGCTTCGGCTTCGATGCCGCGATCCTGTTTTCCGATATTCTCGTGATACCGCATGCGCTCGGGCAAAAGCTCTGGTTTGCACAAGGCGAAGGACCGCGGCTCGAACCCGTCGCCGACCACGGCCGATTTGGCGAAATCCGCGAGGAGATCGATCCGGACGTGCTGGCGCCGGTCTACGAGACCGTTCGACGGGTGAAGGCAGCTCTCCCTGTTGGAACGGCGCTGATCGGTTTCTGTGGGGCGCCGTGGACGGTGGCGACCTATATGGTCGCTGGGCAAGGTACCCCAGATCAGGGGCCAGCCAAGGATCTGTTCCGATGTGACCCTGAGCTGTTTGCCAGGTTGATCGATCGGCTCGTCGTGAACTCCGCGGCCTACCTCGGTGCCCAGATCGAGGCTGGTGTCGATGTCGTGCAGATCTTTGACAGCTGGGCGGGCTCGCTCGGGCCGGAGGATTTCAAGCGCTGGTGCATCGAACCGACCCGGCGCATCGTCGATCTGGTTCGGGCGCGTCATCCGCAGGCCAAGATCATCGGCTTCCCGCGCGGGGCCGGTGCCGGCATTCCAGATTATGTTCGCGGGACCGGCGTCGATGCCGTCGGGCTCGAAACCGATATCGACCGGACGTTTGCGCGCGAGGCGATCCAGGCACTGGTCCCTGTGCAGGGTCATCTCGACCCACAGCTACTGCGCGCTGGTGGCTCGGAGCTGGATCGCGAGATCGCTGCGATCCGTGCGGCATTCGGCGCAGGTCCGTTCGTGTTCAATCTCGGGCATGGCATTCTGCCGGATACGCCGATCGCTCATGTCGAGCGGCTGGTCGAGCTGGTGCGCGCCTAAAGGATCGATCCGATGGCCTACGAATGGATCAAGGCTTTCCATGTCATGGCGGTGATCGCCTGGATGGCCGGGATGCTCTATCTGCCGCGGCTGATGGTCTATCATGCCGAGGCGCAGACCGGCTCGATCCAGTCCGAGACCTTCAAGATCATGGAGCGCCGGCTGCTCAAGGGGATCATCAACCCCGCGATGATCGTCGCCTGGGTGCTCGGGCTCTACCTCGCTTGGAGCGCTTTTGGCTTCAAGGGCGGCTGGCTGCACGGCAAGATCGCGCTGGTCCTTGTCCTCTCGGGCCTGCATGGTTATCTGTCCGGCAGGGTCAGGGCCTTTGCCGAAGACCGCAACGACAAGCCGGCGCGCTTCTATCGCATTCTCAACGAGGTACCGGCGCTGCTGATGGCTGCAATCGTCATCCTGGTGATCGTCAAGCCGTTCTGATATCGGCGCGGTTTCCCGCTTGAGCCAAGCGGGGAAAGCGGTTATCAAGCCTCTGCGCCTTCTGTTCGCGTCCTTCCCTATCGTCGACGGTTCGTGCCGCGGCTGCTTTCGCCAGCCGACACGACATCCTGACAAGTGGGGCTCCCAGCCCTTCGTCCCGTCGATCCCTCACTGCCGTCTGGCCCGCCTCTATGCAGGCCTGCTCAACCCGGGTGCCCCATGCGGGAAATCAAACTCCACGAACTCAAGGCGAAATCGCCGACCGAGCTGCTCACCTTTGCCGAAGGCATGGAGGTCGAGAACGCGAGCACGATGCGCAAGCAGGAACTCATGTTCGCGATCCTGAAGCAGCTCGCTTCCCAGGAAACAGAAATTCTCGGCGAAGGCGTCGTCGAGGTTCTGCAGGATGGCTTCGGCTTCCTGCGCTCCTCCGATTCGAACTACCTGCCGGGGCCGGACGATATCTACGTCTCGCCCTCGCAGATCAGGAAATTCGGCCTGCGCACCGGCGATACCGTCGAAGGCCCGATCCGCGGCCCCAAGGATGGCGAGCGCTATTTCGCCCTGCTCAAGGTCAACACGATCAACTTCGAGGATCCGGAGAAGATCAAGCACAAGATCCACTTCGACAACCTGACACCGCTGTATCCCGATGAGCGTCTCAAGCTCGAGGTGCAGGATCCGACCAAGAAGGATTTCTCGCCGCGCGTGATCGATATCGTGGCGCCGATCGGCAAGGGTCAGCGCGCTTTGATCGTGGCGCCGCCGCGCACCGGCAAGACCGTGCTGCTGCAGAACATCGCGCAGTCGATCACCACCAATCATCCCGAGTGCTATCTGATCGTGCTGCTGATCGACGAGCGCCCGGAAGAGGTCACCGACATGCAGCGCTCAGTGAAGGGCGAAGTGGTGTCCTCGACCTTCGACGAGCCGGCGACCCGCCACGTCCAGGTCGCGGAGATGGTGATCGAAAAGGCCAAGCGCCTGGTCGAGCACGGACGCGACGTCGTCATCCTGCTCGATTCGATCACCCGTCTCGGCCGCGCCTACAACACGGTGGTGCCGTCCTCCGGCAAGGTGTTGACCGGTGGTGTCGACGCCAATGCACTGCAGCGGCCGAAGCGCTTCTTCGGTGCGGCCCGTAATATCGAGGAAGGCGGCTCGCTGACCATCGTCGCGACGGCGCTGATCGACACCGGCAGCCGCATGGACGAGGTGATCTTCGAGGAGTTCAAGGGCACCGGTAACTCGGAAATCATTCTGGACCGCAAGGTGGCCGACAAGCGCATCTTCCCGGCGATCGACATCATCAAGTCCGGCACCCGCAAGGAAGAGCTCATCACGCCGCGCTCCGACCTGCAGAAGACCTATGTGCTGCGCCGCATCCTCAACCCGATGGGCCCGCAGGACGCGATCGAGTTCCTTTTGGACAAGCTGCGCCAGACCAAGCAGAACTCCGAGTTCTTCGACTCGATGAACACCTGACGGTTTCAGCAATTCTGGAACGCAAAAAGGCCACGGCAGCTCGCCGTGGCCTTTTTCATGTCCCGCGCGCACCTGCCTCAACGGGCGCTGGCGACGATCTCGGCCAATCGATTCGGGTCCGTGACGGGCGGCAGGCAGCGCCCATGCAGGCAGACGAAGGCGGCGCCTTCTCCGGCTTGCTTGGCATAGGCATGGGCGGGGTGCCCGGCCGGCAATCCATCCGGGTCGGGACAATCAACCAGCATGGTCGTCAGGTGAGGTAGTGCCAGGGCTGCCTCGCGGAACGTCCCGCGGTTCGGGCCAGCCAGCACGACCTCGACGCCGTTGCGCGCGAGGTCATAGGCGTTGAGCACCGAGCCATGCGCCATCGGAGGATGAGCTGCGGCGGCCAGTATGACCGCCAGGAATTGGTCGGCCCGCTCGCGGTTCTCCGGCAATCCGGTCTGAGCCGCGATGCGCAGCAGATTTGCTGCATGCAGTCCGTTGGCGTTCGGTACGGCATCGTCGTGAGTCGGCCTGGGTATGACCGGTAGTGCCGCGCTGTCGGCGCGAGTCATGCGCAAAAGGTTTGAGTCTGCCTCGCGGTAGTGCCGATCTAAATGGGAACTCCAGCGCCTGGCGAGATCGAAGTAGTGCCGCTCGCCGGTCGCGTCGTGGAGAGCGAGGGCGGCGTCAGCCATCGCGGCGTGATCAAGCGCAAAGCCCGGAGTGATCAGCCGGCCGGCGCGATAGGAGTGCGCGAGCCCGTCACCATCGGCCATGGATTCGGCAACGAAACGAAAGGCATCAGCGGCAAGATTGATCCAGTCCTTGCGCTCGAGGATGCCGCTGGCCCGAACGAGGCCCGAAATCATCAGCCCGTTCCAATCGGCGAGGATCTTGTCGTCGAGCCCGGGCGGGATGCGTTCGCTACGGGCCTCCAGCAGACGGGCACGGAGCTCGGCGAGGTTGGCTGCGACTTCGGGAAGGGGATCGGGCGTATCAAGCCGGTTGAGGATGGTGTGGCCTTCCCAATTTCCACCTGGGGTCACGTCATAGTGCCGGGCGAAGAGGACGGCATCGTCAGGCCCGAGAATCTCCGTCAGCTCGGGAAGTGCCCAGACATAGAACTTGCCCTCCACCCCTTCCGAGTCGGCATCGAGGCTGGCGGCGAACGCGCCTTCGGGGAGCAGCATGTCGCGTTTCAGCCAGCTGACCATCCCCTCCGCGGCCTCGCGCAGAAGCGGATCGTTGGTGCGCGCGGCCTCGAGCGCGTAGAGCGGCAGCAGCTGGGCGTTGTCGTAGAGCATCTTCTCGAAATGCGGCACGAGCCAACGCTCGTCGACGGCATAGCGGGCGAAGCCGCCGGCGAGATGGTCGTGAATGCCGCCGCGCGCCATCTGCACCAAGGTGCGGTTGGCGGCTTCGCGGGAGGCCTCATCGCGGCTGCGCGCGCCATGGCGCCAGAGCAGTTCGACCAGGCCGGGGTTCGGGAATTTTGGTGCTCCGCCGAGGCCGCCATGGTCGCGATCGAAGCGGCGCGCGATCTGGCTTGCGATCTGGTCGAGATCCGGCTCGGCGGTCTCCGTGGCGCGCTGCAGGCTCTGCTGCAAGGCATCGCCGATAGCCGTGGCATTGCGCCCGATGCGCTCGCGATCGCTGCGATAGAGACCGGAGATCTGCCGGAGCACGTCGATGAAGCCCGGACGGCCGTAGCGCGATGTCGGTGGGAAATAGGTGCCGCCCCAGAACGGCGCGCCCTGGCTGTCGAGGAACATGGTCAGCGGCCAGCCGCCCTGCTCTCCGAGGGTATGCAGGGCGCTCATATAGACATGGTCGATATCGGGCCGCTCCTCGCGGTCGACCTTGATGTTCACGAAGAGCTCGTTCATCACCGCAGCAATAGCGGGGTTCTCGAAGCTCTCATGCGCCATGACGTGGCACCAATGGCAGGCGGCATAGCCGACAGAAAGCAGGACGGGGCGATCGCTGGCGCGCGCTTCCGCGAAGGCCTCGTCGCTCCATTCCCACCAGTCGACAGGGTTGTCGCGGTGCTGCAGCAGATAGGGACTGGCGGCATGCTTCAGACGGTTCATCGCGAAAGCTCCAGCCCTGGTGAAAAGGGCGCCTGAGGATGCAAGCCTATCCGACCATTGTGGCACTGTCCTCCGGCAGCGGGCGCGCCGGTGTCGCGGTCGTACGGGTCTCGGGTGAACAAGTTAGATTCGCTCTCGAAACGATCGCTGGGTCTGTGCCGGAGGCGCGCAGAGCCGTCTATCGAGCGCTTCGCGATCCCGCCGGCGCGATCATCGATCATGGCCTGGTGCTGTTCTTCCCCGCACCGGCGAGCTTCACCGGGGAGGATGTCGCCGAGTTCCATATCCATGGCTCGCGCGCAGTGCTGTCACGCTTGTTGTCGGTGCTCACGTCCTTGCCAGGCCTGCGCCTGGCAGAAGCTGGTGAGTTCACCCGTCGTGCCTTCGAGGCAGGTAAGCTCGACCTCGCTGCCGTCGAGGGCTTAGTCGACCTGATCGATTCGGAGACGGAATGGCAGCGCAAGCAGGCGCTGCGGCAGATGGAAGGCGCGCTCGGGCGCGCTGCCGGTGAATGGCGAAGCGCGTTGATCAAGGCGATGACGTTGCTCGAGGCCGAGATCGATTTTTCGGATGAAGGCGATGTCGGCGGCCCGTTGATCGCTGACGCCGTTGCTGAAGCACAGGGCGTGCTCGACAGCCTGCGTTCTGCACTCGGCAGCTTCGCAGCGGGTGAGCGGGTTCGCGAGGGCTTCGTCGTCGTGCTCGCCGGACCACCCAATGCCGGCAAATCCAGCCTGCTCAATGCGCTCGCCCGACGCGACGTTGCTATCGTCTCGCCCATTGCCGGAACGACCCGCGATGCCATCGAGGTCAGGCTGGACTTGGGCGGCATCCCCGTTGTGCTAGTCGATACTGCCGGTCTGCGCGAGAGCAGTGACGCGATCGAGGCCGAGGGCGTAAGGCGAGCCCGGCAGAAAGCAGCACATGCCGATCTGGTGCTGCGGTTGCGGTCGCCCGATTCGGATCCGGAACGAGCCGACAGTGAGGGGGACGACCTTGCTGTGGCGACGATGATCGACCTTGGTGGAGCTGCCCGTCCTGGGGAAATCGGCGTGTCAGCGGCAACTGGCGCAGGTCTGCCCGAACTGATCGACATTATCGCATCTCGGCTTGGCAAGCTCGGCCAGGCAGAGCCTGCGCTCGTCACCCGCGAGCGCCAGCGCATCGCAGTGGCCGACGCCGCTGCTGCGATCGAACGTGCCGGCGCGCTATCGCATGAGCAGCCGGAGCTGATCGCGGAAGAGCTGCGCATCGCGGTCAGAGCGCTGGAGCGCTTGATCGGCAAGGTCGACGTCGAGGATGTGCTCGACAGCCTGTTCTCTGGCTTCTGCATCGGCAAATAGGCGGTTTTCGTTGACCTTGCGGTCCTGCTTGGCTAGCGAATTGGACATGTCGGATGCACAGGTGAATCAGCACTACGATGTCGTCGTGGTGGGCGGCGGCCATGCCGGGGCGGAAGCCGCGGCCGCGGCGGCGCGAGCCGGCGCCAGGACGGCCCTGATCACCCAGCAGATCGCTACTGTCGGCGCGATGTCATGCAACCCGGCGATCGGCGGTCTCGGCAAAGGCCATCTCGTCCGCGAGATCGATGCGCTCGACGGGATCATGGCACGCTGCGCTGACCAAGGTGGCATTCAGTTCCGCATGCTCAACCGGCGCAAGGGGCCGGCGGTACGCGGGCCGCGCGCCCAAGCCGATCGCAAACTCTATCGCGAAGCAGTGCAAGCTGCGCTGGCTGCCCAGGACGGACTTACGCTGATTGAGGGCGAAGCGTTCGATCTCGATATCGTCGCTGGTCAGGTTGCTGGCGTCGTGCTCGTCGACGGCCGTCGATTCGCCTGCGGAACGGTCGTGCTCACCACCGGCACCTTCCTGCGCGGCCTGATCCATATCGGCGAGAAGAAGATTCCGGCCGGCCGCGTCGGCGAGGCGCCCTCGCTCGGCCTCTCCGCCACGCTGGAACGCCATGGCTTTCCGCTCGGCCGACTGAAGACAGGGACACCGCCGCGCTTGGACGGCCGCACGATCGACTGGTCGGGCCTGGAGATGCAGCCCGGCGACGATCCGGCGGAGCCGTTCTCGGCGATGACCGATGCGATCACTACGCCACAGATCAGCTGCGGGGTGACGCGGACGACGCTGGCGACGCATGAGCTGATCCGCGCCAATCTGCACCGGGCGCCGATGTTTTCCGGCCAGATCGAGGGGCGCGGACCGCGCTATTGCCCGTCGATCGAGGACAAGGTCGGCCGCTTCGGTGATCGCGATGGGCATCAGATCTTTCTCGAGCCCGAAGGCCTCGACGATCCTACCGTCTATCCGAACGGGATTTCGACTTCGCTGCCGGAGGATGTTCAGCTCGGGCTATTGAAGACGATCCCGGGCCTGGAGCGGGCAGCGATGCTGCGGCCGGGCTATGCGATTGAGTATGACTATATCGATCCACGCGCGCTGAAGCCGACGCTGGAGACGCGGGCCATCGACGGGCTCTTCCTCGCAGGTCAGATCAACGGAACTACCGGCTACGAGGAAGCAGCAGCGCAGGGGTTGCTCGCTGGTCTCAACGCAGCGCGGAGAGCCGGTGGCAGTGAGCCCGTCAGCCTGGACCGCACGCAATCCTATATCGGCGTGATGGTCGATGATCTCGTGACGCGCGGCGTTACGGAGCCGTATCGAATGTTCACCTCCCGCGCCGAATTCCGGTTGTCGCTCCGGGTCGACAATGCCGATGAGCGCCTGACGCCGCTTGGTATCGCGCATGGCCTGATCAGCAGTGCCCGTCGTGAGCGCTATGAGAGCCGACAGTCAGAGATCGTTAAGCTTACCGAAGTGTTGCGTCAGCGGGCCCTGTCGCCGACCGAGGCAGCCGCCGCCGGATTGGAGCTGAACCGGGATGGAGTCAGGCGCGCAGCCTTCCAGATCCTGTCCTATCCGGCGGTCGACTTTGGGGCACTGGTCCGGGTCTGGCCTGATCTTGAGGCGTTTTCCGAGGCGGCACGGGCGCGTGTCGCGGCAGATGCCACCTATGCGGTCTATCTCGACCGGCAGGCGGCCGAGATCGATTCCTATCAGCGCGATCTGGTGCTCCCATTGCCGAGCGATCTGGACCTCGATGGAATCTCGGGCCTGTCGAATGAACTGCGCGCCAAGCTCCAGGCCTCCTGGCCGGATAATCTGGCGCAAGCCGGGCGCATCGAGGGCATGACGCCGGCGGCGCTGACCCTGTTGGCAGCGCATGCCCGCAAGCGACATGCCGGGCGCGCGGCCGCCGGTGCCGGAGCATGAACCCTGTGAGTTCTGTTGATAAGGGGGATAACGAGGATCGCCGTCACGCTTTTCGCTTGACGCCTGTTTCACGTGAAACAGAGGAGCGCCTCGCCGTTCTTGTTGGGGAGCTGCGGCGTTGGCAGAAGGCAAAGAACCTCGTCTCGGACGCGACGCTTGATGCGGTCTGGACCCGGCATGTCGCCGATTCCCTGCAGTTGCTCGACCGGGCGCCGCAGGCGCGGCGCTGGCTCGACCTCGGCTCGGGTGGCGGTTTCCCAGGTCTCGTGCTCGGCATCAGACTTGCCGAGCTTGGCGGCCATATCGACCTCGTCGAAAGTAATACCCGGAAATGCGCCTTCCTGCGCCACGCCGCGCGGCTGACCGGGGCGCCGGTGAGGGTGCATAATGCTCGCATCGAGGATGTGGTCGACGATTTCGTCGGCACGGTCGGGGCCGTGACGGCGCGGGCTCTGGCGCCGCTGCCGCTCCTGCTCGACTGGTGCAAAGAGCTGTTGAGAACCGGGGTGACGGGAGTCTTTCCCAAGGGACAATATCTAGATGCGGAATTGACCGCCGCGGCTAAATATTGGAAGATTCAGGCCACAACGTTTCCATCCTTGACGGATTCGGCGGCCGCTATCCTGGTGATCAGCGGCGCCGAGAAACGGGCCGATTGATGACCGATTCTCAGCCTATCTCCATTCCCACGCGTCCGCGCGTGCTGGCGCTCGCCAATCAAAAGGGCGGGGTCGGGAAGACCACGACCGCGATCAACCTTGGGACCGCGCTCGCTGCTATCGGCGAGAAGGTGCTGATCATCGACCTCGACCCGCAGGGTAACGCCTCGACCGGGCTCGGCGTTGATCGCAAGAGCCGGAAAGCGTCGACCTATGACGTGCTCTGCGGCGATATCGGGCTGGGCATGGCGATGCAGGCAACGGCCGTTCCCAATCTGTTCCTTGCGCCGTCGACGCTCGACCTACTTGGCGTCGAGCTCGAGATCGCCAGCGCCAAGGATCGGGCGACACGGTTGAGGAAGGCGATCGACGAGCTGGTCGACGACCAGCGCTGCAGCGACCTGACCTACATCCTGATCGACTGCCCGCCCTCGCTCAGCCTGATCACCATCAACGCTATGACGGCGGCGGATGCTGTGCTGGTACCGCTGCAATGCGAGTTCTTTGCGCTCGAAGGCCTCAGTCAGCTGCTCAAGACGGTCGAGCAGGTTCGCGCCGGCCTAAACCCGCGTCTGATGATCCAGGGCGTGGTGCTGACCATGTACGACCCGCGCAACAACCTCTCCGGCCAGGTCATGGCCGATGTCCGCGATTTTCTTGGCGACAAGGTCTACGAGACGGTGATTCCGCGCAATGTGCGAATCTCGGAGGCGCCATCCTATGGCAAGCCGGCGCTGCTCTATGATCTGCGCTGCGCGGGCTCGCAGGCCTATCTGAAGCTGGCCTCGGAGGTGATCAAGCGCGAGCGCACGCTGCGCGCCGCCTGATCGGCACAAAAAAGGTTCAAGAGGAA
The DNA here is from genome assembly GCF_003952665.1 of Bosea sp. Tri-49. NCBI lineage: Bacteria > Pseudomonadati > Pseudomonadota > Alphaproteobacteria > Hyphomicrobiales > Alloboseaceae > Allobosea > Allobosea sp. Tri-49. Next base: position 4,464,953 of record NZ_CP017946.1, read on the forward strand.
TGGCAATGGTCGAGGAACAGGGGCGTTCGCGTCTTGGCCGGGGTCTCGCTGCGCTGATAGGCGATGTCGGAGACGAGATCGGCGCGCTCGAGCGCGCGCGTGGTCAGCGCAAGGTTCCCGTCGAGTTCCTGCGTCCGAATGCGCGCAACCCGCGCAAGACCTTCAATGATGCGGAGTTGGAGGACCTCGCCGCTTCGGTGCGCGAGCGCGGTATCCTGCAACCGATCATCGTGCGCTCGATCCCGGGTATGATCGACGCCTACGAGATCATTGCCGGCGAGCGGCGCTGGCGTGCCGCGCAGCGAGCGGAGCTGCACGATGTCCCGGTCATCCTGGTCGAGGCCAATGACCGCGAGGCGCTCGAGATTGCGATTGTCGAGAACGTCCAACGCGCTGATCTCAACGCGATGGAAGAGGCGGCCGGCTATGAGCGGCTGATCGCCGAATTCGATTATACCCAGAACGACCTTGCCAAGGTGATCGGCAAGAGCCGTTCGCATGTGGCAAACACGCTGCGCCTGAGCAAATTGCCTGAGCCCGTCAAGCAAATGGTTAGCGAAGGCTCAGTCTCGGCCGGCCATGCGCGCGCACTTCTCGCTGTTTCGGATCCGGAACAGGTGGCGAAACGCATTGTCGAACAAAGCCTTACCGTGCGCGATATCGAGCGTCTCGGCCAGGATGAAGCCCGCAGCGAGAACAAGCCAGTGCGGGCTGCCGCCGTGCCGAAGCCGGAGAAGGATCCGGACACGCGCGCAGTCGAGAAGGCACTGGAAGAGGCACTCGGCCTTGGCGTCTCGATCCAGCACCGTGCCAATGGTGGCGGCGAGATGAAGATCAGCTACAAGACGCTGGAGCAGCTCGATGCGCTCTGCCGGCGGCTGAAGGCCTGATCAGCGGCCCTTGCCGGACATTCGGCTGAGCGTCCAGAGCGCACGCGCAGCGATGGGCCTTGCCATGTCGCTATCGCGGCGCACGGCGAGGATCGCCGCTCCCAGGATGGTTACGGCGTCGCGCAATCTGGCTGCCGGCCAGGCATTGAGCGCCGCTTCCGCGGTCGCGAGGCGCGGATAGGGCATTCGCATGGCGCCGACCGCTTCGCGCGCTGGCTTGCCGCCCTCGATAGCCAGTTTCGCCTTCAGCAAAGCCAGCGCATGGCGCAGCACCGCGCCAAGCAGCACACCCTGATCGAGCCCCTCACCAGCCAGCTTGGCGAGCGCCAGATCAAGGCTAGGCAGGCGACCGGCGAAGACGGCGTCGACCACGCCGGCCTGCTCGCGCTGAGCGGTATCGCCGACCACCGCTTCGACATGATCGGCCGTCAAGGCCGGGTCGTTGCCAGCATAGACAATCAGCTTGTCGATCTCCTTCCGCGAGGTCTGGCGATCACCGCCAAGCAGGCTGGTCAGGAGATCGCGGGTGCTTCGGTCAATGCTTTTGCCGGATGCGCGGACCATCTCGTCGACGATCGTGCCGAGGTCGCGGGCTGCATCGCCATAACAGGGTACGGCAAGCGCGGATTTCGCACGTTCGCAGGCGGTCCGCAGCGGGTTGCTCTTTTGCAGATCGCCGGCTTCGATGACTACGATCGCGTCCTGCGAGGGCGTTGCCAGCAATGGTTCGATCGCGGCTACCAGCGGTCGCGAGGTCGGCGAGACGCGGATCGCGCGGCGCCCGCCGAACAGTCCGATCGTGTTGGCTTCATCGACCAGCTTCAGCGGATCGGAGGCGACCGCGTCACCGTCCATGCGGATCAGCTGGAAGGCGTCCTGCGGGTCGTCGACGCTGCTGCGGGCCAGCGCTGCGGCCCGCTCGGAGATCAACCCGGCATCGGGACCATAGAAGAGGAACAGGCGCCAGGATGGGTCCGGACGCGCAAGCGCGCGGTCGGCTTCATGCGCCTTGATCATCGCCATCGAAAGCGGCCTCAGCCGCTGACGAGGGCGGCAGCAACGCGAGCCTTGATCAATTGAGCCAGGTTCTTCGCAGCACGCACTTGCGCATCGCGCGCGGCGCGCAGCGAGGCAAACCGCTGCTGCGAGCGCTCATAAGGCGCCCGTACGACGCTCTGGCCCGAAGCCACCACTTCGTTCGAACCGGCGCGGACCAATTGCCAGTCGGCGGTGGCAACCAGAATCGCCGAATCGGCACGGCCATTGGCGTAGTCGACCGTGATGACTTCGAGCGATTCGCTTGTGGTCGCGGTGAGCTTCAGGATCTTCTGCCGGTCCGGCGCCCCGCCGCCGTCGAACTCGAAGACGAGCTCGTTGCGCAGATAATGGCCGACCAATCCTTTGATCTCCGGCACCTCGATGCCGAGCATGGCATTGCGGACATTGCCGCCGACTCGGCTCACAGTGCCTTCCCCATAGAGCGGCTGGAAGCAGCCGCCGGCAAGCGCTGCAAGGGCGAGGGCCGCAGCCAACGCCAGCGGGCGGCGGCGCGACATGGCTCCGGTCTCATACGACGACATTTACGATCCTCCCCGGCACCACGATCACCTTGCGGATCGGCCGGTTCTCGAGAGCCCTGGCGACTGCCTCGGAGGCGCGCACGATCGCCTCGACCGCCACCGTATCGGCATCGGCAGGCACCGTCACTTCTGCCCGCTTCTTGCCGTTGACCTGTACCGGCAGCAGTTTGCTGTCATCCTGTAACAATTCCGTTTCCGCCTCAGGCCAAGCGGCTTCGCCGGCGAGGCCGGGCAAGCCGAGAGCCTGCCAGCATTCCTCGGCCAGATGCGGCATCATCGGAGCGACAAGCTGCGTGGCGATCATGGCGGATTCATGCAGCGCAAAGGCGATATCTGCCGGGACATCGGCCGACTCGGCTGCAGCGTCGAGGGCTTTGCCGATCGCGTTGGTCAGCGTGTAGATATGCGCGACGCAGCGGTTGAAGGCGAGCCGCTCGATATCGGCGCCGACAGCATGAAGAGCGCGATGGCTCGCCTTGCGTAAGGCCAGCGCGGCTTCTGAGAAGCTCGCCGGCTTGGCGGGCACCCCGCCCACACGCTCACCGATTTCGCTGACGAGGCGCCAGAGCCGCTGCACGAAGCGGGCTGCGCCCTGCACGCCTTCGTCACTCCAGATCACGTCGCGATCGGGCGGCGAGTCGGAGAGCATGAACCAGCGAGCGGTGTCGGCACCGTAGGACGCGATGATGTCGTCGGGGTCGACGACATTCTTCTTCGACTTCGACATCTTCTCGATCGAGCCGATCTCGATCGGAGCTCCGGTATCGACATCGAAGCCGCGGCGCTCATTGCCGGCCGCCTCGATCCGGACATTGCCGGGCTCGACCCAGGAGCCGTCCTCAGCCCGATAGGTCTCGTGGACTACCATGCCTTGCGTGAACATGCCGTCGAAAGGCTCGTCAAGGTCGGCATGGCCGGTCGCCTTCATCGCCCGGGTGAAGAAGCGCGAATAGAGCAGGTGCAGGATCGCATGCTCGACGCCGCCGATATACTGGTCGATCGGCAGGAAGCGGTCGACGGCCTTGCGGTCGGTCGGGCTGTCCGTGCGCCAGGGATCGGTGAAGCGGGCAAAGTACCAGGACGAATCGACGAAAGTGTCCATGGTGTCGGTCTCGCGCCGCGCCGGCTTACCGCATTGCGGGCAGGCGACATTCTTCCAGCTCGGATGATGGTCGAGCGGGTTGCCGGGCTTGTCGAATGAGACGTCGTCGGGAAGCTTGACCGGCAGATCCTGCTCCGGCACCGGCACCACACCGCAGCTCTCGCAATGGATGATCGGGATCGGGCAACCCCAATAGCGCTGGCGCGAGATGCCCCAGTCGCGCAGGCGGAAATTGACCTTGCGCTGGGCTACAGGCCGGTTTCCGCGGGTCTCGGCCTCGAGGCGTCTGGCGACCTCTTCTTTCGCTTCCGGAATGGTCATCCCATCGAGGAAGCGCGAATTGATCATGCGGCCATCGTCGACATAGGCGGTGTCGGTGATGACGAAGCTCGCCGGGTCCGCGCCTTCAGGGCAGACGACGGGGGTGTTTCCGAGCCCATACTTGTTGACGAAGTCGAGGTCGCGCTGGTCATGCGCCGGGCAGCCGAAGATCGCGCCGGTGCCATATTCCATCAGGACGAAGTTCGCGACATAGACCGGCAAAGTCCAAGACGGATCAAAGGGATGAGCGGCACGCAAGCCGGTGTCGAAGCCCTGCTTCTCGGCCTTGTCGATGTTCTCCTGAGCGGTGCCAGTCTTCTTGCACTCGGCAATAAAGTCCTGCAGTGCAGGATTCGTTTCGGCTGCAGCCTTGGCTAAAGGATGATCAGGCGCGACCGCGATGAATTTCGCGCCGAACAGAGTGTCGGGGCGTGTCGTGTAGACCTCGACCTCGTTCTGGTTGAGTGAATTCGATTCGATTGCGAAACGAACCAGCAGCCCTTCCGAACGGCCGATCCAGTTCTTCTGCATCAGCCGGACCTTGTCCGGCCAGCGCGTGAGGCCGTCGAGCGCGTCATTCAGCTCCTGACCGAACGCGGTGATCTTGAAGAACCATTGGGTCAGCTCGCGGATCTCGACAGGCGCGCCGGAGCGCCAGCCACGGCCGTCGATGACCTGCTCGTTGGCGAGCACGGTCTCGTCGACCGGGTCCCAGTTGACCTTGGCGGTCTTGCGATCAACCAGCCCGCCTTTCAGGAAATCGAGAAAGAGCTTCTGCTGGTGCTGGTAATAGCTGGCGTCGCAGGTGGCGAGCTCGCGGCTCCAGTCGAGCGACAGGCCCATGGACTGCAGCTGGCCGCGCATGGTCGCGATATTGGCATAGGTCCAGTCGCGCGGATGGACCTTGTTGGCCTTGGCGGCGTTCTCGGCCGGCAGGCCGAAGGCGTCCCAGCCCATTGGATGCAGTACGGCAAAGCCCTTGGCGCGCTTATAGCGCGCGACCACGTCGCCCATCGCATAGTTGCGGACATGGCCCATATGGATGCGCCCCGACGGATAGGGGAACATTTCGAGCACGTAATAGCTCGGCCGCGGGTCGTCGTTGCGGGTCTCGAAGAGCTTGCGCTCATCCCAGACCTTGCGCCATTTCGGCTCGGCTTCCTTCGGATTATAGCGTTCGACGGCCATGCTGATCGTGTCGTTCTTGCGTGATCGGAGTTGCGCGGACTAGGACACGAAGCAGCGCGCCGGGTCAACGTTCAGAACGGTTTGGGCGCCGTGCGTGGCGGACGAAAGGCGATGGCGATGCAGGATGTTGCGGCAAGGCTGCAGGAGACGCGGGCGGCGATTGCCCGCGCCGCGCGCGATTTCGGCCGCAAGCCCGAGGTCGTGACGCTGGTCGCGGTCTCCAAGACCAAGCCGGCGGAGGCGATCCTGCCGGCGCTGGAGGCCGGACAGGTCGATTTCGGCGAGAACTACGTCCAGGAGGCCAGCGCCAAGTGGCCGGCGCTGCGCGGGCGCTTCCCGCAAACGAGGCTGCACATGATTGGCCCGCTACAGTCCAACAAGGCGCGCGATGCGGTCGCATTGTTCGACGTGATCCATTCGCTCGACCGCGAGAGCCTCGCCAAGGAACTGGCGCGCGAGATCGAACGCGCCGGCAAGGCGCCACAGCTGATCGTGCAGGTCAATACCGGTGCCGAGCCGCAGAAGGGCGGCGTTCTGCCCGGGGAGATCGACGCCTTCCTCGAGCTGTGCCGGACCCGCTACGGCCTCACGATCGCTGGTCTGATGTGCATTCCGCCGGCCGAGGATCAGCCCTCGCCGCATTTCGGCCTGCTCGCCAAGATCGCCAAGCGCAACGGCCTGGCGATCCTGTCGATGGGCATGAGTGCGGATTACGAGGCGGCGATCCAGCTTGGCGCCACCCACGTCAGGGTTGGCAGCGCGATCTTTGGCGCGCGGGGCTAAGAAGGCCGCGCCGTCGGTCAGCTAGATTGGCTGGCCGACGTCAATGCGATTGCCATCGGGGTCCTCGAAGACGAAGGCGCGCAGGCCGTAGTCCTGATCGCGCAGGCCCTTGACGATGCGCAGCCCGTGGCCACGACAAAGCTCGTGAAAGGCATCGACGTCATCGACCATGATATGGGCGATATTGAAGGGCGCGGCCTCATGATCCTTCTGCAGGGTCAGATGGATTTCGGCTTTGCCCTTCTTGAGGATCATGAAGCCGACCGGCTGGCCGTTCTCGAAAGTCTTGGTAAAGCCGAGCACGCCGACATAGAAGGCGCATGCGCGTTCCATGTCGCTGACGGGGAACATCGCGGCGACACGGCCGAAGCCGATCTCGGTCGAGGGTGAATCAGTCATGGCACAGTCTCTAGCTGGGAATCGGCCTCGCTGAACGGGACGGTGCCCGCGTAAGTCCGGCGTTCCTGAAATCGATCGGCGAGACGGTGCTCAGCGTCAGTATCTCCGGTCTGCGCTGAGTTGCAAGCGGCTAGCGCACCACGATCGCGCAGTGCCGGGCCAGCCTGGGCAGGACTTTACCAAAAATATCGCCGGTGACGGCGACGCAGCCGGCCGTTGGCGTGAAGCCCGGTCGGGCGAGATGCCAGAAGATGGCGCTGCCGCGGCCGCGCTCGACCGGAGCATCGTTCCAGCCGAGTTCGACGATGACGTCGTAGAGGTTGTCGGCGCGGGCCAGTCGCTCCTCGGCCTCGCCCGGCGGCCGGTCGATCAAGCGATTATAGCGCCGATCCTTCTGATCGTCGCACCAGGCGTCGCGCGGCGTGATGGCGCGTACCGGCAGAAGGCTCGAAGGGCGCGGCAGCCGGTCGGCGCGATAGAAGACCCGGCGCAGCGGCAACTTGGCACGCGGCGTGCCGCCATCGCCCTCACGTTTGGCGACGACAACGCCGGAGCGGCCAAGCGCGCAGGGAAAGGTCGCGGCACCGGCGATCAGGAAACCCTGGCGGCGATCACGCACAGAGCGCACCACCACGATACGAGTCAGCCGCTTGCCGGTGGCGGCACCATCATCACGTCTTTTCACAGGACATCCATCTTGCGTGATCTACGGTCGGTTTGGCGCCATCCAGCTTGCTTTCCGTTTGACCGGTGCCAGCCGGGCAGTCAGAATCTGCGCTGAACTCAATATGTTGGAGTATGGGCCCGCCCGTAAAGGTGGCTCCCACTTCTCCGGAACATGCTCTAATGTCGCGCGAACGCAGAACGGGCTAAATCGCTCCATGTCGGCCACCCACCATATCCTGCTCGTCGACGACGACCAGACCTTGCGCGATGCGCTCGCCGAGCAGCTTGCTCTCTATGACGAATTCAAGGTGTCGTCGTCGCCGACCGCGACAGCGAGCCTGAAGGCCGTGCAGGCCGAGCGCATCGACCTCGTCGTCATGGATGTTGGCTTGCCCGACATGGACGGCCGTGAGGCCGTGAAGCTGATGCGCAAGAACGGCTTCAAGGGGCCGGTGGTGATGCTGACCGGGCAGGGCTCGGACGCCGACACCGTGCTTGGACTCGAGGCCGGTGCCAACGACTATGTGGTGAAGCCGTTCAAGTTCGCGGTGCTGTTGGCGCGCATTCGCGCGCATCTGCGGCAGTACGAGGCGAGCGAGGACGCGATCTTCCAGGTCGGGCCCTACACATTCCACCCCGGCTCGAAGCTCCTAGTCAGCGCCAAGGGCTCGAAGACCAAGCTCACCGAGAAGGAGACGGCGATCCTGCGCTTCCTCTACCGTGCCGGTCGCAAGCCGATTGCGCGCGAGACGCTGCTGCAGGAGGTCTGGGGCTATAATTCCCAGGTCACGACGCACACGCTCGAGACCCATATCTATCGCCTGCGCCAGAAGATCGAGCCGGACCCCGCCAATGCACGGCTGCTCGTTACCGATGCCGGCGGCTACCGGCTGAATCCGTAGTCTGAATGTCGCTCAACGACGACATCACCTTGCTGGCCCGTCAGCCGCTGCTGGGCCTGATGGATCGCGATGCGCTGCGTCTCGTCGCCTTCGCGGCCGAGACCCGGACCCTGCGCGCCGGCGATGTGCTGTTCCGGCGCGGCGAAGGCTCGGACGGAGCTTTCCTCATCGTATCCGGGACGGTGGCGCTGAAGCGTGAGGATGACGGCCGGCCGGCGGACGAGGTCGTGGGGCCAGGCGCACTGATCGGCGAGCTCGCGCTGTTCACGGCGCTGGAGCGGCCGGTGACGGCGATCGCGCGGGAACCGACCCAGGTGATGCGGCTGGCGCGTAGCGTAATGCGCCGCGTCCTCGGCGAATCACCCGATTCGGCTCAGGCGATCGCCGCTGCGGTCGCTGAGCGACTGCATGATTTCAACAGCGAGCTCGCCTCGGTCGGAGCGGCGCTCAGGGCTATCGACCTGCGCTGACCGCGGTCAAAGCTCCAGCTGGACCGTCACCGGAACATGGTCCGAGGGGCGCTCCCAGCCGCGCGCCTCGCTCAGGAAGGAGAGGTCGCGCAGCGTCGGTTTCAGCCCGTCCGAAAGCCAGATATGGTCGAGACGGCGGCCGCGATTCGAGGCCTGCCAGTCGGCGGCGCGATAGCTCCACCAGCTGTAGAGCTTCTCTGGCTCAGGCCTGAGCGTGCGGGCGGCGTCGGTCCAGCCGAGCTCGCTGCGTAGCTTCTCCAGGGTCGAGGTCTCGATCGGGGTGTGGCTGACGACGTCGAGCAGCTGCTTATGGCTCCAGACATCGTGTTCGTAGGGTGCGATGTTGAGATCGCCGACCAGAATGCTCGGTCGACCCGCCGGGTTGCGGGCGATGCCCCAGGCGCCGATGGCATCGAGGAACTGCAGTTTGTGGGCGAATTTCGGATTGGCTTCGGGATCGGCGATATCACCGCCGGCCGGGATGTAGAAATTATGGATTGCGATGCCGGCTGCAGCCCCCGCGCCGGCGTCGAGCACGACGGTCATATGGCGGGCGTCGTTGCGCTCGCACATCGCCATCGCCTCCTGCTCGGAGAAGGGCAGCTTCGAGACGATGGCGACGCCATTATAGCCCTTGTTGCCGATGAAGGCCTGATGGACGTAGCCGGCTTCGGTGAAGGCCTTGGCCGGAAACTGCTCGTCCGGCGTCTTGGTCTCCTGCAGGCAGAGGACATCGGGCTGGTGGGTTTTCAGGAAGTCAGTGACCATCCCGATGCGCAGGCGCACCGAATTGATGTTCCAGGTGGTGACGTCGAGCTTCACAGGGGAGTTCCGGCCGGGATGGGAGCCGGAACCTGGGTCGTCAGGCTGCGAAAAGCAAGCGCTGCTGTGCCGTGCTTGCCATCGCGAGAACTATAGCGCTCCGCTGCTCGCAACGGCGGCCGCTCAGAGCACGCGCTCATAGTTGATGACAAAATTCTTCTGATCGGGCCGCCGCTGGGTGTCGAGATTATAGACGGAGACCGAGGTCTCGTAGCCCTGCGGATCGATCACCACCCATTGCCGGAGCGCGTTGGCAGCAAGGTCGAAGTTCAGCGTGATCTTCGAGGTGCCGCCCAAGGTCGAGCGGTCCTCGAGCTTGAGCGAGAGAATGTCGCCCTTGGTGCTTACGCCAGTGACGATGGTGTCCTTCTCAAGGTTCATCTGCTCCTTGAGAAGGAACTTCAGCGGCGTCTGGCCGATCGAGTAGAGGTCCTGGGTGGCGAGCTTGCGGTCACGAATCGCCACCGAAGTCCCGTCGGCGATGACCTCCATCGTCACGGGCGGCCGGTACTCGAAGCGCATCTTGCCCGGACGCTGGATATAGAGCTTGCCTTCGAACCGGCGGCCGTCGGCGGCGAACTGGATGAAATCGCCCTGCAGCGTCGAGAAACCGTTGAAATAGGTGTTCAGCCGCTCGACGGCCTCGGCCTTCGACAGGGGAGTGCTAGGCCGCGACGGCTTGGCTGCCGGCGTCGCGCGCGGCTCGTTGTTCGCGGTGACGACCGGCTCCTGCGCGGGCGGCGGTGCCGATGCGGTCGAGGCGGGCTGTGCAGCGGCCTCGGTTCGCGGCAGGCCGAGACCCGCTGGCCGGACCGGCGGCAACGGAAATGCCCGCTGGGCGGCACGCGGCGCCGCTGGCTGCGCCGCGGGCTTGATATCGAGCGGCTGGGCGAAGACCGGGCCCGACGCCAGCGCGAGCGCCAGAGCGGCGGCTGCGAGGGCTGGCATGGGCGAGAGAGTGGTCATGGAACTCGGATGTCCGGTTGGCCGCCTTCTGGCGGAATATCGTGCCGCCAAGGCTGGCCGGCAAGGGTTCAACGCTTCAGTCGGCGGAGAAGTTGCACCGGGGTGATGGCATTTTCAGGACCGGTTTCGCGCCACTTGGCCGCAGCCGCGCCTCAGTCCTCGTCTTCGCGTGCTCTTCCGGTTTCGACGAGGATCTCGCGTTTGCCGGCGTGGTTGGCGGGGCCGACGATGCCTTCGTTCTCCATCCGCTCCATGATCGAGGCGGCGCGGTTGTAGCCGATCTGCAGACGGCGCTGGATGTAGGAGGTCGAGGCCTTCTTGTCGCGTAAGACCACCGCAACCGCCTGCTCATAGGGGTCGTCGCTCTCGGCGCCCATCGCGCTCTTGTCGAAGACCGCGCCGTCCTCGTCCTCGGCTCCGGCAGCCTCCTCCTCGGCGGTGACCGCGTCGAGATAGTCCGGCCGCCCTTGCGTCTTCAGATGCGCGACGACCTTCTCGACCTCGGCGTCCGAGACGAACGGGCCGTGCACGCGGGTGATCCGGCCGCCGCCGGCCATGTAGAGCATGTCGCCCTGGCCGAGCAGCTGCTCGGCGCCCATCTCGCCCAGGATCGTGCGGCTGTCGATCTTGCTGGTCACCTGGAAGGAGATCCGCGTCGGGAAGTTCGCCTTGATCGTGCCGGTGATCACGTCGACCGAGGGCCGCTGGGTGGCGAGGACGACATGGATGCCGGCGGCTCTGGCCATCTGCGCCAGGCGCTGGATCGTGCCCTCGATCTCCTTGCCGGCGACCATCATCAGGTCGGCCATCTCGTCGACGATCACGACGATATAGGGCAGAGGCGACAGGTCCATCGCCTCCTCCTCGTAGATCGCCTCGCCCGAATGCTTGTCGAAGCCGGTCTGGACCGTGCGGGTGATGACCTCTCCTGCCGCGGCCGCCTCCGCCACTCGTAAATTAAACCCGTCGATGTTGCGCACACCGAGCTTCGACATCTTCTTGTAGCGCTCCTCCATCTCGCGCACCGCCCATTTCAGCGCGACGACCGCCTTCTTCGGGTCGGTGACGACGGGCGTGAGCAGATGCGGGATGCCGTCATAGACGGAAAGCTCGAGCATCTTGGGATCGACCATGATCAGCCGGCACTCCTCCGGCTTCAGCCGGTAGAGGATCGACAGGATCATGGTGTTGATCGCGACCGACTTGCCCGAGCCGGTGGTGCCCGCCACTAGAAGGTGGGGCATACGTGCCAAGTCCGCGATCACCGGCTCGCCGCCGATGGTCTTGCCGAGGCAGAGCGCGAGCTTGTGCTTGGTGCCTTCAAAGTCCTGGCTGGCGAGCAATTCGCGCAGGAAGACGGTCTCGCGCTTGGCGTTGGGCAGCTCGATGCCGATCGCGTTCTTGCCCTGCACCACCGCAACGCGCGCCGAGATCGCGCTCATCGACCGCGCTATGTCGTCCGCAAGTGAGATGACACGAGAGCTCTTCGTCCCCGGGGCGGGCTCAAGCTCGTAGAGCGTGACCACAGGGCCGGGGCGGACCTGGCTGATCTCGCCGCGCACGCCGAAATCCTCGAGCACGCCTTCCAGCAGGGTGGCGTTCTGCTCCAGCGCGTCGGTCGAGACGGTGTTGGCCGGCAGCTTCTTCGGCTCGGCGAGATAGGTCAACGGAGGCAGTTCGAAGGTGTCGCGATCGAGCAAGGAGGGCTGCGCCTCGCGCGTCAACCGCTTTCCCGGCTTGGGCGCGCCGACCGGCGGCGTCACGCGCGGGGCGTTGAGGTCGCGCACGTCCTGCGCCTCGAATGGCTCGTCGTCGTCATAGGCCGCGGGAGCGTTCGGTTTCGGCCTGATGGCAGCGGCGCGAGCAAGTTCGGGCGCAACGACGGGCGACCGATAAGGCTCCGGCCCGCCGGTAAAATTCGGCTCGCGGCGGACCCTACCGGTCTGCACCGGTACGGGCACCGAGCCGGCGCCTGCCGAGGCGGGCTGTGGCGGTCGCGGCAGGCGACGCATGATCGCGGCCTTCAGAGCCATGGCGCCATGGGCAAGCCAGCCGATCAGGATCACCGACAGGCCCGGCTCGTCATCGCGGCGGTCTTCCGAATCGGCCCAGGCCGGATCATCGTCGTTGTCGAGCTCGGGATCCGCGTCTGTGACGAGGCCGAAGCCAGCTGCTGCCGTGACCGAGAGGATGGCGATGCCGGCGAAGACGAAGGCGACGAGGCCGCCGAGCGCGGTGCCGGAGAGCCCGACGATGTTGCGGGTGCCATGCAGCAGCGCGTCGCCGATCACACCGCCCATGCCTGTCGGCAGCGGCCAGCGCGGGGTTGCCGGCAGGGCGCTCGCCACTGCGGCGGTCGAGACGATGCCGATGACCCAGAGCACGAGCTTGAGCGCGCTGCGATCAAAGAGATGGAAGCGGATCAGCCTGAGCGACCAGAGCAGCGGGGGCAGCAGCAGCGCGACCACGCCGAGGCCGAGCAACTGCATGGCGAGATCGGCGATCATCGCGCCCGGCCGGCCGAGCAGGTTGCGTACGGTGCCGCGGGTGGCGTTGTTGAGGCTAGGATCGTCCACCGACCAGGTGGCGAGGGCGACCGCGACGGCGACCATCAGCGCGAGCATCGCCATGCCACCGATCTCGGCGGCGCGGCGCGACAGGAACTCCCGCACCGGATCGGGCAGGCGGTCGATCAGCGATGAGGAGCGTCGGATCGTGCGCATCGGGCCGTGGTCTGCGGGCATGAGGAAGGCGGCAAAGACCGCCCCATCGAACCGGCAGGTTAGGAAGGTCCGGTTAAGGCGCGCTTAACCTTGCACTGCCGCCGCGCGCTGTCGTGGGCCTCGGGAACGATGGCGCGAGCAAAGCATTCTTCGACAAGCGATAGCGAGGAGGGCGAGATGGCCGAAGGCGACGACAGAATTGCGAGAATTGCCCGGATCTGGCGGGGCCGGACCGTACCGGAAAAGGCCGATGCCTACGCGGATTATCTGCTCGAGGTCGGCATCAGGCCGCTGGCCAGGAAGGCGCTCGGTGCGCAGATGTTTCGCGAGGATCGCGAGACCGAGAGCGAGTTCGTGACGATCTCGTACTGGGAGAGCGTCGAGGCGATGTCGCGCTTCGCCGGACCCGATCCGCGCAAGATCCATCATCTCGAACGTGATGCCGAGTTCCTGATCGAATTGCCGAAGGGAGTGCAAGTCCTCGAGATCGTGCTCGACCGCGCCGAGAGCCGCGATTGAGAGGCGCAAACAAAAGCCCCGGCGATTTCCCGCCGGGGCGATGTTTCACGTGAGGCCAGTCAGCGCTCAGTCGTGATAGGCGCGCTCGCCATGTTCGGCGATGTCGAGACCTTCGCGCTCCTGGTCGGCCGGGACCCGCAGACCGATGATCACGTCGACGATCTTGTAGAGGATCGCCGAGCCGACGCCGCTGAACACCAGGGTGAACAGCACCGCCTTGAGCTGGGCCATGAAAGCTGTGCCGAACTCGTAGGTCGCGGCGACCAGCTCGCCCGGCTTGGTCGCATAGTCGGGGATGCCGGCGCCGCCGAGCGCCTGGTTGACCAGGATGCCGGTGCCGAGCGCGCCGATGATGCCGCCGATGCAGTGGATGCCGAAGACGTCGAGCGAGTCGTCGTAGCCGAGGGCATTCTTCACCGTCGAGCAGAAGACGAAGCAGACTGCACCGGCAACGAGGCCGAGCACGATCGAGCCCATCGGGCCGGCGAAGCCTGCCGCCGGGGTGATCGCGACGAGGCCGGCGACGGCGCCCGAGACCATGCCGAGCATGGAGGGCTTGCCCTTGACCGCCCATTCGACGAACAGCCAGGCCACCGCCGCCGCCGCCGTGGCGACGAAGGTGTTGATCATGGCGAGCCCGGCGGTGCCGTTTGCTTCGAGGTTGGAGCCGGCGTTGAAGCCGAACCAGCCGACCCAGAGCAGGGCAGCGCCGATCAGCGTCATGGTCAGCGAATGCGGAGCCATCAGCTCACGGCCGAAGCCAATGCGCTTGCCGATCAGCACGCAACCGACGAGGCCCGCAATGCCGGCATTGATGTGCACGACGGTGCCGCCGGCGAAGTCGAGCGCACCCCATTTGAACAGCATGCCGGCATCGGCGTTGACCGCGTCGAGCGCTGCCTGGGCCGCCACCTTGCCGTCCGCACCGGCCTCGGCCAGCGCCTTGGCGGCATTGCCGACCGCGTCAGGCCCGCCCCAGTACCAGACCATGTGGGCCATCGGGAAATAGATGAAGGTGACCCAGAGCACGATGAAGAGCAGCAGCGCCGAGAACTTCATGCGCTCGGCGAAGGCGCCGACGATGAGGGCCGGGGTGATGCAGGCGAAGGTCATCTGGAAGGCGATGTAGACATATTCCGGGATGACGACGCCGTTGGAGAAGGTCGCGGCGGTCGAATTGCCGTCGACGCCGCGCAGGAAGGCCTTGGAGAAGCCGCCGACGAAGTCGTTGAGGCCGCCGCCATTGGTGAAGGCGAGCGAGTAGCCGAAGATGATCCACATCAGCGAAACGATGCAGACGATGGCGAAGACCTGGGTCAGCACCGAGAGCATGTTCTTGCTGCGGACGAGGCCGCCATAGAAGAGAGCGAGGCCGGGCACGGTCATGAGCAGGACGAGGATCGTCGAGCTCATCATGAAGGCGGTATCGCCCTTGTTGGGCACAGGGGCGGGCGGTGCAGCGGGAGCCTGCGCCATCGCGGCGCCGGCCATCGCGGCGAGCGCCAGCCCGACCAGCCCGGCCCGGTTAAGGGTCTTGATGTTCATCGTGTAACTCCTGGACGGAAGGTCGGGATCAGAGGGCGTCGCCGTCGGTCTCGCCGGTGCGGATGCGCACGGCCTTCTCGATCGACGAAACGAAGATCTTGCCGTCACCGATCTGGCCGGTGCGGGCGGCGGCGGTGATGGCCTCGATCACCTTGGGGACGAGATCGTCGGTGACGGCGACCTCGATCTTGATCTTCGGCAGGAAGCTCACGGCGTATTCGGCGCCGCGGTAGATCTCGGTATGGCCCTTCTGGCGGCCATAGCCCTTGACTTCGGTCACGGTGAGCCCGTGCACGCCGATGGCGGTGAGCCCGTCGCGCACCTCCTCCAGCTTGAACGGCTTGATGATAGCCATCACGATCTTCATGGCTGGGTTGTCCCCGCTTGTGCGCGCCGGACCGCGGTCCAAGCGACGTCGTTGCGCCTCTCGCGCCCTTTCGAGCCAGGCGCGTCGGGGTGGACCTATCAAGGCCCGTGCCAACCGGAAGATGTGGCGCGCGAGCGGGCAATGCCGCGATTCCGCCATGATCAGGCGGCGCTCAGCGAGTCAGAATGGCTAATAATTAGGCAGATGCCGTGAAAGCAGGCGGGCGCGTGCTCAGGCGCGGTCCGGGCGCGGCCGGATCAGGCCTTCCTGCGCGACCGAGGCGACGAGATGTCCCTCTCGATCGAAGATCAGCCCGCGCGAGAAGCCTCGCGCGCCCGAGGCCGAGGGGCTATCCTGGGCATAGAGCAGCCAGTCATCGGCCCGGAAGGGGCGGTGGAACCACATTGCGTGATCGAGGCTGGCGCTCTGGACACGTCGGTCGAAGACGCTGGTGCCGTGAGCGATCAGGCTGGAATCGAGCAGCATCAGGTCCGAGGCATAGGCGAGCACGCTCTGGTGCAGCGCTGGTTCATCGGGCAGTCTCTGCGACGCCCTGACCCAGACATTGAATTTCGGCTCCCGCGGCCCATCCGCAGCATAGCGGCTCATCTCGACCGGGCGGATCTCGATCGGCCGCTCACGCCGGTAATAGGCGCGCACCGCCTCGGGCATATGCGGCAGTACATCGCGCTCCATGCCATCGCGGTCCGGCAAATCCTCCGGCATCGGCACGGCCGGCATCGGCATCTCGTGGTCGTAGCCGGGCTCAGCGATCTGGAAGGAAACCGACATCGCGAAGATCGCCGCGTCCTTTTGCAGTGCCAGCACGCGCCGCGTCGAGAACGAGCCGCCGTCGCGCAGCCGCTCGACCTCGTAAACGATCGGAATCGTCGGATCGCCCGGCAACATGAAATAGGCATGCAGCGAATGGGGTTGGCGCTCCTCCACCGTCTTGCAGGCGGCATAAAGCGCCTGGCCGATCACCTGGCCGCCGAAGACGCGAGTCCAGCCATTGTCGGGGCTGCGACCCTGGAACCGATTGTGTCCAAGCGATTCGAGATCGAAGATCGGGAGCAGTGTGTTCGCGGCTGGGTTCATCGGCAGGAAACCGGCTTGGCGCGGGCTTGCGGCCCGGGCCGGCTATGGGCAAGACGGGAAGCATCAGCAACGAGCGATCCGGCGGCGTCAAGCGGCGCGATGCGAGGAAGGCGATGGCCCAGAGTTCCGAAAGTTCGAGCCGGCGCATCGTCATCGCCGGCGGCGGCGTCGCCGGGCTGACTCTGGCGGTCGCGCTGAAGCAGGCGCTGGGCGAGAGCTTCCGCGTCATCGTCGCAGATCCGGCGCTGGCCGGGCCGGCGCGTGCCGACAGCCGTGCCTATGCGGTCGCGGCGGCGGCGCGCAACATGCTGGAGGCGCTCGGCGTCTGGCGTCTGGTGGAGGCAGCATCGACGCCGATGACCGAGATGGTCATCACCGACAGCCGCACACCGGATCTGGTGCGGCCGGTCTTCCTCAGCTTCGATGGCGAGGTCGAACCCGGCCAGCCCTTTGCTCATATGGTCGAAAATGGTGCGCTGATGGCGGCACTACTCCAGGTCTCGCGCGCCAATGGCGTCGAATTGCGGGCCGAGGGCGTCCGCTCGAGTGCAGTCGACGACGGCGGTATGACTACGGTGAACTTCGCGGACGGCGAGAGCCTCGATTGCGCCTTGCTGGTCGCGGCGGACGGCGCGCGTTCCAAGCTTCGCGAGCAGGCCGGCATAGGCTGGGTCGGCTGGTCCTATCCGCAATCGGGGATCGTCGCGACCATCGGCCATGAGCGGCCGCATGAGGGACGGGCAGTCGAGCATTTCCTGCCGTCCGGCCCGTTCGCGATCCTGCCGCTGCCCGATGGCGGCAAGCTCGGCCATCGCTCCTCGATCGTCTGGACGGAAGCGACCAAGAACGTCCCAGCGCTGCTGGCGCTCGACGAGAGCGACCTCCTCCTCGAGGTCGAGCGTCGTTTCGGCCTCGAGCTCGGCGAAATCACGCTGGAAAGCCGTCCGGGCGCCTATCCCCTGTCCTTCGGCGTGGCGCGCCGCTTCGTCGGTGATAGGCTGGCGCTGCTTGGCGATGCCGCCCATGTCATCCATCCGATCGCCGGCCAGGGGCTCAATCTCGGCCTGAAGGACGTTGCTGCCCTCGCCGAGGTGATCGTCGATGCGGCCCGGCTCGGCCTCGATGTCGGCAGCTCCGATGTGCTGGAAGACTATGAGAAAGGTCGGCGCTTCGACACGGTTGCGATGGGCGTCGTCACCGACGGGCTCAACCGGCTGTTCTCGAACGACTCGACGCCGCTCAGGTTGGCGCGCGATCTCGGGCTCGGCCTGGTCGAGCGGATGCCGGGGCTGAAACGCTTCTTCATCCGCGAGGCGGCCGGGTTGGGAGGATCGATGCCGCGCCTGCTCAAAGGCGAGATGCTGTAGGCACTACCTGTTGCGGTGACCCGGAGTCATGTCCGGTCATACCGAGTCGGGCCTGTCGGTTCTCGGTGGATCAAGCAGCAAGCCTCGGTGCGGCTACCCGAATCTTACTTGAGTCAGCCCAAGTAGGACCCGTGATTTTGCGTCACTACCCTTCCAGCTGTCGCGCCTCTTCCGGCAACATGATCGGGATGCCGTCACGGATCGGGTAGGCGAGCTTGGCGGCGCGGCTGATCAGTTCCTGACGCGCGGCGTCGTATTCCAATGTCGCCTTGGTGACCGGGCAGACGAGGATCTCCAGCAGCTTCGGATCGATCCGCGTCGCCGCTGGAACCATGCTCTCGTCTTCAGGGCTCATCGCCAAACTCTCTTCTCGGCCTTATCGACGCGGCAGATCGGCCAGCATGCCGGCCGCAACCATCAGCTTTGGCAGGGAGAGGCCGGACATGGCAATGGCCGAGACGGTGGCGCGGGTGCGTTCGGCGTCGGCGCCCCGTTCTGCCAGCCAGTCCTTCAGCGCATCGGGCCCCGATTTGCCAGTCGCGATCTCTTGCGTCATCCCGGCATGGGCGTCGGTCAGCGTCTCGACCGCGCGCTGGCGCGCCAGGCGCTCATAGTCGTCGGTGGCCGGTACGGCAGCGGCCGCCGAGGCCAGCGTCGAGAACCCGAAGACCGAATCGGCAGCGAAATGAATCCGCGCGACTTCGACGATGTCGCGCTTGGTGCGGCTTGCGATGTCGACGATGTCGGTCGCCTCGGCGAGCCAGGGCAGGCTGGCGACGCGCACTGCCAGCGGCTCGGGCACGCCTTCGGCCGTCAGCGCGGCGATGCGGGCGTTGCGCGCCTGGGCGGCCGCTTCAGGCAACAACTCGGCCAAGGCACCCTCGAGCGCCGCGACGCCCTTGGCATAGTGCGCCACGGTCTGCTCGATCGCGCCGGGCGTGGCGACGCCGCGGCGCAGGAACCAGCGCATCCGATCGACGACCAATTCCTGCGCGGCGGCATAGAGCCCGGTTTGGGTCTTGCCTGGCAGCTTGGCGTCGAGCGCATCGATGGCGCCGTTCAGCGCGATCAGGTCGAAGGAATCGCGGGCGACGGCGTAGGCGGCTGCGATCGCCGGAGCCTCGGCGCGGGTCTGGTCGGCCAGAGTCGAGACGATGGCCGGGCCACCGCGATTGATGATGGCGTTGGCGAGTTGGGTCGCGACGATCTCGCGGCGCAGCTTGTGGCCGGCGATCTCCTTGCCATAGCCCTCGCGCAGCGGCTGCGGGAAATAGCGGACGAGCTCGCTCTTCAGATAGGGATCGTCGGGAATGGCCGACTCGAGCAACGCGTCGTGCAGAGCGAGCTTGGCATAAGCGAGCAGGACTGCGAGCTCCGGCCGGGTCAGACCCTCGCCGCGCTTTTCGCGCTCGATCAGCACGGCGTCGGACGGCAGATATTCGACGCTGCGATCGAGCCGGCCGTCCTCCTCGAGCTGAACCATCAGCCGGCGCAGGTGCGGCGTCGCCTGGATGCCCTGCGCCTCGGTCAGCGAGAGCGCCAGGCTCTGCAGGTAGTTGTTGCGCAGGACGAGCAGGCCGACCTCGTCGGTCATTTGCGCGAGCAGGGCGTTGCGCTTCTTCTCGGGCAGGCGCCCGTCACGGACGGGGTCGGCGAGTGCGATCTTGATGTTGACCTCGACGTCGGAGGTGTTGACGCCGGCGGAGTTGTCGATCGCGTCGGTGTTGAGGCGCACGCCCTGGCGCGCCGCCTCGATGCGGCCGCGCTGGGTCGCGCCGAGATTGGCGCCTTCGCCGATCACTTTCGCTCGCAGATCGGAACCGGTGACGCGGATTGAGTCATTGGCGCGGTCGCCGACCTGGGCGTCGGTCTCGTCGCCGGCGCGGATATAGGTGCCGATGCCGCCGAACCAGAGCAGGTCGACCGGCGCCTTCAGGATCGCCGTCATCAGTTCGGCCGGCGTGACCTGCGCCTTGTCGAAGTCGAGCGCCTGCCGAATCTCGGCTGAGAGCGCGATGCTCTTGGCCTGGCGCGAGAAGATGCCGCCGCCCTTGGAAATCAGCGACTTGTCGTAGTCGGCCCAGGACGAGCGCGGCAGGGCGAAGATGCGCTGACGCTCGGCCAGGCTCTTGGCCGGGTCCGGATTGGGATCGAGGAAGATGTCGCGGTGATCGAAGGCGGCGAGGAGCTTGATCGCCGGCGAGAGCAGCATGCCGTTGCCGAAGACGTCGCCCGACATGTCGCCGACGCCGGCCACGGTGAAGTGCGTTGTCTGGATATCGACGTCGATCTCGCGGAAATGGCGCTTCACCGCTTCCCAGGCGCCGCGCGCGGTGATGCCCATGCCCTTGTGGTCATAGCCCTGCGAGCCGCCGGAGGCGAAGGCGTCGCCGAGCCAGTGATGCTTCTCGGCCGAGAGCGCGTTGGCGGTGTCGGAGAAGGTCGCGGTGCCCTTGTCGGCGGCGACGACGAGGTACGGGTCATCGCCGTCATGGCGGACCGTGTCCGGCGGCGGTACGACCGTCTCGCCGTCGAGATTGTCGGTGAGCTCGAGCAAGGTGCGCACGAAGATGCGGTAGCTCTCGGTGCCTTCGGCAAGCCAGGCCTGGCGGTCGCTCGCCGGCGGCAGATGCTTGGGCACGAAGCCGCCCTTGGCGCCGACCGGGACGATGACGGCGTTCTTGACCTGCTGCGCCTTGACCAGTCCGAGCACCTCGGTGCGGAAGTCCTGCGACCGGTCCGACCAGCGCAGGCCGCCGCGCGCGACCTTGCCGAAGCGCATGTGCACGCCCTCGACGCGTGGCGAGTAGACGAAGATCTCGTAGAGCGGGCGCGGCAGCGGCATGCCGTCGACCTGGCCGGAGGCGAACTTGAACGAGATCGTGCCGCGCGGATGCCCGTCGGGGCCGATCTGGAAGAAGTTGGTGCGCTGGCCTGCGTCGATCAGGTTGACGAAGCGGCGCAGGATGCGGTCCTCGTCGAGGCTGGTGACGTCGGCGAGCGCGGCTTCGATCTGCTCGCGCTCGGCTTTCACCTGCTCGGCCCGCTTCTTGTCGGAGAGGCGCGGATCGAACTTGGCGATGAAGAGCTTGACCAGCCCGGTGGCGATGCCGGAATGGCGCGTCAGCGCATCGGCGATGTAGTCCTGCGCATAGGGCGCGCCGACCTGGCGCAGATAGCGGCCAAGCGCCCGCAGCAGCGCCGCCTCGCGCCAGGCGAGCCCGGCGGCCAGCACGAGCTGGTCGAAGCGGTCGGATTCGGTGAGGCCGCGGAATTGCGCCATCAGCGCCGCCTCGATCGTCGGATCGAGGTTCTCGATGTCGATCTCGCCGCCGCTGGCGCGCTCCAGCGTCATGTCGTGCAGCCAGACGCGGGTGTCGGCGCTGCTCCCGCCGTTCTGCTGCGGCGTGATGTTGAAGGTGCGCTCGTTGACGACGCGGAAGCCCATGTTCTCCAGCATCGGCACGCGCTCGGAGAGCGAGATCGCGGCGCCGCGCGAGAACAGCTTGAGGTTGGCCCGGGTCGGCCCGTCGCCCTCGCGGCGGTAGAGGTTCACGGCACGCGGACGTTCGTCCGACAGCTTCTGCAGCATGTCGACGTCGACCAGCGCATCCTCGGCGGAATAACGCTCGCGATAGGCGGCGCCGAAGGCCTCGGCATAGCGCTCTGCCAGCGCGCGAGCGGCGGGCCCGGCCTTGCCGGCGTCGAGCGCGTCCTTGAGGCCGTCGCTCCAGGTGCGGACGATCGCGGCGATGCCGGCTTCCAGCGTGCTGCGGTCGATCTTCGGGGTGCGGCCCTCGTCGCGGCCGATGATGTAATGCGTCCGGGCGAGCGGACCCTCCGGATAGGCCGGATAGGCAGCAGAGACGCGGCCCTGGTAGACGCGGGCGAGGAATTCGCCGACGCGGCGGCGCACCGTGGTGTCGTAGCGGTCCTTCGGGATGAAGACGAGCGCCGAGACGAAGCGGTCGAACTCGTCGGCGCGGGCGAGCGCCCGGATGCGCGGCCGCTCGGTCAACTGCATGATGTCGAGGGCGAAGCGCTCCAGCGTCTCGACGTCGATCTGGAAGAGCTCGTCGCGCGGGAAAGCGTCGAGCACGTTGTAGAGGGCGCGGCCGGAATAGCTCGACGGATCGAAGCCGGTGCTCTTGAGCACGCGCGCGACCTTGAGGCGCAGATAGGGAATCGAGCGGGCGGTGCCGGTATAGGCGTTCGAGGTCAGAAGGCCGACGATGCGCAATTCGCCGTCGAGCCGGCCATCGGCGGTGAAGAGCTTGATCCCGACATAGTCGAGATGGACGCGGCGATGGACGCGGCTCTTGACGTTGGCCTTGGTGATGATCAGCGCCTGCGGCTTGGCCAGGAAGGCGCGGATCTCCGGCGTCATCACCACGAGCTCGCGGTTCTTGCGCAGCACCCGGACATCCGGGTCGCGCAGGATGCCGAGGCCGGAGGAATCGACCGGGTCGGCAGCGGTGTCACCGCCGGCGAAGCGATAGGCGCGCACGCCCAGCAGAGTGAAGTTGTCGCTGGCGATCCATTCGAGGAAGTTCAGCGCTTCCGTGACTTCGTCCTCCGGCAGCGGCGGCGGGTTGGCGCGGTAGGACTGGATTACCTCGGTGATACGGCCGCGCATCGCGGCCCAGTCGTCGACCGCGAGGCCGACATCGACATAGACGCGGGCAAGACCGGCTGCGAGCCGGTCACGCGCCTCGGCTGTGTCGATCCGGTCGAGATGGATATGGATCAGGCTCTCGCGGCGCGTGCCCTCGACGGCGCGGCCGGCCGCTTCGCCGGCGAGCGATTCGAAGGTGCCATTGTCCTTGCGCACCACAGCGAGGATGGGGTGGGCGACCAGGCGCGGCTCATAGCCCTGCTCGGCCAGCTCGGCGAGGGTGGAGTCGAGCAGGAACGGCTTGTTGTCGTTGACGACCTCGAGGACGGTGATCTGGCGCTCGCGCCCATCCGCCTTCACCGCCTCGTCGCGGAAGCGCAAATTGGGCTCGCCGGGCTTGCGCCGGCTGGTCAGGTGGGCATAGGCGGCGTCGGCAGCACGGGCTAGCAGGTCCGGCGGCAGCGCGACGAGATCCTCGGCGACGGTGCGGCCATAGAGCAGCTTGGGGAATTCCGCGGGCATCGCCGAACCGAGCTCACGGGCAGCAGCTTCGATCGCGGTGACGGCTGCAGCCGTGGCATTCGCTTCGCGCTTGGCCATAGTCGTCTTCCCCCTGCTATTTTGCCGCAGCGATGACATAGCTCACCGGCCGCTGCAACTTTCGTCGTATCGCGACAGCCAGATTGCACCAATATGGCGCGGAAACGGCAGCTTGTGCCCGATCCGCGCGGATATCAGCGCGAGGAGTGCAGAGATGACGAAGAAGCATGACAAAGCGATGGTGGGCGAGCAGCCGGCGAAGCAGGACGCGCCGCCTGCCGTGATGGCACTCGCGCTGCCGCAGGCAGAGCTGTCGCCGGAGATGGAGGCCTATTTCGCGAAATGCCTGGAGAAGCTGGGCTATGTCCCGAATGTCCTCACCGCCTATGCGCACGACGATGCCAAGCTCCAGGCCTTCGCCAGCTTCTACAACGATCTGATGCTGGCGCCGTCCGGCTGGTCGAAGCTGGAGCGCGAGATGATCGCGGTCGCGGTCTCCAGCGTGAATCGCTGCTACTACTGCCTCACCGCGCATGGTCAAGCGGTGCGTCAGCTCTCCGGCGATCCGGTGCTCGGCGAGATGATGGTGATGAACTTTCGCGCGGTGCAACTCTCCCAGCGCCACCGCGCCATGCTCGATTTTTCGGTGAAGCTGACCGAGACGCCGCATCGAATCGAGGAGGAGGATCGGGAAGGCTTGCGCCAGTCCGGCTTTGGCGAGCGCGACATCTGGGACATCGGCGCGGTCGCCGCTTTCTTCAACATGTCGAACCGGATCGCCTCGGCGGTCGATATGCGGCCCAATCCCGAATATCACGGCGCGTCGCGCTAAGCTTCCGGTCAAAGAAAACGGCCGGCGGAAACCGCCAGCCGTAAGTTAGCCTGGACTAGTTGGCCCGACCCGCCGCAGCGCCGGAGGGGCTGGGGGGCTGACGTGTCCGGAGCCGGACAGGTCGGGCCGTCTAGGCAACGAATCGGAGTTGAATGCCGCAACGGGGCGCTCGCTTGGCGCAAGCGCGGCAAAATCATGGCAATCGCGATGAAAGCGGAAGAAGATGTCGGCACTGTCATCAAGCTGTCTTGCCAGCGTCGGGAGGCGGGCGCATCATCCCTTGCCGGGCAACGGCAGGCGATGAACAGGAGGCGCGATGAGTGAAAGCGAAACTCCGCCAGCGCAGCGAGCAGGCGCGGTCGTCGCCTTTCCGGCTGCCACCGCGCCCTCTTCCGTCACCTTCGACCGCCGTGAGCTGAACGAGCTGCTCAACCTTTATGGCCGGATGGTTGCGGCCGGTGAGTGGCGCGACTACGCTATCGATTTCCTGCGAAACAAGGCGCAGTTCTCGGTCTTTCGCCGCGCAGCGGAGGTGCCGCTCTACCGGATCGTCAAGGACCCGTCGCTGGCGAGGCGACAGGGCACTTATTCGGTGGTGACCGCGACCGGGCTGATCCTGAAGCGTGGAGCCGAGCTGAGCCGGGTGCTCAAGGTGCTCGATAAGCGGCTGAGCGTGGTGAGCTGAGATCGCCGCGCCAGGCTGGCCCAAAAAGAAAAGCCCCGGCCTTGCGGCCGGGGCTTCGTGTTTTCAGGCTGTCGCCCTGATCACTCCTGCTTGGAGCCGAAGAGCGAGAGCAGCATCTGGAACATGTTGACGAAGTTCAGGTAGAGCGACAGGGCGCCGTTCACCGAAAGCTTCGCGGCCGACTCGGAGTCGAGGTCCGAGTACAGGTACATTTCCTTCAGGCGCTGCGTATCCCAGGCAGTCAGGCCGGCGAAGACCAGCACGCCGATCACCGAGATGGCGAAGGACAGAGCGCTAGAGGCCAGGAAGATGTTGACGACCGAGGCGATCACCAGGCCGATCAGGCCCATGATCAAGAAGGAGCCCATGCCCGATAGCGACTTCTTCGTGGTGTAGCCGAAGAGGCTAAGGCCACCGAAAGCCGCCGAGGTGATGAAGAACACCTTGGCGATCGATTCACCGGTGAAGACGACGAAGATCGACGACAGCGAGACGCCCATCACCGCCGCGAAGGCGAAGAACATGGCGCGGGCCGTCGACGAGCTCATGCTCTCGGCCTTGAACGAGAAGAAGAAGATGAAGGCCAGCGGAGCCAGCATCACCACCCACTTCAGCGGGCTAAGGTAGAGCGCCTGGCCAAGCGGCGTTAGCGCGGTGACCTTGCCCGAAGGCGAGTAGCCGGCAATCGCCAGCATCGAGATGCCGATCGCCATCAGGCCGGTGATGGCCAAGCCGATCGTCATGTTGTTGTAGACGCCGAGCATGAACGAGCGCAGGCCCTGGTCCAGCTCAGCAGCGCTGGTCTGCTGTGCGCGGCCGGCACCCCAGACTTGAGCGTTGCGGTCGAAATCGCTCATGGAGAGAATTCCCCTTGAAACTTTGCCGGGCGGACATCGCCCTTGCGACGCCCACCGTCGCGCACCATCGTGGCGACAGTGCGAAATATGAGGGGGAACGAGCGGTCTTACAAGGGGCCAGCATGGTTAGCGGCGTCACCGGCATAGAAATTCGCTTGCCGAGCCATGCAACATTACCGTCAGTTCATGTCTATGCCGCGCTGCGATGAGTCAGAACTCATAAATTCCTCAGATGAGAAGCCGGCGCTTTTGACAGTATTTGTAGCGTTCCGACCAATCCGAACACGACGGTGACCACGACGGCTGCAGTCGCAGCGATAATAGCGCCCGTTGGATCGAGGACGAAATCTATCTTCATCACTTGCGTGACGACGCCCCATCCGGCCGCGGCACCTGCAAGGAGCCCGAACAGAGCCGAAACGACGCCGATGCCTGCGTATTCGAGGACGTACGACGAAAGTATGAATCGGCGGGTCGCACCCAGCGTTTTCAGGATCATCGCGTCATAGAGCCGCGCCCTTTGACCGGCCGCCAGAGCGCCCGCTAGGACCAGCAGGCTCGCGCTGATGGCAAGGCCGGAGGCGCCGCGAATCGCTCCGGCGAGCTGGCCGACGATGGTATTGACCGCTTCAAGTGCGTCCTTGACCCGAACCGCCGTCACCGCCGGGAAGGAAACCGCGAGCTGGCGCATCAGGGCGGCGTCGCTGGTGACAGGCGGCGCGCCGTTGTCGGTCACGGTGGCGAGATTGGTGTGCGGCGCGCCGGCAAAGGTGTTCGGCGAGAATACCATGACGAAGTTGATGCCGAGCGAGCGCCATTCGATGTCGCGGAAATTGGCGATGCGCGCGGTGATATTGCGGCCGAGTACGTTGACGGTGAGCCTGTCGCCGAGCTTCAGCCCCAGCCCCTCGACGGCGCGTCCGTCGAAGGAGACCAGCGGCTCGCCGCGATAGTTCTCCGGCCACCACTCGCCCGAGGCCAGCCTGGAGGCCTCGGGCATGCCCGCCGAATAGGTGATGCCGCGATCGCCCTCGAGCACCCAGGCCATCTGCTCGCTCGCCTTGATCTGCTCGGCGGGGACGTCGTTCACGCTGACGATCCGGCCGCGCATCATCGGCACGCGCTCGACATGCGCGCCGGGGCGCTGCTCGCTGAGGAAGCGATCGAACTCCGCCGCCTGGGCATTGGGAATGTCGAGGAAGAAGAAGCTCGGCGCCTTCTGCGGCAGCGACTGGGTTAATTGCCGGCGCAGGCTGACGTCGATGAAGGCGAGGGTCGAAAGCAGGGCAACGCCCAAGCCGAGCGACAGCACCAGCGAAGGCGTCAGCGCGCCGGGTCGATAGATGTTGGCGAGCGCCAGGCGCAGCGCCGGCTGGCGTGGGCGTCCGGCCCGGCGGGCCAGCGCCATCAGCCCCCAGGCGATCAGGCGCAGCAGCAGGAAGACGCCGCCGGCAGCACCGATATAGATCAGCGCGATACGCCGGTCATAAGCGAAGACGAGCGCGACGCCGACGAGGCCGGCAAGCGCGGCAAGGAAGATCGCCCTGTAGATCCAGCGCGGCTGGCGCCGATCGGGCTCGACCTGGTCGCGGAACAGGGCCGAGACCGGCACGTCATGAGCGCGGCCGAGCGGGATGATGGCGAAGACCAGCGCCGTGAGCAGACCGTAGAGCGCTGCGACCGCTAGCTCGGCCGGGGCGAGGGTCGGCTCGAAGGGCAAGGGCAGGATGTCGGCGAGCGCAAAGCCCAGCGCGAAGGGGGCGGCGGCGCCAAGCGCGAGCCCGATCGCGATACCGAAGCCGGCGACCAGCATGACTTCGATCAGATGGATGGCGACGACCCGGCCGCCGGTGGCGCCGATCGCCTTCAGCGTGGCGAAATCGAGCCGCTTGGCCTCGACGAAGCGGCGCACCGCATTGGCGACGCCGACGCCGCCGACCAGGAGCGCGGTCAGGCCGACCAGCGTCAGGAACTGGGTGAAGCGCTCGATATTGCGCTGGAAGTTCGGCGCGGCGTTGGCGCGCGAGCGGACTTCCCAGCCGGCATTCGGCTGTTCGCGCGTGGCATTGGCGAGCAGGGTATCGAGGGCGACGTCGGTGTTTGCTCCGGCCGGCAGGACCACGCGGGCTGTCCAGCGCACCAGGCTGCCGGGCTGGAGCAGGTCGGAGGCGCGCAGCGCTTCCTGCGAGAGAATCAGGCGCGGGCCGAAGCCGACACCGGCCGCGATCTTGTCGGGCTCGGAGACAAGACTGGCGCGCAATTGCACCCTTGCGGAGCCGATCAGCACGGTGTCGCCCGGCTTGAGGTCGAGCCGGCCGAACAGGACGGGATCGGCGACGCCGCCATAGACGCCGTCGCGCAATGCGAGCAGGTCGGCGGTGGGCTGGGCCGGATCGGTGCGCAATTCGCCGATGGCGGGATAGGAGCCGTCGACGGCTTTAACTTCGACCAGGGCCGCGCCCTTCTCGCCGGCATTGGCCATGCTGCGCAGCGTCGCAATGGTCGACACGCTGCCATGGCGGGCGAGGAAGGCGTGCTCCTCCACGGTCGGCTCACGATGTATCAGACTGAAGGCGGCATCGCCACCGAGAATGCGCCGACCCTCGCGGCCGAGGCCCTCGCTCAGACCTCGCGACGCCGAGGAGACGGCGGCGATCGCCATGACGCCGAGTGCGAGACAGGCGATGAAGACGCCGAAGCCGCGCAGGCCGCCGCGAAGATCGCGCCAGGCGAGGCGCAGGGCGAGCTTGAGGCCGACAGGCCTGCGCGTGGGGCTGGAAGGAGTAGCTGATGGTCTGACGGGAGCGTGCATGTCAGATCGCCAGCGCCTCGGTTCCGGCCTCGGTCTCGATGCGGCCGGCCCGCAGACGCACGGTGCGGTCGCAAGTGGCAGCGAGCGAGAGATCGTGGGTGACCAGTACGAGGGTGGCGCCGCGCTCGCGCCGGAGCGCGAAGAGCAGGTCGACGATCGAGCGGCCGGTGCCCTCGTCGAGATTGCCGGTCGGTTCGTCGGCGACGAGGATCGCCGGGTCGGGCGCGACCGCGCGGGCGATGGCGACGCGCTGCTGCTCGCCACCGGAGAGCTGGGCCGGGTAATGGTCCATGCGCTCGCCCAGGCCGACATTGCGCAATTCGGCGGCTGCACGCTCGAAGGCATCCTCGACGCCGGCGAGTTCGAGCGGCAGCGCGACGTTCTCGCGCGCCGTCATGGTCGGCACGAGGTGGAAGGACTGGAAGACGATGCCGATATGGCGGCCGCGGAAGATGGCGAGCGCGTCCTCGCCGAGCGCGCCGAGATCCTGGCCGGCAACCTTCACCAGCCCGGAATCGGGCCGCTCCAGCCCGGCCATGGTCATCAGCAGCGTCGATTTGCCGGAGCCGGACGGGCCGACGAGACCGGTGGCCTGCCCTTGCGGGATCGCCAGCGAAACGCCCTTGAGGATATGGACGCGGGCGGCGCCGCGCCCCAGACTGAGCTCGACGTCGCTCAGTTCGATCACCGCCGGGGTTCCTTCGCTCACCGCCATGTTTCCGCTTTCATCCCATCCGATGCCGCCGCTTCGACTGTCATTCCGAGCCGAAGGGACCAGAACCGCCATGCGTCGCGCCGCCAACCGATATGGGCGCTTAGCTGCCCGAATCCAGCTGTCGCCGCGTTTTTGGGTGGTGATGCTGCTCGTCTTCGCCAGTCTGGGTTCTCTTTTGATGAATAGCTCTGCCTTCGCCCAGACCAAGCCCCTCAAGCTGGTCGCGTTCGGCGACAGCCTGACTGCCGGCTACAACCTGCCGGGCAGTGCCGCCTTTCCGACGGTGCTGGAGAAGATGCTGCGCGACAAGGGGATATCGGTCGAGATCGCCAATGCCGGCGTCTCCGGCGACACCTCGCAAGGCGGGCTGGAGCGGCTCGACTGGTCGGTGCCTGATGGAACCGATGGTGTCATCCTCGAGCTTGGCGCCAATGATGCCCTGCGCGGGGTCGATCCGGCGCTGACCGAGAGGTCGCTTGACGCAATCGTGACCGGGCTCAAGGCGCGCGGCATTCCGGTCCTGCTCGCTGGCATGTACGCGCCGCGCAGCAATGGTCCGGATTATGTCGCCCGTTTCGATGCGATCTATCCGAAACTCGCCGAGAAGCACGGGCTCATTCTCTATCCCTTCTTTCTGGACGGGATCGCCGGGGACCGGGTATTGAACCAGCCCGACATGCTGCATCCGAAGGCTGAGGGCGTGCGCGTCATCGCGCAGCGCATCCTGCCGACGGTTGAGCGGTTCCTCGCCTCCCTGCGCCCGCGCTCCTGAGCCAGGGCGCATCCTGCCATCACCCCAGTTATGCGCGGCGCATGTCCGGTGCGTCCGCCGTCGGAGCCTTTCGCCATGGAATACCGCCGTCTCGGCCGCACCGACCTCAAGGTCTCGGCGATCTGCCTGGGTACGATGACCTGGGGCCAGCAGAACACGGAAGCCGAGGGCCATGAGCAGATGGATTATGCGCTCGACCAGGGCGTGAATTTCTTCGATACAGCCGAGCTCTATTCGATTCCGCCGACGGCCGAGACGCAGGGCTCGACCGAGCGGATTATCGGCACCTGGTTCAAGGCGCGCGGCAATCGCGACAAGGTGATCCTGGCCTCCAAGGTGGTTGGTCGCTCGGCCAATGACTGGTTCCGCGACGACAAGGGCCCGAGCCGCGTCAATCGCAAGCAGATCGAGGAGGCCGTCGACAAGAGCCTGCAGCGGCTGCAGACCGACTATATCGATCTCTACCAGATCCATTTCCCCGATCGGCCGATGGCCTGGGGCTCGAACCCGACGCGTTTCAATCAGGGGGCGTTCACGCAGGCTGAGGACGAGACGCCGATCGCCGAGCAGCTCGACGCCTTCGCTGACATCGTCAAGACCGGCAAGATCCGCCATCTCGGCCTTTCGAACGAGAGCGCCTGGGGCACGATGAACTTCCTCGCCGAAGCGAATGGAAATGATCGCCCGCGCGTGCAGTCGATCCAGAATGCCTACAACCTGCTGAATCGTACCTTCGAGACGGCGCTGGCCGAGATCGCCATGCGCGAGCAGGTCGGCTTGCTGGCCTACTCCCCGCTCGCCCAGGGCTACCTCTCCGGCAAGTATCTCGACGGCGCCCGGCCGGCCGGCGCGCGCACCACGCTGTTCGATCGCGGCCAGCGCTACCAGACCGCCGGCGCAGAATTGGCAATCAAGGCCTATATCGCGCTCGCCGACGAGGCTGGGCTCGATCCCGTGCAAATGGCACAGGCCTTCGTAACCTCGCGCTGTTTCCTCACCGCGAACATCATCGGCGCGACCAGCATGGAGCATCTCAGGACGGCGATTGGTTCGGCCTCAGTCGCGATCTCACCCGAGCTCGAGGCGAAGATCGATGCGATCCACCAGCGGGTCGGCAACCCTTGCCCATGAGCGGGAAGCAGAGCTGGCTTGTCGGCAGCGATGCATGGTGCGACGCTCGCGTCTCGCCAGAGTCACAAATCACTGGCACTGATTCGCCATGCCCCGGCTATTTACCGCCCTGGAAGTTCCCGCTGAGGTCGCCTCGAGCCTGACGCTGCATCGCGGTGGATTGGTCGGCGCCCGCTGGATCGAGCCCGCCGACTACCACATCACCTTGCGCTTCCTCGGTGATGTCGACCGGCGCACGGCCCATGACGTCGACAGCTTTCTCAATGATGTCGGCAGCGAGCCACTGTCGATCACGCTCGATCAGCTCGGCAGCTTCGGTGGCGACCGGCCGCGCGCTGTCTTTGCCAAGGTCCAGCCCTCGCAGAAGCTGAACGAGCTGCAGGCCGAGCTGGAACGTTTGATGCGCCGGCTCGGGCTGCCGCCCGAATCGCGCAAGTTCATCCCGCATGTGACGCTGGCGCGGCTGCGCGATGCCTCGCCGGCCGAGGTCGCGCACTATCTCGCCACGCATCCGATCGTACGCCCGATGAGCTTCACGGCACGTCGGTTCGCGCTGATGTCCTCGCGCGATTCGATTGGCGGTGGGCCCTATGTGCTCGAGGCGGCCTATCCGCTCGGTCTGCACTATCCGAATCGCCCGCTCGGCGCGATTTCGCAGCGGAGGTGACATTGGGACACGACCGGCCGAAACGCTTGAGTCCAGAGGCTCGCAAGGAGGCGTTGTCGGTCCTCACAGGCTGGAGGCTGGTCGAGGGCCGCGAGGCGATGAGCAAGCGCTTCGTCTTCCGCGACTTCAACGAGGCGTTCGGCTGGATGAGCCGGGTGGCGCTGCTCGCCGAGAAACTCGACCATCATCCGGAATGGTCGAATGTCTACAAGACGGTCGAGGTGACGCTATCGACGCATGATGCCGGCGGCTTGACCGAGCTCGACGTCAGGCTGGCACGCGCCATGGATGCGATGGCGAGCTAGCCTGGACCAGCGAAGCGCCTGACCCAGCTTGGAGGCAGTCGCTTGGCGATTGCCTTCAGCGTCGGGCGCAGATGCGGCAGGGCGAAATCACAGGCGAGCTGTCCGCGCCAGCTCAGCGGCACGGTGAAATCGCGCACCGGCACCGCCCCGTCGGCGTGTTCTTGCTTGTAGGGGTCGGCGGGGGCCAGCAGGTCGAAGATCGAGCTGCCGCGTGCCCTGGCGCTGGCGAAGGCGTGGTGAACCAGCACGCGGCCCAGACCTTCCCGCTCGAAACCCGGATCGCTGGCGATGACGTGGCCGAAACTGCGTCCCTTGCAATCGAATGACAGGTCGATCCCGATCGGACGGCCGCTGCAGCTGACGACGGAGAGGCGCAGGCCCGCTTCGTCATCCAGGTCGGCAGCGAGTTCCGCAAAGAAGCGAGCGAAACGCGGATCCGCCACTGTGGGTGCGATGACGCCGTGTTGGACGAGCGATTCCCGTTTCATCGCGACGGCCTGTTCGGCCAAAGCGCGCGCTTCCCTGCCTGGCGCGATGCTGATGAAGGCGATTTCGCCGCGCTCCGCGAGGCGGCGCAGGCGACGGCGGTAGCCGGAACGGTCGCGCCCGGGATAGGCAAGGCTCGGTCCGTCTGGTGCCACGCGCAAGGCCAGATCGGCGAACGGCGCCTCCTGGCTCACCACAGGAGTAGTCAGACCAAGTCGGTTGCAGTGGCCGAGCGCCCCGTCGTCCCGCACGAGGCGCAGCTCGACCAGATCGACACCGCGCCGGCGCAGCGCCTCCCAGCCGCGCTCCAGCCAGTGTTCGCGCCGCGGGTCGGCCTCAATCAGGACATCACCGAATTGCGCGACTGGCGCTCCCATCAAGCGTACCAGTACGAGGCCGAGGCGGTGCCGGCGTTCCAACGGCCAGAGCATGACCAGGCGCCCGGCCTCGCGACCGATGACAAGGCAAAGGCGATCATCGGCAACAAGGTAGTGGTCGCACCAATGCCGCAGGAAGGCGTGGCGTTGGAAAAGCTGATGCGGCAGGCCGGCGCGGGCGAAGAGTGCGTCCCATTCCGGCTTCAGGGCCAGGAAGGCATCGCGTCCGGTCAGAATTTCGACGCTAAAGCCGGCGGCTGCCCTGCCATCAGGCGAGAGCGGTCTGTCGGCATCCGTACGCACGGGTCTGGCGCGCATGCTCAACCCTGGCCGCGAAGATGGTCGATCAGGCGCTTCCCACCTGCCATACGGAACTTCGCGAGATAGGGCACGAGCAGGAGTGGATGGCGGGCAGCGAAGGGTGCGTCATGCTCGACCATGTGGCGGATGGCGAGCACCGGCAGCGGCGCCCGCAAGGGCCGGAAGTCATGGTTCCACAACCCCGGCGCCTCGGAGGTTTCATGCATCAGCCCGATCATGCGACCACGGGCCAGGGAATAGACTTTGTGCCGCTTCTGGACGCGTTGCAACATCGCGATGCCGCGCTCGTCGGTGCAGCCGGGAAAGCCAATGATGACTGTGCGGAAATGCGCCATGCCCGGCTTGCAGGCAATGGCGTCGAGCGCTCCGAAACAGCTGCGGATCAGCGTGAAGGCACGCTCCTCCTCGCCCGGGCCGGCAGTGCAGATCGCAAGGCGCGCGGTGTCGATGCGTGCCGCTTGGCGGGTGAAGGGACAGACAGCGCCGGTGCGGCCGAGATCGGGATGCTCGCGCATCAGATAGCTCTCGACCCAGCTCAGCAGCGTGGCGAGTGCGGCGTTCGTCTGGGGCTCCGCGGCGATGTCGGCCCGCGCCTGCGCGAAGGTCAGGAGCGCATCGCGCGCCTCCCCCGTTCTCGCCACCTTGTCCAGCATGAAAAGCCCCGCAGTCTCTGCAACCGGGGATAGCAGGAACGCCTTAGGGAATGGTTGACGAGGTCTTGTCGCACGTCGGCGCGGCGTTAGGGTTTAGGAAAGCTTATCGCCGTCAGGCCAGCCACAGGCCGCGAGCGCTGCGTGCATATGCGGTGGCGGCGGAGCCGTAACCTTCACCGGCTCGCGCTTCGGGTTGAGCGGGATCGCGACACTCTGCGCATGCAGGTGCAAGCCCGGCCCGGTGTCGCGAGGCGCTGTTCCGTAGATTTCGTCACCGTGAATCGGCCCGAAGCTGGCGGCACAGTGGACGCGCAATTGGTGGGTGCGGCCGGTGAGCGGCTCGAGCGCCAGCCAGGCGACGGCCGAGCCATCGAAGCGACCGCGGCCGAGCACGCGGTAGCGTGTCTGCGAGGGCAGGCCCGCCGGATCCGGCTTCATCCACCAGCCGCGCTCGGGCGAGCGCCTGGCCAAGGGCAGGTCGATCAGGCCCTGGTCCTCGGCGGGATCGCCTTCGACTACCGCCCAATAGGTCTTTTCGATGCGCCCGTCGCGGAAAAGCTGGTTGAGCTGGGCCATGGCGCGCGGGTGCCGGCCGAGCACGAGGCAGCCCGACGTGTCCTTGTCGAGCCGGTGCGCGGCCTCCGGGCGTCGCGGCAGACCGAAGCGCAGGGCATCGAGATAATCGGTCAGCACCGGGATGATGCGGCCTTTCGCCGCCGGGCCGCGATGCACCGGAAGCCCCGCGGGCTTGTCGATGACGAGCATCATCGCGTCGCGATGGAGCAGCGCGAAGGGCGGATCATCCTGCGAAAGGGCTGGTCGCTCGGGCGTGGTCATGGCATTGCGCTAAACAAGGCTGCGAGGCCATGCAACTGAAGCGTTGCCGCGCATTGCGGCAGGACGGGTGATGAGCGAGACCGAACCGAAGAAACGCGGCTTCTTCTCGAAGCTGTTCGGGCTGGACCAGCCGGCTGAGACGCAGCCGCCTGCTCCGGCACCCGCTCCTCTCCCCGAGCCGCCGGTCGAGCCCGTGGCCGACATCGTGCCGGAAGCAGAGCCGCAGGCGCCGATCGCGCCCGAAATCCTGCTCGGCGAGGAAGCGCCGTTGCCGATCGCGGTGCCGGAGCCGGTGCAGCCGAAGCGCAGCTGGTGGCGCCGGTTGCGGGATGGCCTGTCGCGGACCTCCTCGGCGCTGACCACCGGCATCAGCGACCTCTTCACCAAGCGCAAGCTCGATGCGGCGACGCTGGAGGATCTCGAGGACATCCTGATCCAGGCCGATCTCGGCCTTGCGACCTCGGCCCGGATCGCCAGGGCGGTCGGAGACGGTCGCTATGACAAGCAGATCGAGCCGGATGAGGTGAAGGCGATCCTGGCGCGCGAGGTCGAGGCGATCCTGATGCCGGTCGCCATGCCGCTTGCGATCGACGCCACCAAAAAGCCGTTCGTGATCCTGATGGTGGGGGTCAATGGCTCGGGCAAGACGACGACGATCGGCAAGCTCGCGGCCAAGTTCCGGGCCGAGGGCAAGTCGGTGATGCTGGCGGCTGGCGACACGTTCCGCGCCGCGGCGATCGAGCAGCTCAAGGTCTGGGGCGAGCGCACCGGAGCCGAAGTGATCGCTGGCCAGCAGGGCGCTGATGCGGCCGGGCTCGCTTTCGAGGCCTTGCAGAAGGCCAAGGCCAATGGCACCGACGTGCTGCTGATCGACACGGCTGGGCGACTGCAGAACAAGACGGGGCTGATGGACGAACTGGCCAAGGTGGTGCGCGTGATCCGCAAGCTCGATGCAGAAGCGCCGCATACGGCGCTGCTCGTGCTCGACGCCACGGTCGGCCAGAACGCGGTCAGCCAGGTCGAGGCCTTCCGCGAGACCGCCGGTGTCACCGGCCTGGTGATGACCAAGCTAGACGGCACGGCGCGTGGCGGCATCCTCGTGGCCTTGGCGGCGCAGTTCGGCCTGCCCGTGCATTTCATCGGCGTCGGCGAGAGCGTCGACGACCTCGAACCGTTCTCGGCGCGCGATTTCGCCCGTGCGGTGGCAGGATTGGGAGAAGCGGCATGAGCGAAACGGCGGCGAGCACGACGGAAACGGCAAAGCCGATCAATCCGCTGCTCAAGCTGGCGCTCGAATTCGGGCCGCTGGCGATCTTCTTCTTCGTCAATTCCTATGGCGATCGCTGGTTCGGCGTCGCCGAGGACCGGCGCATCTTCGTCGCGACCGGCATCTTCATCGCAGCTTCGCTGCTTTCGCTGCTGCTGTCGAAGATCGTGATGAACCACCTGCCGCGCATGGCGATCGTCAACGCCGTCGTGGTCACCGTCTTCGGCGGGCTGACGCTCGCGCTCGACGACGCTTTCTTCATCAAGGTCAAGCCGACGATCGTGAACACGCTGTTCGGCTGCATCCTGCTCGGCGGGCTCTATTTCGGCCGCTCTCTGCTCGCACTGGTGCTCGACAGCGTGCTGCAGCTCGACGAGGAGGGCTGGCGCAAGCTGACCCTGCGCTGGGGTCTGTTCTTCTTCGTGCTCGCGGTGCTGAACGAGGGGGTCTGGCGCACGCAGACCCAGGATTTCTGGGTCGCGTTCAAGGTCTGGGGCGTGATGCCGCTGACCATGATCTTCGCCCTCGCCCAGACGCCATTGATCCTGAAGCACGAGATCAAGCGCACCGAGGCGGCGGAATAGATCCTCTCAGGCGAAGCCACCGCCGTCGACACCGACGATCTGGCCGTTGACATAGGACGCTGCCGGGCTCGACAGCCAGAGCACGAGCTCGGCGACCTCCTCGGGCCGGCCGATGCGCCTGGCCGGATAGGCCGAGGCGAGCTGCTCGTTCGTCACCTTCCAGTCATGGCGCACGCGCTCCAGCATGGCAGTCTCGATCGGGCCGGGCGCGATCGCGTTGACGCGGACGTTCAGCCCGTATTCCTGCGCTGCTGAGCGGGTCATGTGCATCACGGCCGCCTTGGAGGCGCCGTAGCCGACGATGTTCGGCAGCGAATGACGGCCGCCGATCGAGGCCATGTTGACGATGGCGCCGCGGCTGGCGACCAGATGCGGCAGCTCATGCTTCATGCCGAGGAAGACGCCGCGCAGATTGGTCGAGATCAGCTCGTCGAATTCGCCTGTGTCGGTCGCTGCGATCGGGGCCGGCGGCTTGTCGATGCCGGCATTGTTGAAAGCGATGTCGAGCCGGCCGTAGCGCGCGACCGTGGCGTCGACGAAGGCCTTCACCTGCGCCTCGTCGCGGACATCGGCCCGGACATAGAAGGCGTCGCCGCCCTTGGCGCGGATGCCGGCCTCGACCTCGCGACCGAGCGCCTCGCGCCGGCCGCAGAAGGCGACCTTGGCGCCTTGCGCTGCGAAGAGTTCGGCCGTGATGCGACCGATGCCAGAAGTCGCGCCGGTGATCAGCACGACCTTGCCGGCAAAAGTGCCGGACGGAGCCGGCTGGGCGCGGGCGGTCGCGATCAGGCCGACGCCGAGGCCGGCGGCCATGGCGGTGCGGATGAAGGCGCGGCGGTCGTCGGGTCGGTCGGTCATGGGGGTCTCCTGCGAACGGTGCTGGCCGATGCGGGA
Organism: Bosea sp. Tri-49; assembly: GCF_003952665.1. NCBI lineage: Bacteria > Pseudomonadati > Pseudomonadota > Alphaproteobacteria > Hyphomicrobiales > Alloboseaceae > Allobosea > Allobosea sp. Tri-49. The sequence continues at coordinate 4,502,011 of NZ_CP017946.1, forward strand.
ACCCTAATTGCCAACCATTTCAGTGATAATCGGCTATATTCTGAACGTATCTTTCAGTACTGCTGCATAATGCGACGTGGCGACCTCGACGGGCTCGTGGCCCTGCTGACCGTGGCGGAGAAACGCTCCTTCACGGCGGCGGCGGCTTCACTCGGCGTCACGCCCTCGGCCGTCAGCCAGAGTGTGAAGGCGCTGGAGCAGCGTGCCGGTGTCGCGCTGCTGGCACGCACGACACGCGATGTCGCACCGACCGAGGCCGGGCGGCGCTTCCTGGAGCGGGCGCGGCCGGCGGTCGACGACATCCTTTCGGCATTCCGGGAAGCGGCAAGCCTCGGGGACAAGCCGAGCGGCCTGCTGCGGCTCAATGTGCCGCGCGTGGCGCTACCGATCCTGATCGAGCCGATCCTAGCCGAGTTCTGCGCAAGCTATCCGGAGGTCCAGGTCGAGATCCATGTCGACGACAGTTTCGCCAACATCGTCACGGAGGGTTTCGACGCTGGCATCCGCATCGGCGAATTGGTCGAGGCCGACATGGTGGCGGTGCCGTTGAGCGCGCCGTTTCGGCTCGCCGTGGTCGGCTCACCCGACTATTTCGCCCGGCATGGCCGGCCGCAGTGCCCAGAAGAGCTGAAGCGGCACGCCTGCATCAATTTCCGCCAGAGCGACCGCAGTCTCTATCATTGGGAGTTCGAGGAGGGCGGGCGCGAATTTTCGCTCGCCGTCGACGGGCCGATCATCGCCAACGAGGCCAATGTGATGATTTCAGCTGCGGTGATGGGATTGGGTCTCGCCTATATGCTCGACCCCGTCGCCGAGCCGCTTTGCCAGCGTGGCCTGCTCGAACGGGTGCTCGAGCCGTTCTGCCCGCAGACGCCGGGCTTCTTCCTGTATTTCCCCTCGCGCCACCAGGTTTTGCCGAAACTCAGGGTCTTCATCGATTTCGCCAAGGCGAGATTGCGCTAACCGAGGCTGCCGGCGAAGCGCTGCGCCAGCTGCTCGCGGCGGAACGCCTCGGTCACGTGGTCGATGAAGGCGCGGGTCTTGGCCGGCAGCAAGGCCCGCCCCGAATAATAGAGCGAGATCGCGCCAGCATCGGCATACCAGCGCGGTATCAGCCGGATCAGGGCGCCGCTCTCCAGATGCGGCAACACGTCGGGCACGGTGAGCAAGGCGACGCCGAGCCCGAGCAGCGCCGCCTCGCGCATCGCCGCCGGATCATTGAGCACGATCGTTTCGGGCAGCGTCGCGGCCATCTCCGTTCCGGCCGCGTCGCGCATCGTCCAATGACGGACCCGGCCCGTGCGGCTCGCGCGCATGACGATGCCGTCCAAGGCCGAGAGCCCCGATGGGTCGATCGGCAGTGGCCGTCCTGCGAGATAGGCGGGCGCTGCGACGGCGATGATATGGGCCGGTGCCAAGGCGCGGGTGACGAGGCCCGGAGCTAGCTCGAAGCCGGCGCCGATCGCGGCGTCATAGCCTTCGGCGACGAGATCGACCGGCCGGTTCTCGAAGTGCCATTCCGGCCTGACTCGGGGATAGCGCGCAAGGAAAGACGGCAGGAGCGGCAGGATATAGCTCGTGCCGAAGGTCGGGCTGAGCGAGACCTTCAGCACGCCGGCTGGCTCGCCGCCTGCTGACGAAATCCCGGCGATCGCCGCCTGCAACCCTTCCAGATTGCCGGATATGGCCTCCCGGAAACTCTCGCCGGCCTCTGTCAGAGTGAGCTTACGGGTCGAGCGCTGGAACAGCCTGACGCCGAGATTGCGCTCGAGCATCGCGACGTTGCGGCTGACCGCTGCCGGCGTCAGCCCGAGTCGGCGCGCGGCCTCCGAAAAGCTGCCGGTCTCGGCACTGCGGGCGAAGGCCTCGAGGTTGGCGAGCGATTCCATAACCACCTTCAATCAAAGCTTGAAAATGATTCCAATCATTACTGGCTAATCGCGAGGGAGTGAATGGGCGATATCCAGTCCCGTCAGCACCGCTTCGGGGCTGAAGCTCCTGAAGGAGAGGGTCATGGACTTCGCATCGCTCATCCCGACCCGCCGCAGCATGCTGCTCGGCGCTGCCACTTCCGCGGCGGTTGCCCTGTCGGGCCTCGGCCCGGCCATCGGCCAGAGCCCGGAGGTCGATCGTCTCGAAGCCAACAAGCTGGTGGTGCGCCGGCTGATCGAGGGCGTGCAGCGCGATGGTGATTTCGCCCTGTTCGAGCAGCTCTTCGCGCCGGATTATGTCGATCGCACGCCCTTTGGCGACGTCCCCCCGAACCGCGACGGCACCCGCGCGATCTACCAGGGCTTCCGCCGCGCCTTTCCCGACTGGCGCGCGGTGATTCACAGCCAGATCGCCGAGGGCGATCTGGTCACCACCCACAAGACCTATCTCGGCACGCATCGCGGCGAGTTCCTCGGCATTGCGCCGACCGGTCGCGAAACCCGCTTCGAGGTGATCGACATCATGCGCGTCCGCGACGGGCGGATCACCGACCATTGGGGCGTCGGTGACGCCGCCGGCCTGCTGCGCCAGCTCGGCGCGGCGAACTGAACCTCTGCCATCCAGACCCCAAACCGAAAGGAACTAATCCCATGTCCAGCATCGGTATCATTGGCGCCGGCCAGATCGGCACCGCCTTCGCCCGGGCGCTCGCCAAAGCGGGCATCCCGGCAACCATCGCCAACAGCCGCGGACCGGACTCGCTCGCCGGCCTGGTGCGCGAACTCGGCCCGGTGATCACGGCCGGAACGCGCGAGCAGGCGGCGTCCGCCGACATCGTGCTCGTTGCCGTGAACTGGTCGAAGCTGCCGGTGGCACTCGCCGGATTACCGGATTGGAACGGCCGGATCGTGATCGACGCCAACAATCCGATCGAGGCGCCATTGTTCAAGCCGGCCGAACTCAATGGCCGCACCTCGAGCGAGATCGTCGCAGGGCTGGTGCCCGGCGCCCGCCTGGTCAAGGCCTTCAACCATCTGCTGGCGAAGTTGCTCGAAAGTGATCCGCGCGCCGAAGGCGGCTCGCGCGTACTGTTCCTTTCGGGCGACGACGCGGCGGCGAAGGCCGAGGTTGCGGGCCTGATCGACCGCCTCGGCTTCTTCGGCATCGATCTCGGCGCGCTCGCGGTCGGCGCGCGCCTTGCCCAGTTCCCGGGCGGGCCGCTGCCGGTGCTGAACCTGGTGAAGTTCGGCTGAAGCCTACTTCGGCGCGAGGCGGATGGCGCCGTCGAGGCGGATCGCGGTGCCGTTCAACATGTCATTCTCGACGATGCTCCTGACCAGCGCGGCATATTCCGACGCCCGGCCGAGGCGCGAGGGGTGCGGCACCGAGATGGCGAGCGAGGCGCGGGCGTCGTCGGGCAGGCCGGCGAACATCGGTGTCTCGAACAGGCCGGGCATGATCGTGACCACGCGGATGCCGACGCCGGCGAGATCGCGGGCGACCGGCAGCGTCAAGCCGACCACGCCGGCTTTCGAGGCGGCATAGGCGGCCTGGCCGATCTGGCCGTCCTCGGCGGCGACGGAGGCCGTGCAGACGAAGACGCCGCGGCCGCCATCCTCGGTGACCGGATCGAGCGCGGCGAGCGCGACCGCCGATTTGGCGATGACGCGGAAAGTACCTGTCAGGTTGATCGCGACCGCCTTCTCGAAGGTGGCGAGGTCATGGGCGACGAGCTCGCCGGTGTCGCGCTTCTTCGAGACGACGCGGCGGCCCGGCGCGATGCCGGCGCAGTTGACGACGATCCGGGCGACGCCATGGGCGGCGCGTGCTTTCTCCAGGGCCGTGTCGACCGACTGCTCACTGGTGACATCGCAGGGGCAGAACAGCCCGCCGATCTCCTTGGCGACCTCTTCGCCGCGCTCGGCATTGAGATCGAACAGGGCGACCTTGACGCCATGGCTGGCGAGCATGCGGGCCGTGCCTTCGCCGAGGCCGGAGGCGCCGCCGGTGACGATGGCGGCGAGGGAGGAGTCGAGTTTCATGGCGTTCCCCGAGCTTTTGACAGTGCTGAACCGGCTTTAGAGGGGCGATGCTCGTCATCCAAGCAGTTTGCGCGTGCGATTCTGAGTCGATCCCTTGTGCAGCCTTCCATGCGGGGCCACATTTTTGCGTCGACGGCGGGCTAGACTTGGCACGCCAAGGGAGAGGACGGATGAGCGACAGCTTCGGTTTCGGACAGAGTTTCACGCGCGAGGAGATGGCGGCGATCCGCAAGAGCCTGCGTGACGAGGCGCGTTTCGGGTCCGAGTTCATCGGCCGGCTGAAGCGGGTGGCGAAGCGCATTCCCTTCGCCGAGGACCTGCTCGCCGCCTGGGTCTGCGCGCGCGATCCGGCGACGCCACGGCGGGTCAAGCTGACGCTGCTGGCGGCGCTCGGCTATTTTGTGCTGCCGCTCGATGCCCTGCCCGACGTGATGCCGTTGCTCGGCTTCACCGACGATGCCGCGGTGATCGCAGCCGCGCTCGCTGCCGTGGCCGGCTCGATCACGCCGCAGCACCGCCAGAGGGCCAAGGAGATGCTGACCGATCTCTGATCGGTCAGGGCACCAGCACGACCTTGCCCTGGACCTTGCGCCCGGCGATCAGTGCCAACGCCTTGGCCGCCTGTTCCAGCGGGAAGGCGGCGTGGACATGGGCGCGGATCTTCCCGGCCGCGGCCCAGGCGAGCAGGCGCTCCATATTCGCGCGGTGGCCGGCGGGGTCGCGCCTGACGAAATCGCCCCAGAACACGCCGCGCAGGTCGCAGCCCTTCAGCAGCAGCAGGTTGAGCGGGATCTTCGGGATATCGCCGCCGGCGAAGCCGACGACGAGATAGCGCCCGCCCCAAGCCATCGAGCGCAGCGCCGGCTCGGCGAGCTCGCCGCCGACGGTATCGTAGAGCGCATCCAGCCCGTTGGGCGCCAGGCGCCGCAGTCCCGCCCGGAGGTCGTCGGCGGCATAATCAATCCCGTCCGTCGCACCATGTTCACGGGCAAGCGCCAGCTTCTCCGGCGAGGAGGCGCAGGCGATCACGCGGGCCCCGAGCAGGGCGCCGATCTCGACGGCGGCCAGACCAGCACCGCCGGCGGCGCCGAGGATAGCGAGCGTCTCGCCCGGCTTGATATCGGCGCGCTGGATCAGCCCGTGCAACGCCGTGCCATAGGTGACGAAGAGGCCGGCGGCCTGATGGTCGCTCAGCTTGTCGGGAATCCGGATGGCGGCCTCGGCGGGAACCACAACGATTTCGCGGGCCGCGCCATGGCCGAGCCAGGCGGCGACGCGCTCGCCGACCCGCCAGCCGGTGACGCCGTCGCCGACGGCGCTGACCACGCCGGCGCATTCGGCCGAGGGTGAGAAGGGTAGCGGCGGCTTCACCTGGTAGCGGCCCTGGATCACCAGAGTGTCGAAGAAGTTGAGCGCAGCGGCGCGGACCTGGATCGCGATCTCGCCGGCTCCGGGCTTCGGTTCGGGCAGGTCGCGGATCACCAGGGTCTCGGCCGGCCCGAGGGCCTCGCACAGCAGCGCCTTCATTGATCCTCCATCCCTCGTCCGCTCGGTTCCTTCGCGGCCGCACAAGGCTGGCACAGCTGGAAGCCGAACGGAACCGGATGTGCGCTCGACCTAAACTATTGAAGGAGAAGGCGTCGTCCGTCCGGCGCAGCTGCAGCAGACGTTCGCATTTTCGCCAGGATCGTGACATTCTATCCGGCGCGTTGCGTCAATCTGGATTGCCGATCCCGCGCATTCTCCATTCGGCGTTAAGATTTTTGTTGGTTAGTGGCGATCCATGATTCGCATTTCGGCTCTCTCCTCCGCCCGCCTTTCGTTCCAGGCCGCTGCCTTGCTCGGCCTGGCGGCCCTGACCTTTGCGGGCGCTCCGGCACAAGCGCAGGCACAGCGCGCCCCCGCCAGTAAGCCGCAGCCGGCGAAGACCGCCGCGGCCGGCGGACAGGGCCAGGCGCTCCTGCTCGAAACGGCCGGCAAATGGCAGGCCTTCTCCTCGCAGCAGGGCCGCTCCAAGATCTGCTACGCGCTGTCGAAGGCCGAAACTCGTATCCCCGCCAATCTCAAGGATGTCGAGGGCCTGCTGTTCATCTCCAGCCGCCCGGGCGAGGGCGTGCGCAATGAGATCAGCCTCGTAATGAATTTCGACCTCAAGGAAGATGTCGAGCATCAGGCGATTATCGGCAATGACCGCTTCGCGCTGATCGCCAAGGGCCAGAATGTCTGGCTGAAGAACCCGGCCGAGGAAGGCCGCATGCTCGATGCGCTGCGCAAGGGCGCCGGGCTTGAGATCAAGGGCACCTCGAAGCGCGGCAACCCGACCAGCGACAAGTATTCGCTCGCCGGCATCTCGCAGATCGTCAAGCGGGCCGAGGACGCCTGCAAGTAAGGCGATTTCGCAATGGGCCGCTCTCGTGCTATGAGGCGGCCAATTCCGGGCGGGATCGCCCGTTGCGAGCCGAGTTCCGATGAATCTCTCTGTTGCTGAAGCCGCCCTCCCGGCGGCTGAACCTGTTATGCGGCGGCCTTCGTTGGCCGGGCGCACGCGCGCCGGCCTCGCCGAGGCGCTGGCCGAGATCGGTGTTCCCGAGAAGGAGCGGCGCATGCGCGTCGGCCAGCTCTGGAACTGGATCTACCATTACGGCGTCCGCGACTTCCAGGAGATGACGACGATCGGCAAGGGCCTGCGCGCGCAGCTCGCCGAGCATTTCACGCTCGACCTGCCCGAGGTCACCGCCGAGCAGGTCTCGACCGACGGCACCCGCAAATGGCTGCTGCGCATGGCCCCGACCAGCCCGCGCGACCGCGGCGCCGAGATCGAATGCGTCTACATTCCCGAGGTCGACCGCGGCACGCTCTGCGTCTCCAGCCAGGTCGGCTGCACGCTGACCTGCACCTTCTGCCATACCGGCACGCAGCGGCTGGTGCGCAACCTGACGACCGAGGAGATCGTCACGCAGCTGATGGTGGCGCGCGAGCGGCTCGGCGATTTTCCGAACCGCGCCGCGCCCGATGGCGCCTTTGTGCCCAATGATGGCGGGCGCTTCGTCTCGAACATCGTCTTCATGGGCATGGGCGAGCCGCTCTACAATTTCGACGGGGTGCGCGACGCGATCGGCGTGATCTCCGACAATGAAGGGCTGTCGCTCGGCCGCCGGCGTATCACCGTCTCGACCTCGGGCGTGGTACCGCAGATCGAGGCGCTGGGCGCGGAGATGGGCACGATGCTGGCGATCTCGCTGCACGCGGTGCGCGACGAGCTGCGCAACGAGCTGGTGCCGCTCAACAAGAAGTACCCGATCAAGGACCTGCTCGAGGCCTGCCGGAACTATCCGGGCCTGTCGAACGCCAAGCGAATCACCTTCGAGTACGTGATGCTGAAGGGCGTCAACGACTCGGACGCCGAGGCGCGCGAGCTGGTCCGCCTGCTCAAGGGCATTCCGGCCAAGATCAACCTGATCCCGTTCAATCCCTGGCCCGGCACGCGCTATGAGTGCTCGGACTGGGAGCGGATCGAGCGGTTCTCCGAGATTGTGTTCAAGGCCGGCTATGCCTCGCCGGTGCGCACGCCGCGCGGCCGCGACATCCTCGCCGCTTGCGGCCAGCTCAAGAGCGAGACCGAGAAGCTCTCGGCCCGGGCCCGGTTGATGCTGGATCAGGGCGAGGCCGACACCGCGGCGGCCTCGCATTGACATGCTGCGCTGGCTGTTGCTGATCCCCTTTGCGCTGCTGTTTGCGATCGGCACCGGTTTGGTTGCGCTGATGGTTGCCGGCGTCGCCTCGCCCGATCTCGGCCTGCTGATCGGCGGCGGCTTCGAGCGCCTGCTCGCGGCACTGTTCGACCAGGCCGAGCGCGGCTTCGATCCCGGTCCGACCGCCGCCGCGGCCTTTTCCCTGCTCGGCCGGCTCGGCTTCGCCATCCTGGTGCTGCCGGTGGTGCTGGTCGCGATCGCATCCGAGCTGTTCCGTCTGCGCAGCGGGCTGATCCAGAGCGGGCTCACAGGTTTGCTGGCAGCGCTGCTGCCGCTCGCCATGCTCGGCATGGCGCGGACGCCGAGCGCCAGGGAGCTGCAGGTCGTGGCGGCGCTCTTCCTGGTCGGCGCCGCGACTGGCTTCGTCTATTGGGTAATCGCCGGGCGAGGGGCTGGTGGGGAGTCGAGGACGCCGCCACAGCGGGCCTGACCTTGTACGTCATGCTCGGGCTTGACCCGAGCATCTCACGCCGGATGAGGCTCTGATCATCGCATATTAGTCATGAGATTCTCGGGTCTGCGCTTCGCTTCGCCCGAGAATGACAGCTATCAGTCGCCGATCGCGACGCCCTCGCGCCTTCCGTCCGCGCCGCCGAGATAGCCTTCCGGTGTCTTGACGATCGCCTGGATGCCCGAGGTCATGTCGATGAGGCGGACCTCATGGCCCTTCGCTTCGAGCGCGGCCTTCCAGGCTTCGGCCTCGCTACTCTTCTCAAGCTCGGTCGGGCCGTTGCGGTTGCCGAAATTGGCGAGGTCGACGGCCCGCTGCGGGTCCATCTTCCAGTCGAGCAGGGCGACCAGCGTCTTGGCGACATAGCCGATGATCTGGCTGCCGCCCGGCGAGCCCGTGACGGCGTAGAGCCGGCCGAAGGCGTCGAAGACGATGGTCGGCGCCATCGACGAGCGCGGCCGCTTGCCGGGCTCGACCCGGTTGGCGACCGGCTTGCCGTCCTCGCTTGGCGCGAAGGAGAAATCGGTCAGTTCGTTGTTGAGCAGGAAGCCGCCCTTGGTCATCAGGCGCGAGCCGAAGCCGTCCTCGATCGTCGTGGTCATCGAGACGGCGTTGCCCTGGCTGTCGACCACCGAGATATGGCTGGTGCCGTTCTCGATGCCCTCCGACGGCGCGAGCAGGAAGGCGCGCTTGTTCGGCGGGTTGCCGGCGCTGGCCTTACCCATCGCCTTGTCAGGGCTGATCAGCCTGGCCCGCTCGCGGATATAATCCTCGTCGATCAGGCCGAGGGTCGGCACGCTGACGAAGGCTGGATCGCCGAGATAGAGCGCCCGGTCGGCGAAGGCGAGCTTGTTGGCCTCGGTGAACCAGTGCGCTGCCTCGGCGCCGGGGCCGAGGCGGGCAATGTCACTGGTTTCGAGCATGCCGAGGATCTGCTGGACGGCGATGGCGCCCGAGCTGGGCGGGCCCATGCCGCAGAGCGTATAGACGCGATAGCGGCCACAGACCGGCGCGCGCTCCTCGACCTTGTAGGCGGATAGGTCGGCGAGCGTGATGTCGCCGGGATTGTCCTTGTGACCAGTCACGGTCGCGACGATGTCCTGCGCGATCTCGCCCTCATAGAAGGCGTCCGCGCCGCGCCCGGCGATGGCGCGCAAGGTGGACGCAAAAGCAGGGTTCTTAAGGATGGTGCCGACCGGTTTCGGCTTGCCGTCGGTCTCGTAGAAATAGGTGGCGGCGCGGGCGTCCTTGCCGAGATTCTTCTCCAGCGCGAGCAGGCCGTTGAGGCGCGGCGAGATCGCAAAGCCGTCCTCGGCCAGCTTGATCGCCGGGGCGAAGACCTCGGCCCAGGGCAGCTTGCCCCAGCGCTTGTGCGCTTCTTCGAGCAGGCGGACCGTGCCGGGCACGCCGACCGAACGGCCGCCGACCACGGCTTCCACGAACTTCATCGGCTTGCCGTCGGCGCCGAGGAAGCGCTCGGGCTTTGCCGCCTTCGGCGCGGTCTCGCGTCCGTCGAGCGTGGTCAGCTGGCGGCCGGCCTCGTCCCAATAGACGAAGAAGGCGCCGCCGCCGATGCCGGAACTCTGCGGCTCGACCAGGTTGAGCACGAGCTGGATCGCGATCGCGGCATCGGTCGCGCTGCCGCCGGCGCGCAGAATCTCGCGCCCGGCCGCAGCGGCGAGCGGATTGGCGGCGGCGGCCATGTAGCGCTGCGCCGTGCCGAGCGTCTTGGCGGTACGGCCGGTCGCGGCTTCCGGGGCGGGAGCAGTGGTCTGGGCCGGGGCTGCTGTTGCGGCGGCGAGCCAAAGGCTGAGGGCCAGGATCGAGCGGGCGCGGAATGCGGGCAATGTCAGCGGCATGATCCACTCCTCTTCATTGGCTGCGAGACTAGCGTGCTTGCCGGCCTGCGCGCCATGCTTGTGGCGTTGGTTTGATCTGTCTCGCGGTGCGGCTATGGTCGAAGCCTGATTTGTCCTGCCAAGTTTCTTCTGCCAAGCCGAAGGGGTTCGTCATGGTGCTCGCGCAGTCTTCGGCCTTCCGCCGGCCCTTCGTCATGCTGCTGGTCGGGCTGTTCGGCCTCGTGCTGGCAGGCTGCGGCTATAACAACGTGCCGACGCTTGAGGAGAAGGCCAAGGCGGCCTGGGGCGAGGTGCAGAACCAGTACCAGCGCCGCGCCGACCTGATCCCCAACCTGGTCGAGACGGTGAAGGGCTATGCCCAGCAGGAGCGCGAGGTCCTGACCCAGGTGATCGAGGCGCGCGCCAAGGCGACGCAGGTCAAGGTCGACGCCTCCACGATCACCGACCCCGCCAAGTTCAAGGAATACCAGGACGCGCAGAACCAGCTTAGCGGCGCGCTCGGGCGGCTTTTGGTGACGGTGGAGCGCTATCCCGAGCTCAAGTCGAACCAGAACTTCCTGGCGCTGCAGTCGCAGCTCGAAGGCACCGAGAACCGGGTCGCGGTGGCAAGGCGCGATTACATCCAGACGGTACAGGCCTTCAATACGGAGATCCGGACCTTTCCGGGCGTGATCTGGGCGAAGTTGTTCTGGGGCGCCAAGCCGATGGAAAGCTTCTCGGCGACGGCAGGAGCGGAGCGGCCACCCGCGGTGAAGTTCTGAACTGTGTGATTTTGCGTGACCTCGCTCGCCGCGACTACTGACGTACCGTCATTCTCGGGCGGAGCGAAGCGCAGACCCGAGAATCTCGATCATGAGATGCTCGGGTCAAGCCCGAGCATGACACTGTTCAACCGGCTCGCCGTTCTACTCTTCCTCCTCGTCTTCCCATTCCTCGCCATCGCAGCCGAGCCGACTTATCCGGCGTTGACCGGCCGCATCGTCGACAATTCGAGCCTACTCAACGCCGAGGCCTTCGCCCGGATCGAGCGGAAGCTGAAGGCGCATGAGGAGAAGACCAGCGACCAGGTCGTGGTCGCGACGCTGCCCTCGCTGCAGAGCTACCCGATCGAGGATTTCGCCAACGGGTTGTTCCGGGCCTGGAAGCTCGGCGACAAGGCCAAGAACAACGGCGTGCTGCTGCTGGTCGCGCCGAACGAGCGCAAGGTGCGCATCGAGGTCGGCTATGGGCTGGAAGGCGCGCTGACAGACGCGCTCTCCAAGGTGATCATCACCACCGCGGTCGCGCCCAAGTTCAAGAACGGCGATTTTGCCGGCGGCATCGAGGGCGGTGTCGATGCGATCCTGTCGATCCTGACTGGCGATGCCGAGGAATGGCAGCGGCGCGCGCAGATCCGCAGCGACGAATCGTCGTGGGTCGAGACCGCCGCGGTGATTTTCGTCATGATCGTGGTGTTCATCCTGATCGTGAGTTTCATGCAGGAACTCGGTCGCTCCTCCGGTGGCTCGCGCTCGCATCGGACGCGGGACGGGCGCTGGATCGTCCTGCCGCCGTCCGGTGGCTCGGGTTGGAGCGGCGGCTCCTCCTCCGGCGGCTGGGGTTCCGGATCGAGCTCGGGCGGATTCTCGGGCGGTGGCGGCTCGTCCGGTGGCGGCGGCGCTTCGGGAGATTGGTGAGATGCTGGATTCCGACGACCGCGACGCCATCGCCGAGGCCGTGCGAGAGGCCGAGCGGCAGACCTCCGGCGAGATCGTCGTGGTCGTCGATCGCGCCGCCGGAAGCTATGTCGCGGTGCCGCTCGTGCTGGCGCTGGCGCTCTCCCTGTTCGTGCCCTGGCCGTTCCTGCTGCTGACGACGCTGAGCGCGGCGAGCATCTTCCTGACCCAGCTGATCGCGGCGGCGCTGCTACTTGCGACCCTGCTCTGGTACGGGCGCGGCGGGCGCTTCGTACCCGGCTTCGTCAAGCGGCGGCAGGCACATGAGACGGCGCTGCGCGAGTTCACGGCGCGCGGGTTGACGCTGACGCGCGGTCGCACCGGTGTCCTGCTCTATATCGCCGTGCAGGAACGCTATGCCGAAGTCGTCGCTGACGCGGGCATCACGGCCAAGGTCGATGGCGAGGCCTGGCAGAAAATCGTCGAGCCTCTGCTCGCCGCGGCGGCGCAGGACGCTCTGCGCGAAGGGCTGATCGCGGCGGTACGCGATGTCGGCGCTGTGCTCGCCGCTCATGCCCCGCCGGCGGCCGACGACGTTGACGAGCTGCCCAACAAAGTTGTGATTCTCTAGCGCTTACTTCGCTGGACCGCGCGCGGCGCCGAGGATCGTGCTCTGGCGGGCGTAGAGGTCGCCCTGGACAAGAACGACGTAGCTGTCGGCCTTCGCGGCGGAGCGGACAGTTTCCAGCGGCACGCTCAAGATCGCAGCTGCGCCATTCCATTCGCCGATGCGGCTGATGCCGCGCACGACATTGGCATAGGTCACGGTCTTGCCGCTGTTCTCGCCGCGCTCGATCGGCACACTGGCGGTGCGGCTGACCTGCAGCAGCCAGACCACGGCCGGCTTCTCGCTCGGATAGGGCGCTGCGGCCAAGGCGACGCGTAGCGCACCATCCGCCTCGACGAGGTCGACCTTCACCGAAAAACCGTCCTTGCCCTGCTCCTGGACGAGCTTGTCGATGCCGCCCTTGTCGGAGCCGACGATATGGGCGGCGCCGTTGACCACGGCCTGCGGCGTATAGATCTGACCGTCGCCGCGCGCCTTGGCGTAGAGCTTCTGGCGCTTGCCGAAGACCTCCTGGCCGAGCGTGTCCTTCCAGCCTAGATAATCCCAGTAGGTCACCGGCAGGGTCAGCGTGATCAGTCGCGGATCCTTGGCCAGTTCGACGAAGAGCGCATCCGCTGCCGGGCAGGACGAGCAGCCCTGACTAGTGAAAAGCTCGACCACCGCCTTCGGCCGGGCCGCAGGCTGTTGCTGGGCATGCGCCGGCAATCCTGCGAGCAGGAGAAGGGCGGCAGCAGCGATCTTGCGGGTGTGGCGGACCATCAGTTCGAACTCGACGCCTGTATAAAAGCAGGCGGTTACCAAAAGCGCTACTCCCCGCTCAATTGGAAATCACGTTGCCTTGAAAACCGGCGTCTGCGGCATCTGCTCGCGAAAACGTGCCAAAGCCTCGGGGCCGATCAGGTTCGGACGCCAGCGCCGGTGCATCCAGAGCCATTGCTCGGGGTGTTCGCGGACCCAGCCCTCGACCACCGCGGTCATCATCGCCATGGCCCCGGTGACGTCGATCTCGCCATTGGCGTCGCGCGGCAGGTCGAGCGGCGGGGTCAGCTCGATGCGGAAGCGCCGGTTCGGCAGGCGGATGACGCGCACGCCGTGCACGGGGCATTCGAAGCGGCGGGCAAACTTGCCGAGGATCGGATTTGTCAGCGCCGGGCGCCCCAAGAAGGGTACGACCACGCCGCGAGTGAAATGCTGGTCGATCAGCATGCCGAGATGGCCGCCATTCTCGAGCACGCCCTGCATGGCGAAGGCGGCGCCCTGCTTGGCGGCAGCGAGCCCGCCCATGGCGCCGGAACGGATCTCGTGGACCACGGCAGCGATCGCCGGATCGTTGGGAGCACGGAAGACGGCGGTGGTGTCGAGGTCGTAGGTGGCGGCGCAGATCGCCGGCAGCTCCCAGTTGCCGAGATGGGTCGAAAAGATCAGGCCGGGCGCCTCGTCGTCCTTCAGCGCGATGAAGTGCTCGATGCCGACGACCTCGATCCGGCCGTTGGGATCAGGGTTATGGTAGTCATAGTCGAACAGCGTCTTGAGATGGGCGTATTCGGCGACGGTGCGGCCGAGATTCTCCCAGGCGCCGCGGGCGATGCGGCGAACCTCAGCCTCGGCGATCCCCGGGAAGGCGGCGCGGATATTGGCATAGGCGACGCGGTTGACCGGGATCAGCGGGCTGACGCTGCGCAAGAGCCAGCCGCCGAGATCGGAGGCCTTTTCCGGCCCGAGCGCGCGCAGAAAGGCGAAGACCGCGCGGATGAGCCCGATCATCAGCGCAGCGCCGATGCGCGTCGCGAATTGCTTAAGCTGCCTCAAAATTCCAGCCCGGTCCACCGGCGCAGCGTCCGGACCGGACCTCGCCATTGCGGCGCGACTTGCGGGATTGCGGCCGGCGCGTCAAGTCGCGCTGGCCTTATTGCTCCACACTCAGAGCGTGACGATGACCTTGCCGAAGACCTTGCGACCTTCGATCCGCGCGAGGCCCTGCTCGAACTCGGCGAGCGGGAAGACGGAATCGATCACCGGCTTCATTCCGGCCGCCATCTTCTCCAGCGATTGCGCGATGTTCTCCATCCGGCAACCGAAGGAGCCGGTGATCCGGTATTGCTGCTGGAAGAGCTGCATCAGGTTGATCGTCGCCGAGGGACCGGAGGTCGCGCCGCAGGTGACGAGGCGGCCACCGCGCTTCAGGCAGAGCAACGAGCCGTTCCAGGTGTCGGTGCCGACGTGCTCGAAGACGACGTCGACGCCCTTGCGCTTGGTCAGGCGCCGGACCTCGCCCTCGAAGCGCTCGGTCCTATAGTTGACGACATGGTCGGCGCCGAGCGCCTTGGCCTTCGCGCCCTTCTCGTCGTCGCCGACGGTGGTGTAGACGGTGCAGCCGATCGCCTTGGCCATCAGGATCGCTGCCGTACCGATGCCGGAGCCGCCGGCATGGACCAGGACAGCCTCGCCGGGCTCCAGTTTCGCATTGTCGAACAGCATGTGCTGGACCGTGCCGAAGCCGATCGGGGCGCAGGCGGCTTCCTCGAAGGAGACGCCCTTCGGCGCCTTGATCACCAGGCGCTCGGGCCGGTTGATCAGCTCGCGGGCAAAGCCGTCGATATGGAAGCCCATGATGCCGGCGACGTTCTCGCAGAGATTGTCGCGGCCCTCGCGGCAGGCCCTGCACTGGCCGCAGGTCTCGGCGCCATACATGGTCACCGTGTCGCCCTCGCGGAAGCGCGAGACGCCCTCGCCGATTGCGACGACTTCGCCAGCCGCCTCGACGCCGGCCGCCTGCGGCATCTTGCGCTTGGCGAAGGCCATGCCGCGAAAGCCCCAGAGATCGAGATAGTTCAGGCCGACGGCGCGCACGCGGATCTGGACCTCGCCGGCGGCCGGTGGCGGCGGCGGCTCGATCTGTTCGAGGCGGAGGTCGCGGTCGCCGTGGAGCTGGAGGGAGAGCATGGGTCGTCGTCTTTCAGAGCTGGCCCGGCCATTGCCGCGAGGCGTGCAGGACAGCGAGGATTTCGACGCGTCCGTCGCGGACGCGATAGGGAAGGATGTAGCTGGTGCCGGCTACCACGAGTTCACGCGTCTCTTCTACCCGTCCGGCTCGGCCACTATGCGGATAATCGACCAACTGGGCGGCGGCTGAGCGGAGCCGGCGGACGAGGGCGAGCGCTGCCGTTGGACTGAAGTCGGCGACATAGAGGGCGATAGCGCGAAGGTCAGCCTTTGCTCTTGCGGTCCAGACGAGCTTCATCTGGTCGAATCGATGCGTGCCTGCAGCTCCGCCTCGATCGCATCGAGCTCTTCCTCCGTGGCGAATTCACCACGATCGGCCTGAGCGATGCCCTCCTTGATGCGGGCAATCTGCCAGGCATTGAGTTCGATGTAATTCTCGATCGCCTTGGCGGCGAGCCAGTTGCGCGAGCGATCGGTATCTGCCGCCAACGCGTCGAGTTTGGCGAGAGTCTCGTCGTCGAGGCGGATCGTGAAAGCGGCCGTCATGATGGTTCACTCCGGTTCAGAATGAACATAAGCGGTTCGCAGAGCTTCGCCAAGCGCCGATCGTTTACCATATTTCACGTGAAGCGCTGGCGCCGACCTTAGCGATGCACGCCCATCTGCGCGGTCACCCCGCCATCGATCGGCAGGACCGTGCCGGTGATATAGGCCGCCGGGGGGCTCATCAGGAAGGCCGCAAGACCGGCGACTTCCTCTGGCTTGGCGAAGCGTCCAGCCGGAATCTGGCCTTCCATCTTGTCGCGATAAGCGGCGTAGGGCGCCATCATGTCGGTGTCGACGAAGCCCGGCGCGATCACGTTGACGGTGACGCCACGCTTGCCGGTCTCGACCGCAAGCGTCTTGGCATAGGAAATCAGCGCGCCCTTGGAGGCGGCGTAGGCGGCGTTACCGGGGTTGCCACGCAGCGCTGCGACCGAACCGATCGCGACGATACGGCCGGCCCTGGCGCGGATCATGCCGCGCATCAGGCTCTTGGCGAGTCGGGTGAAGGCCCAGAAATTGACCTGCATCGCCGCCTCGGCTTTGTCCTGCACCAGCATGGCCGCCAGCGAATCGTAGGGCTGCCCGGCATTGTGGACGAAGCCGAAATAGGCTTCGCCCTCGCATTGCTCGCAGAAGGTGTCGAGCGCCGCCTTATCGGAGAGGTCGAGCGGCAAGGCGCGCACCGTGCAGCCGGGGGCAGCCTTGGCGATCTCGGCGGCAAGGGCCTTTGCCTGCTCGCCCGAGGAGCGATAGGTGAAATCGACATCGTGGCCATCAGCCACGAGCGCGCGCACGATCGCAGCGCCGACGCCCTTGGCGCCGCCGGTGACGAGAACTCTGGTCATGCTGCGTTCGGTCCGGCCGTCAGGACGAGGCAGGTGTTCTGGCCGCCGAAGCCGAAGGAGTTCGACAGCACGGTGCGCACCCTGGCGTCGCGAGCCTGGTTGGGGACGACGTCGATTGCAATCGCCGGGTCGGGCAGATTGTAGTTGATCGTCGGCGGGATGCGGCCATTGGCGATCGTCAGCAGCGAGATTACGGCCTCGACCGCGCCAGCGGCGGTCAATGTGTGGCCCAGCATCGATTTGTTCGACGAGATCGGGAGCTTTGCCATGCGCTCGCCGAAGACGGCCGAGCAGCTCATCGCCTCCATCTTGTCGTTCTCGGGCGTCGAAGTGCCGTGGGCATTGATGTAGTCGACGTCATCGGGAGTGAGACCGGCATCGGCGAGGGCATCCTGCATGGCGAGGATCGCCGGCTTGCCGTCCGGGCTCGAGCGGGTGCGGTGGAAGCCGTCGCCACGCTCGCCGCAGCCGGCGACGATGCCGAGAATGGTCGCGCCACGCGCCAGTGCGTGGTCGTAATCCTCCAGCACCAGCGCGCCGGCGCCCTCGCCCATGACGAAGCCGTCGCGGTTCTTGGAGAATGGCTTGGCAGAGCCTTCCGGTGGATCGTTCTGGGTCGACAGGGCCGAGAGCAGCGAGAAGCGGATCAGCGCCTCGGCATGGACCGATCCGTCGGTGCCTATGCACAAGGCAGCTTCAGTCTCGCCCCTTCTGATCGCCTCGACGCCCATCTGGATCGCGGTCGCGCCCGACGAGCAGGCGGTCGACAGCGAGATCGGCGAGCCCTTGGTGCCGAACTTCTCGGCGATGTGTTCGGCGACGCCGCCGAACAGAAAGAGCTCATGCATCGCCTGGTGCTTGTGGCCGGCGGCGACGCGCAGCAGCGCATCATAATCGGTATTGCCCTCGATGGCCTGCGCCAGTTCCTGCTTCTGCGGCCATTCCATCTCGACCGGCGGCACGGCCATGAAGAGCTCGCCGGGGAAATCTCCGGCCTCGCCGAGGCCGCTCTGCGCCACCGCTTCGTCTGCGGCGAGCGTGGCGAGCTTTTCGGAGAGTTCAGGCGCTGCAAACGACCCGTCGAACAGGAAGTCGACGGTCGCTGCGATGGTGGTGCGCAAGCCCTCGGTCGGGAAACGCTCGATGCGGTGGATGCCGGAACGTCCGGCAGTCAGAGCTTCCCAGTTAGCATCCTTGCCCTGGCCGAGCGAGGTGACGATACCGAGCCCGGTGACGGCGACGATCGGCCGGTCCTGGCTGTCGCGATGGCTTGCACCCATGACGCCTCTCCTCAAGCCTTGACCAACCGGGCGGCGCCTTCGCCACGCCAGTGCGCTGCGCCGGTAACGATCGCCTCATTTGCGGCGCCGGTCGAAAGAGCGGCCGCGGCGAGCGCGACCGAGACCGGGAAGGCGGCTTCAATGGAATGGCCGACAAGGTCGCCGGTGGCGACACGGCGCGCCTGGGGGGCGGCCTTGGCGATCGCGGCCGCCTCTTCGTCGGTAATCGCGGCGCAGCCGGTCGCGGCCGAGATCGCGAGCGCGTCGGGTGCAAGCGGGCCGAAGCCGGCAAGCAACTCGTCGAGCGCCTTGGCGACCGAGCCGGGCTGGCGGCGGCTGCGATGGGCGCTGGCATGGCTCAGTCGGGCATGGACCTTGGCGCCACGCGCAGCAGCGCGCTCGGCCGATTCGAGCACAAGGAAGGCACCGGCGCTGCCGGTGATCATGCCGGGTACATCGGTTCGTCCGAAAACGGGCGCGAAGTCCGCTGCGCGCAGGAAGCCGCCGAGCTCGAACAGCAGCAGCATGTCCCGGCGCTCGGCATTGTAAGCACCGCCGACGAGAATGAGATCGGCCTGGCCGGCTGCGATGCGGGCCTGGGCCGTGCGGATGGCGTCGACGCCGGCCTGCTCCTCGCCCATCAGCGTGCGCGAGGCTCCGGTGATGCCGTGCACGATCCCGATATTGCCGGCGAGCAGGTTGGAGAGTTGGGCCAAGAACAGCGTCGGCCTGAGATCGCTCATCAGCCGTTCGTTGAGGAAAGCGCCGGGCTGGTTCGCATTGCGCAGACCGGCCAGCACGGCGGCGTCGACGGCATGGTCGCGCTCGCCGCCGCCGGCGGCGACGATGACCTGAAGCTCGCTCTTGGCTTCGGCGTCGTCCTTCAGGGCGGCGTCATCGAGCGCGAGACCAGCGGCATAGACACCGAGGCGCTGCCAGGGCTCCATCTGGCGCTGGTCGGACTTCTTCGGGATCTGCCGATCGAGCTCGAGCGGCTTCAACGGGTGCAGCGGATAGGGCGCGAAGCTCTTGATATCGACGACCGGCGCTGCGCTCGTCGCAAGCGCCTGCGCATGGGCCTCGATGCCCTCGCCAAGACTGGAGGCGAGGCCGATGCCGGTGATGACGACGTCGCGGTGCATGTCAGGCTGCCTCCGGCGAGAGGCCGATGGCAGCGATGCGAGCCTGCATCAGGGTGCGCATATCGGCGGGGAACGGCATCAGCCGGAAGCGAAGCTCGGCATCGCAGATCGGCTTGCCGGCGATCGCAATCTTTGCCTTGGTCGCAGCGTAGCCGGAGCCCTCATGGACGAGCTCGGCGCTGACGTCGAGCACAGCGTTTGGCTCGACGAAGGTACGGAAGCGCGCCTTGTCGACCATCATCAAGAACGGCATCTGCGTCAGGCGGTTCAGCCCGAGCAGCAGATAGCCGGAGGCCTGGGCCATGGTTTCGGTGAGCAACACGCCGGGAACGAGCGGGTGTCCGGGGAAGTGGCCCTCGAAGACCGGACTTTCGGCCGGAACGGTCGAGCGGGTCACAATCCGCTTGGCGGCCGGATCGAAGCTCTCGACCTTGTCGATCATGTCGAAATATTCGAGGCGCATGCGGTTCCAACCCGTCTCGCCGCGATCGGGGTCATGCCCCGCTTGCGGCGTTTCAACGTCCAGCGCTGGCCCGGATGGGCCAGGGCTCGTTCAGGCGGCTTTGGCGGCGACGAGGTCGTCGATGCGCTTGCACAGGTTCTCGAGCACGAAATACTGCTCGGCCGGCGCCTTGCCCTCGTTGACCTCCTGGGTCCACTGCTCGAGCGGCAGCTTGATGCCGAAGGCCTTGTCGATGGCGAAGGCGATGTCGAGGAAGGCGAGGGAGTCGATGCCGAGATCTTCGATCGCGTGGCTTTGGGGCGTGATCTTCTCGCGAGGAATGTCGCAAGTCTCCGAAATGATGCCGGCGACCGTCTCGAACGTGGCGGACATGCAGGTGCTCCGTCGTGGATGATGATGGCGGATGGCGTCCGGGCGCGTTCGCCCCGCGCCTGCCCCAAGCCCCCCGCCGAGGATGGCTGTGACCGCCCCCTTACACCTGCGTGCAAGATTGGACAACAGTCGGGACCAAAGAGAGACGCCCGGCTTGCGGCCGGGCGTCCCGATAGTATCGGCGTCGAGCCTTTACGCAGCGATGCCGCGCAGCACGTAGTGCAGGATGCCGGCGTTCTTGAAGTAGTCGAGCTCGTCCAGCGTATCGATCCGGCAGAGGATCGGCACCTTCTTCACCGTGCCGTCGGCATAGGTGATCTCGGCTTCGAGCGTCTGGCGCGGCTTGACGGTGGCGAGGCCCTTGATCGTCACGCTTTCGTCGCCCTTCAGGTTGAGCGAGGCCCAGCTCGTACCCTCCTGCAGGGTGAATGGCACCACGCCCATGCCGACGAGGTTCGAGCGATGGATGCGCTCGAAGCTCTGGGCGATCACGGCCTTGACGCCGAGCAGGTTGGTGCCCTTGGCAGCCCAGTCGCGCGACGAGCCGTTGCCGTATTCGACACCGGCGAAGATCACCAGCGGCACCTTCTCGGCCTGGTAGCGCATCGCCGCGTCGTAGATCGGCAGCTCTTCCTTGCTCGGATAGTGGATGGTGTAACCGCCCTCGCGTCCGTTCGGCCCCATCATGTGGTTGCGGATGCGGATATTGGCGAAGGTCCCGCGCATCATCACCTCATGATTGCCGCGGCGCGTGCCGTACTGGTTGAAGTCGGCGACGGCGACGCCATGCTCGCTCAGGTAATGGCCGGCAGGCGAAGCCGCCTTGATCGAGCCGGCCGGCGAGATGTGATCGGTGGTGATCTTGTCGCCGAACAGGCCGAGCACGCGGGCGCCGACGATGTCGGTGACCGGCGACGGGGTCTTGCTGATGCCCTGAAAATAGGGCGGGTTCTGCACGTAGGTCGAGGCGTCCTCCCAGGCATAGGTCTGGCTCGACGGCGTCTTGACCGCCTGCCAGTGCGCGTCGCCCTTGAAGACATCCGCGTATTTCGCCTCGAAGATGGCGCGGGTGACGTTCTGGGCGATGAAGCTCTGGATCTCCTTGTTGGAGGGCCAGATGTCCTTGAGGTAGACCGGCTTGCCGTCCGATCCCGTGCCAAGCGGCTCGCTGGTCAGATCCATCTGAACCGAACCGGCCAGCGCATAGGCAACGACCAGCGGCGGCGATGCCAGATAGTTCGCTTGCACGTCGGGGGAGACGCGGCCCTCGAAATTGCGGTTGCCGGAGATGACGGCACCCGCGATCAGGCCCTGCTCGTTGATCGCCTTCGAGATCGGCGCAGGCAGCGGTCCGGAATTGCCGATGCAGGTGGTGCAGCCGAAGCCGACCAGGTTGAAGCCGAGCTTGTCGAGATCGGTCTGGAGGCCAGACTTGGCGAGGTACTCCGCCACGACCTGCGAGCCGGGGGCCAGTGAGGTCTTGACCCAGGGCTTGACCTTGAGACCCTTGGCGACCGCGTTGCGGGCGAGCAGGCCCGCCGCCATCAGCACCGAGGGGTTGGAGGTGTTGGTGCAGGAGGTGATGGCGGCGATGACAACGTCGCCATGGCCGAGATCGAAGGACTGACCCTCGACGGGCACGCGGCGCGAGATCTCGGCCGCCTTCTTGTAGTCGGTCTCCATCGCCGCGGCGAAGCCCTTGGCGACGGCGCCGAGATCGACGCGGCCCTCGGGGCGCTTGGGGCCGGCCATCGAGGGCTGCACGGTCGAAAGATCGAGTTCGAGCGTGTCGGTGAAGACCGGATCGGCCATCTCGACCGTAGCGAACAGCCCTTGCGCCTTCGAATAGGCCTCGACCAGCGCGATGCGCTCGGGCGCGCGGCCGGTCGTGGTGAGATAGTCCAGCGTCTCGCCATCGACCGGGAAGAAGCCGCAGGTCGCGCCGTATTCCGGGCCCATATTGGCGATGGTCGCGCGGTCGGCGAGCGTCAGGTTGTAGAGGCCGGGGCCGAAGAACTCGACGAACTTGCCGACGACGCCCTTCTTGCGCAGCATCTGGGTGACGGTCAGCACGAGGTCGGTGGCGGTGATGCCTTCCTTCAGCGAGCCGGTCAGCTTGAAGCCGATCACCTCGGGCAGCAGCATCGATTGCGGCTGGCCGAGCATGGCGGCCTCGGCCTCGATGCCGCCGACGCCCCAGCCGAGGACGGCCAGGCCATTGACCATCGTGGTGTGCGAATCGGTGCCGACGACGGTGTCGGGGTAGGCGACCTCGACCTCGGCGCCGTCGATGGTTTCCTTGCGGGTCCAGACGGTCTGGGCGAGGTATTCGAGGTTGACCTGGTGGCAGATGCCGGTGCCCGGCGGAACGACGCGGAAATTGTCGAAGGCGCCCTGGCCCCATTTCAGGAAGCGGTAGCGCTCGCCATTGCGTTCATATTCGAGCTCGACATTCTGCGCGAGCGCCTTGGGCGAGCCGAACTCGTCGACGATCACCGAATGGTCGATGACGAGATCGACCGGAACGAGCGGGTTGATTTTGGCGGGGTCGCCGCCGAGCGCGACGACGCCGTCGCGCATCGCGGCGAGATCGACGACGGCCGGGACGCCGGTGAAGTCCTGCATCAGCACGCGCGCGGGGCGGAAGCCGATCTCCTTGCCGGCGGTGCCCTTGTCGGTCAGCCAGGCGACGAAGCCTTCGATGTCGGCCTTGTAGACCGAGCGGCCATCCTCGAAGCGAAGCAGGTTCTCGAGCAGCACCTTCATCGAGAAGGGCAGCTTCGAGATGCCGGGCAGGCCGTTCCGCTCGGCGAGCGGCAGAGAGTAATATTCATAGGTCTTGGCGCCGACGGTCAGCGTCTGGCGGCATTTGAAAGAGTCGAGCGAAGCCATGCGGGCTATCCTGATCAAGGGGTTGCGGTCGCGAGCCGGACCGTCCTTGCGGATGAATCCGGTCGAAGGCCTATTGCGCATGTCGCGCTCGCCGCCCCGGGAGTGCCCGAGCCCCGCGCCGGATCGGCGTGCGGCGTAGCCACGGGTTCTATAGATCAATTCCAAGAAGCCCGCTACAGGCTCGATATGCGTTGGGCGAAACGGTAATGACCTCCGGGATGACAGGTTCGCCGTGACGCAAATCCGATACCAGACATTCGCCTTGACGGCCGAAGGGCTCGTCTGCCGGCGCGGCGGCCGCGCGATCTTCGATGGCGTGGGCTTTCGTCTGGCCAGTGGCGAGGCGATCGCGCTCACCGGCCGCAACGGCGCCGGCAAGTCGAGCCTGATCGCTATTTTATGCGGCCGCCTGCGTCCCGAGGCCGGGGCCATCAGGCTCGATGGTCTCGACGACATGCCGCTGGCGGAAGCAGCCCATCTGGTCGGCCACCGCGACGGGCTGAAGACTGCGCTGACGGCAACCGAGAACCTGCAGTTCGCGCAGGATCTGCTTGGCGCGCCAGGCGTGAGCCCGGCCGAAGCGCTCGCCAGGGTCGGCCTGCCGCATGTCGGAGCCCTGCCGGTGGGCTATCTTTCCGCCGGCCAGCGCCGGCGTGTGGCGCTGGCGCGGCTGCTGGTTTCGTCGCGGCCGATCTGGCTGCTCGACGAGCCTTTTGCCGCGCTCGACGCAGGCTCGCAGGCGATGCTGTCCGGGCTGATGCGAGCGCATCTCACAGCAGGCGGGGCGATCCTCGCCGCGACCCACGGGCCGCTCGGCCTCGATGGGGTGCGCGAACTCAGGATCGGACCGTGAGCCGCGCCTTCCTCGCCATTCTGAAGCGTGATCTCGCGCTGGCGGTCCGGGCCGGTGGCGGCGGCGAGCTCGCGCTCGTCTTCTTCCTGACCGTCGTCGTCCTGATCCCGTTCGCGCTCGGGCCCGATCTCAACCTGTTGTCGCGGATCGGCCCGGCGATCCTCTGGCTGGGGGCGTTGCTGGCGACACTGATCGGGCTCGACCGGCTGTTCCAGGCCGACGAGGAGGACGGCTCGCTCGATCTCATCCGTGGCGCGGGGCTGCCGCTGGAGTTCGCGGTGTTAGCCAAGGCGCTGGCGCACTGGCTGACAACCGGCTTGCCGTTGACCCTGGCCGCGCCCCTGCTCGGGCTGCTCGTCGCCCTGCCTGCGGAGGGTGTGCTGCCGCTGGCGGCGAGCTTGGCGCTCGGCACACCCGCGCTGAGTTTCATCGGCGCGGCGGCGGCTGCGTTGACCGCGAGCCTGCGTCGTGGCGGATTGATCCTGCCGATCCTGGTCGCGCCGCTCTGCGTGCCGGTGCTGATCTTCGGTGTCTCGGCCTCAGACGCCGCACGCGGGCCGATGTCGCTGCAGAGCCCGCTGCTGATCCTTGCTGCATTGTCGCTTATGGCAGCGGCGGTGGGCTGCGTCGCGGCGGCTGCCGCGCTGCGCCAGCCAGACTGACGCTTCAGGCCTTGTGCAGATCGCCCCGGTCGAGTTCCAGCGCGCAGCCGGACTGAGATGCGAGATGGGCGACGACGGCAGCGATGTCCTCGAGCGCGACATTGTCGTCGAGGAAACGAAGCTGGACCTCTTCGGCCACGCCGAAGACATTGACGACGCGCAATTCACCGGCCCTCGAGCGCACGGTCGTTTCGATATCGCGCCGCATGGGATCGGATAGCGTGATGAGCATGACAATCCCTCCTGTGCCGAGCATTAGACCGGAATCGCGGGAGAGGCAAATAAAAATCGAATAATTTCAATTAGTTAGTAAGTTACAGCGTAAGCGCCTGAATGGCATGACGCTAAGGTACCGCCGGCGCCGCCGCCACTTGCGAATGAGCGATTTGTGCTCATATAGTCACTTACTCATTCTTAGCGCGATTGGGGGCGCGCCATGTCGGACCTGGAACGCGGCGAACGGCTGCAGATCATGCTCAGCGCGGAAGAGCTTCGCGCCGTCGAGAACTGGCGCTTTGACAAGCGTATGCCGAGCCGCGCTGCGGCGGTGCGGGAATTGCTCAGGCGCGGTCTGAGCGCCGAGGGCTTTGAAGTCGCCGCCGACGGCGCGCGCTCAGGCAGCTTCAGTGTTCTCGACAAGGACGGACACGGAGCGGCGGGCGCGTCCGAGAAGGATTAGCGCTGTCCGGGCCGCATCGTCGCAGGGCCTCGAGGTCGATTGTGAGCCGGGCCGGCGATTGCTAATGCTCTCTCGTCGAAATTAAGAGCAGAGCCGGCCACCACCTCAATGCCGAGCCTTACCGAACTGGCCAATCCGGCGCGCTTCATGCGCCTGTCTAGCGTGCTGCTGCCCTGGTTTGCGGGCGCGGCTGCGCTTTTGCTCGCGATCGGCTTCTATTTCGTCTGGTTCGTCGCTCCGGCCGACTACCAGCAGGGCGAGACGATCAAGATCATGTACATCCATGTGCCGGCCGCCTGGCTGGCCCTGATGTTCTATTCGATGATGGCGCTCTCGGCGCTTGGCGTCCTGGTCTGGCGCCATCCGCTTGCCGACGTCGCCCAGCAGGCGGCGGCGCCGATCGGTGCCTGCTTCGCGTTGATCTGCCTGCTCACCGGCTCGTTCTGGGGCAAGCCGATGTGGGGCACTTACTGGGTCTGGGATGCGCGCCTGACCTCGATGCTGGTGCTGTTCCTGCTCTATCTCGGCGTCATCGCGCTGCGTCGCGCCATCGACGAGCCGTCTCGCGCCGGCCGTGCCGTCGCGATCCTGACGCTGGTCGGTTGCGTCAACATCCCGATCATCAAATTCTCGGTCGACTGGTGGAGCACGCTGCACCAGCCAGCCTCGGTGCTGCGGCTCGGTGGGCCAACCATCCATGCCTCGATGCTGTGGCCGCTCGTGGTCACCGCGCTCGGCTTCACGGTTCTCGCGCTGGCGCTGCATCTTGCGGCGATGCAGGCTGAGATCATCCGCCGCCGGGTCCGGACGCTGACGATCTTCGAGGCCGAGCGGCTCGACCGGCTTTCTTTGCAGGCGGCGCAATGATGGACGCACTCGGAGCCCACGCCGGCTTCATCCTCGCGGCCTATCTGGCTGCTGCGGTGATCCTGCTCGGCCTCGGGGCGACCATTCTGCTCGATCGGCGCGCGCAGAGGCGGGCCTTGGCGGCGCTGGAAGAACGCGGTGCCGGCCGCCGCGGCGGCAGCAGCACGTCATGAGCGAGGCTTCGACCTCAACCCCGCGGCGCTCGCCCTGGCTCTATGCCATCCCGCTGATTGTGTTCGCGGCGCTGGCCGCGGTGTTCGCCAAGGGGTTGGTCTTCGGCGATGCCAGCAAGGTGCCCTCGGCGCTGATCGGCAAGCCGGCACCGGCGATCACATTGCCGCCGCTGGAGGGGCTGCAGCGCGATGGCCAGCCCGTGCCGACCTTTGACATGGCGGATCTGGCCAAGGGCAAAGCGACGATCGTCAACGTCTTCGCGAGCTGGTGCGCGCCCTGCCGCGTCGAACATCCCTTCCTCGTCGCCATGGCGGATTCAGTTGCGGTGAAGCAGGGCAAAGTTGCCCTGGTCGGCTTCAACTACAAGGACGAGGCCGAGAATGCGCGTCGCTTCCTCGGCGCGCTCGGCAATCCCTATTCGGCCGTCGGCGTCGATCGCAGTGGCCGGGCCGCGATCGACTGGGGCGTCTACGGCGTTCCCGAGACTTTCCTGATCGGCCCGGACGGGCGGATCCTCGACAAGCATGTCGGTCCGCTCGACGGCGCGGCCGCGTCGCGCATGCTGGCGCGGGCGCAGAAGGGCAGCTGAGCAGGCCTATTGCAGCGGCGGACCGAAGCGCAGGCTGCGCCAGGTCGCGAGCACGGCATCGAGCAGGCTCGGATCGTCGAAATAGCCGGCAATGTGAATCTGCCCGCCGTCACGATCACAGGCGAAGCCGTAGAAGGCGGGCTGGCGCGCGTCGTCCGCGCCTTCGTCGAGGCGATAGGCGAAACGGACGAAGTCGGTCTCCAGCTCCTCGATGAGGTCGAAGGCGGCGGAGGCATGAATCTCGTGCCATTCGGCGAGCGCATCTGCCGGCTCGCCGGCATCATAAGCATTGAGCCAGAAGGTCAGGCCGCGCGGGCTGTGCCAGAAAACCAGCGAGCCATCCTCGACGCGGCGGGCCATCGGGAAGGGCAGTAGCAGGGTCCAGCCGGGGACGAGCGGCTGGCGGCCCTCGACCAGTGGCGGCGCGTCGCTCACGCCGCCTTCTTGCCGCTCATCAGGCTTGCGAACATGCCGCGCCCGTCGGTGCCGCCGACAAGGCCGTCGATCAGATTCTCCGGATGCGGCATCAGGCCGAGCACGTTCCGGCTCGGCGAGTAGATGCCGGCGATGTGATTGAGCGAGCCATTCGGATCGGCTTCGGCCGTGATCTGGCCTTCGGGGTCACAATAGCGGAAGGCAACGAGGCCCTCGCCCTCGAGCCGGGCGAGCGTTTCCGGGTCACAGATATAGTTGCCTTCGCCATGGGCGATGCAGACATCGATCACCTGTCCCCTCGCATAGGCCGAGGTGAAGGCGGTATCGTTGCGCTCGACCTTGAGGTGCTGGCGCTTGCAGACGAATTTCAGATTGGCGTTGCGGGCGAGCACGCCCGGCAGCAGGCCGGACTCGCAGGCGATCTGGAAACCGTTGCAAATGCCGAGGACGAGGCCGCCGCGCGCCGCATGCGCCCGCGTCGCGTCCATGATGTGGGCGCGCCCGGCGATGGCGCCGCAGCGCAGATAGTCGCCATAGGAGAAGCCGCCCGGCAGGACGACGAGGTCGGTCCCAGCCGGCAGCTCATGGTCGGCATGCCAGACATGGTCGACGGTCGCGCCGGCCTGGCGCAGCGCCTTGGCGACGTCACTGTCGCGGTTCGAGCCGGGGAAGGTGATGACGGCGGCGCGCATCGGGTCAGGCTCCGATCTCGACGCGATAATTCTCGATCACGGTGTTGGCGAGCAGCTTCTCGCAGGCGGCCTTGAGGGCGGCCTCGGCGGCAGCCTTGTCGGCGCCGTCGAGCTCGATGTCGAAGACCTTGCCCTGGCGGACCGAGCCGACGCCGTCGATGCCGAGCGATTTCAGCGCGCCCTCGATCGCCTTGCCCTGCGGGTCGAGCACGCCG
Organism: Bosea sp. Tri-49; assembly: GCF_003952665.1. Taxonomy (NCBI): domain Bacteria; kingdom Pseudomonadati; phylum Pseudomonadota; class Alphaproteobacteria; order Hyphomicrobiales; family Alloboseaceae; genus Allobosea; species Allobosea sp. Tri-49. Next base: position 4,529,979 of record NZ_CP017946.1, read on the forward strand.
GTCTTGAGGGTGACGGTGACGCGGGCTTTCATCGTGATCTCCAGACGGGATTATTCGGGTGCCTTAGCGGTGAATCGGTGCAGGCTCAACCATTCTTCGCCGAGTCGGCGGCCGTCGAACCGTCCTGCAGGCCCTGCAGGTAGTCGAGCACGGGCGCTGCCAGGGCGCCGCCCATCTTCGCATGTGTGATCAGCGGGATGCCGTGGGGACCGGAAGCAGTCAGGGCGGTCGGCACGGCAGCGAGATGGGCGCGGACCAGATCGAGATGCCCGAGCATCGCCGCTGCGAAGATGTCCATTCGCGCGCCTCGGGCGAGCAGGAATTCCGCGATCTCGCGGCGCCCGGTATGGGCGGCGGCGCCGAGCCCGCTCTCCCAGTCACCGCCGCCCCAATCCCAGACCGCATTCACCAGGGTCGGATGCTCGCTGACGAGCGCGGTGACCTTGTCGAAATTGCCGTGAGCGTTGCGAACGAAATCCTGGACCAGCTGCGAGTCGAGTTGCGGCTTGTCGCCCATCGAGGTCTCCTGCTTACCGGTCGATCGATGATGTCAGCGGCTGGCCCAGGTGGCGCGGGCGAAATCCTGGGCGGCTTGCGAATCATCGGTCACCGCGATCGCCATGGCGAGCGTATTGTCCTTGCGAGCGTAGAGGATTGCGGTCGAGGCGAGGCGGCCGCCCTCCTTGGCGCGGATCTCGACAAGGATGCCATCGGTGCCCTCCTGCTTGAAGCGGGAGACGGTGGTCGTGCTCGCCGGCTTGTCGGCCTGCTTTGCCTTCGGGCGCTTCGAGAATTCGCGTGCCAGCCGCGCCGGATTGAGGGCGAGCGTCCTTGCCATGTCGGCCGCTTCGCGGCCCTCGAAGCTGATCAGCGCGGCGACGCCGGGACGCTGGCAGTCCTGCGGCGTGCAAAAAACCATCGCCTTCGGATTGACGCCGTCGTTGACCACCCAGTTCTGGATCGGCAACGGCTCCCAGCCGCGGCCGGCAGCGAGCTGGACCAAGCCCGGGCCGAAATGGTCGGCGCAACCGGCGATCAGCAGCGCGCCCAGCCCGAGCGCGCCCAAACGCAAACGGGAGCGCAAGCGCCCCCGTCCGACAATCAGAAGCTCGTTAGCCGCGGCGGTCACTGCACCAGGCGCGGCAATTATTGGACCAGCCGAGGGCCTGCCGGGCCCGGCTTCTCGTTCTCGCCGAGGATACCGAGGCGGCGCGCCACTTCGGTATAGGCCTCGATCAGCCCACCCAGATCTCGGCGGAAGCGATCCTTGTCCATCTTGTCCTTCGACCGGATGTCCCAGAGACGGCAGGAATCGGGGCTGATCTCGTCGGCGACGACAATGCGCATCATCTCGCCTTCCCAGAGCCGGCCGCACTCGATCTTGAAGTCGACGAGCCGGATGCCGGCGCCGAGGAAGAGGCCGGAGAGGAAGTCGTTGACACGAATGGCGAGCGCCATGATGTCGTCGATCTCCTGCGGCGTCGCCCAGCCGAAGGCGGTAATGTGCTCTTCCGAGACCATCGGATCGCCCAGCGCGTCATTCTTGTAGTAGAACTCGATGATCGAGCGCGGCAGCTGGGTGCCTTCCTCGATGCCGAGCTTGGTCGACAGCGAGCCGGCCGCGACATTGCGGACCACGACCTCGAGCGGAATGATCTCGACCTCGCGAATCAGCTGCTCGCGCATGTTGAGTCGGCGGATGAAATGCGTGGGAACGCCGATGTCGTTGAGGTTGCTGAAGATGTGCTCGGAGATGCGGTTGTTCAGCACGCCCTTGCCGTCGATCACTTCATGCTTCTTGGCATTGAAGGCGGTCGCGTCGTCCTTGAAATGCTGGATCAGCGTTCCGGGCTCCGGTCCTTCATAGAGGACCTTCGCCTTGCCTTCGTAAATGCGACGGCGGCGGTTCATCGGGATATACCGTGGCTTGAGGAAATCCAAAGGGTCGGCCTCTCTCTGGTCGCGGTTGCCCGCGGCGGGATCATGGCCCTTTTCAGCACGCTCTCGCGCAATCTCGTTGCTCTGTCGAGTTCGATCCTGGCGCGCCGGTCCGGCTGGTTCATGCGGGCCTTGCTCCCTGAGAACCGGCCACACTTCGCGCTATATGGGCCTTTCGTGCTGCAAACGCAACAAAGCGCCTGAGGCGAGACATCGGCGCCTGATTTGACTGGGTTGGATCGGCTTGAACGGCATGGCCTCTAGCCCGCACTGCCATCACATTGCTATATGGCGGGGCTGATATCGCGCCGCAGCAAGATTGCCGCTCCGAAGAGGATAAGAACCACATGACCACCTTCGACCAGCGCAAGGACGCTTACGAGAACAAGTTCGCGCATGACGAGGAGCTCCGCTTCAAGGCGACGGCCCGGCGCAACAAGCTGCTCGGTCTGTGGGCCGCGGAGAAGCTCGGCAAGAACGGAGCCGATGCCGATGCCTATGCCAAGTCGGTCGTACTCGCCGATTTCGAGGAGGCCGGGGACGACGACGTGCTGCGCAAGGTCAAGGCCGATTTCGCCGCAGGCAGCGTCACCGTCGCGGACGACGAGATCCGCCGGACCATGACCGAATTGCTGATCAAAGCCGCCGACGAAATCCAGGCCGGCCGCTGAGCGATCGCTCGGGCGCAAGGCGGCCTTGGCCGCATTGCGCCCTTGAGCATGGCGCATGCCGCAGCGTTTGCCTTTCGCCACCGGTTCGGGCCAGGGTCGATGGACCCGCCGTTGGTGAAGAGCGGGCAACCGGATGAATGCGCCCATGACCGCCGCCAAGCCGACCGTGCTGTCCTCGCTCGCCGATCGTCTCGCCAAGGGCGAGACGCTGCTTTCCGCTTGGTGCGGCCTGCCGGATCCGAGTGTCGCCGCGATCCTGGCGCAGGAAGGGTTTGATGCGGTCACGCTCGACATGCAGCACGGGCCGATCACGCTCGCTGAGGTGATTCGCGCGATCCCGCTGATCAACGCAGCCGGCAAGCCGGCGATTGCGCGCATCGCGGTCGGCGAGTTCCAGAATGTCTCGAAGCTGTTCGATTCCGGCGCCTCCGGCGTGATCGCACCGATGATCAACACGATCGAAGATGCGCGCCGGCTCGCGGCCTATGCCAAGTACCCGCCACTCGGCGAGCGCAGCTGGGGCAGCTATGGCGGCCTCGGCGCCTCCGGGCTCGACCAGAACAGCTATCTCAAGCAGGCCAACGATTTCTCACTGACCTTCGCGATGATCGAGACCCGCGAGGCGATGGCGATCATCGACGAAATCCTCGCCATCGACGGGATCGATGCACTCTTCGTCGGCCCGTCCGATCTCTCGATCGCCCTCTCGGGCGGCGCCTCCATCAACGCCTCCGCCAAGGAGGTCGACGATGCGATGCGCCATATCGTGGCGCGGGCCAATGCGGTGAAGAAGCCGGTCGCTTTCTATGCAGGGACGGCTGAGCGCGCCAAGGAAGGCGTCGCGCTCGGCGCCCGGCTGGTCACGGTGATGAGCGATACCGGCCTGCTGCGTGCGGCGAGCCAGGCCGCCCTCAAGGTGATCAAGGGCTGAATTCTAGAGCCCTTCCGCAGTCTTCGAATCGCAGAAGGGTTCTAGATCTTTGTTTTATCGCATTTTCTTCACGCGAAGCGGTATCCACTTCGCGCGAAAATGCTCTACGCGTTGATGCCTTCGCGCGATTTCAGTGCGGCATAATAGGCCCAGAGCAGGCGGGCGGCGACACCGCGCCAGGGCCGCCACGCCTCCGCCAGTGCGGCCAGCTCGGCGGGTTTGGGGCGTGTCGGCAGATTGAAGGCGACCTTCGCCGCCTCCTGGACCGCGAGGTCGCCGGCGGCGAAGCCGTCGCGATGGCCGAGGCAGAACAGCAGATAGACATCCGCCGTCCACGGGCCGATGCCGGAGACTGCGGTCATGTGCTCATGGACGAATTCAGGCGTTGCCGCTTCGAGGGCAAAGAGATCGAGCCGGTTCTCGGCGATGGCGGTAGCGACGGCACGCAACGTCTTCTGCTTTGGCCGCGACAGGCCCGAGAGCCGCATCTCTTCGTCGCTGGCGGCAAGGACGCGCTCCGGGGTCAGCGGCGTGAGTACGCTTTCGACCCGGGCCCAGACGGCGCGTGCGCTCGCGACTGAGAGCTGCTGCGAGACGATGATCGAGGTGAGGCTCAAGAAACCGCTTTCGCGGCGGCGCAGCGGTGGGATGCCGGTGCGGGCGATGATCTGCTCCCAGATGGGGTCGAGAGCGACGAGGACCGCCATGCCCTCTTCGAGATCGGCTGTGCTGGAGATTGTCGTCATGTCGGCCCAGTCTATCGCCGATCACGGTTCCGGCTTGTGTCAGGAGGCCGGGCTTGGCGAGGCATGCGGCGAACCATAGACAGGAGGAGATGGCATCGTCTTCCCCTGTCTTCCGGTTTGCGCCGAGCCCGAACGGGCGGCTGCATCTCGGCCATGCCTATTCGGCGCTCACCAATGAGCGACTGGCCGCGCGTTTCGGCGGCGGGCTCCTGCTGCGGATCGAGGATATCGACCTTTCACGCTGCCGACCTGAATTCGAACAAGGCATCCATGACGACCTCGCTTGGCTTGGGATGTCGTTCTCGCCCGATATGCGGCGGCAATCCCTGCATTTCGACGATTATCGCCGGGCGCTGGATCGGCTCCAGGCGATGGGACTGGTTTATCCCTGCTTCTGCTCGCGCCAGGAGGTGAAGGACGCGGTCAAGCGGCGCGAAGCCGAAGCCGGAACGCCCTGGCCGCGCGATCCCGATGGCGCGCCGGTCTATCCGGGGACGTGCCGCCTCCTGAACGAAGCGGAGGCGCAGCGTCGTCGTGAGACGGGCGAACAACATGTGCTGCGGCTCGCCATGGACTTGGCTTTGGCAAGAATGGCCGGCGAAAAGCTCTTCTATCGTCTCTTCGACGAAAACGGCGACGAGCGCGAGGTCGCGGTCGATCCGGCGCGTTGGGGCGATGTCGTGCTGGCGCGCAAGGACGTGCCGACGAGCTATCATCTCTCGGTGGTGGTCGATGACGCGCTGCAGGGCGTCAGCCATGTCGTGCGAGGTGAGGATCTGGAAGCGGCGACCGATATCCATGTCCTGCTGCAGCGCCTGCTCGGCCTGGCGACGCCGCGCTATCACTTCCACCGGCTGCTGATCGACGAGACCGGGCAGAAGCTGGCCAAGAGCCGGTTCTCACAAAGCCTCGCCGATCTGCGCGCTCAGGGAACAACGCCGGCGGCGATCCGACGGCAGCTTGGTTTCACGTGAATCGTCGGCCCATCGGGCAAGGGACAACTCGGTCAGCCGACACCGAGGAAGGTCAGCCAGCCGATCGTGGTGAAGAGCGAGAGCGCGGTCGAGAGCGCGATCGCGCTGGAGGCGTCGGCGACCCCTTGCTTGTAGCGCTCAGCAAAGAGATAGGCGTTGATCCCGCAAGGGCAGGCGGCGAAGAGCACGGCGACGCCGGCCCAGGCCACCGGCATGGCGAACACCTTCGTCGCCAGCAGGAAGACGATCAGCGGGTGCAGCACGAGCTTGAGAAAGCTCAGCACCGCCGGCAGCCCGATGCCGGAGGCCAGGCCGTAGCGCCGGAGCGCAATGCCGAGGCTGATCAGCGCGCAGGGAACGGCCGCACCTGCGATCAGGTCGATGATCGACCAAAGCGGCGTTGGAACCAGGGCGACGAACGGGCGCGCGGCGCTGCCGAGCAGGATGCCGACGACGATCGGATGGGTGAACAGTCGCTTGAGCAGCTGAAGCGGCGAGGTGCCCCGGCCTTCCGCGAGGAGGGTCGCGGCCGTCATCGTCACCGGCAGATGCACCGCGAGGAGCAGGCCGAGCGGCACTGCGCCGGCTTCGCCATAGGCCTTCAGGATCATCGGCACGCCGACGAAGACGGTGTTCGACTGGGCCGCGGCAAAGCCGGAGACGACGAGCTCGGGACCTTTGCGGGCGAATAGCTGTCGCGCCACGAGCTGGGCGATGATCCAGACGATGGCGAGGCCGGTGAAATAGGAAATCCAGTAGCCCCAGGGCTGATCCGGCGGGATCGCGGCCGTCGCCAGGGTCTTGAACAGCAGGCAGGGGACGGCGAGGACGAAGACGAAGTCGGAGAGACCCTCGCCGGTGGTTTCGCGCAGCAGCCTGGTCCAGCGCGCGACATAGCCGATCGCGATCAGGCCGAAGACTGGCAGGACGATGAGCAGCGAGGAGAGCATCTGGCCCGTGGGGTGGAATGTCAGCGCAGTTGCGCGGTCTGGCCTCCGGCCTTTTCGATTAGGCCCTGGACTTCGTCGCGCTGGCGCTTGAATTCGACAAGCGCCTTGCCGTCGAGCTCGCGGCCGCGCGGCACCTTGATCTTCATCGGGTTGACGAAATTGCCGTTGACCATGACCTCGTAGTGCAGATGCGGGCCGGTCGAGAGGCCGGTATTGCCGAGGAAGCCGATGACCTGGCCCTGGCGGACCTTGACGCCGGGTGCGATGCCCTTGGCGAAGGCCGACTGGTGCGAATAGGCCGTAACGTAGCCGTTGGCGTGCTGGATCTCGATTCGGCGGCCATAGCCTGAATCCCATTCCGCCTTGATGATCGTGCCATTGCCTGCGGCCAGGATCGGCGTGCCGATCTTGTTGGCCCAGTCGACGCCGGTGTGCATCTTCGAATAGCGCATGATCGGGTGGTAGCGCATGCCGAAGCCCGAGCGCATTTCGGCGTCCGTGATCGGCTTGCGCAACAGGAACTTCTTCAGCGACCGGCCTTCGGTGTCGAAATAGTCGATCAGCCCATCCTCGGGCGCCTGATAGCGGAAGACTTGCCTGGTCTCGCCGCCGATGGTGAGCGTGGCCGAGAGGATCTCGGCACGCTCGCCTTCATCCTCGTCGGTGAAGATGACCTCGAGATTGTCGCCGCCGCGGACGCGCTGCTGGAAATCGAGGTCGTAGGAGAAGATGCGCACGAGCTCGTCGATCAGCGGGCGCGGCAGGTCATGGCGCAGTCCGGTCTCGTAGAGGCTCTCATAGAGGCGTGCACCTGTGCCGCCTTCCTCTTCATCCTCTTCGTCTTCCTCCGGATTGGCCTGCGACTTCGGCTGCGGGCCGACCGCCTCGGTTCTCGGCAGGGCCACGGGGACGAAGAGACCTTTGTCGTTGACCGCGATGACCGCCGAGGGGCGACCGTTTTCTAGCAAGGCGACGCGGGCGATCTGACGTGGATCGCCGGCGCGCGGGCCGGGCGCGAACAGCGCCTGCAGGACCTGGCCTTCCGGTAAGGCAGCGACCTTCACCCGCCCGTCGAAGGCCTTCATCATCGAGACGATCTGGTCGCGGTTGGCGCCGGCATTGCGCAGCACTGTCTCGAAATTCTCGCCGCGGCGGGTGATCAGCAATTTCTCTTCGACCAACGGCTCGCGCGAAGCGGCGATCGGCGTCTTTGGCGCGTTTGTCACGTTCTCCGGAACGACACGGACCTCGATGCCAGAGAACGAGGTGTCCGTCGCAGGCGCATAGGAGAGCAGGCTGCCGGCGCCGGCGG